>JBEULK010000079.1:0-15275 GCA_041287325.1 Pyrobaculum sp. | reverse complement strand
ACAAAACACAAGATTCATACTACTAGCAAACTATGTGTCTAGGATTATAGACCCAATTATTTCGAGATGTGCGGTATTCCGCTTTTCTCCAATGCCTAAGTCGCTTATGGCCGAGCGGCTTCGGACAATTGCGAATAACGAAGGGGTTCAGCTAAAAGACGACGCCGTGGATTTAATATACGAGCTCTCTGAGGGCGATATGAGAAGGGCTATAAACCTACTTCAAGTCGCAGCCGCCGTTAACAAGGTTTTAGACGCTAATGCCGTCGCATCCGCCGCAACTACTGTGAGGCCCGCTGACATAGTAGAACTCTTTAACACGGCGTTGATGGGCGATGTGGCTAAGGCAAGAGATAAGCTAAGAGAGTTAATGTACGTGAAAGGCATAGCTGCCGTAGACCTCATAAAAACGTTTCAACGAGAGCTGGTAAAAATTCAGTTAGATGATGAAGTTAAGGCAGAAATTGCCGAATTGTTGGCAGACGTTGACTACAGGCTCATCCAGGGCGCAGACGAAGAAATTCAGATGATGTACTTCTTAACGAGACTTAGCGCCTTAGGCAAAAAAACCAAAGCAACGCCGCCTCGGAAGAAGTAATGCCCATCCCCTGGACTGAGAAGTATCGTCCAAAAACTTTTTCCGAGGTTGTAAACCAAGAGGAGGCAAAACAGATATTGGCATCGTGGATATGTGCAAAGTTTAAGGCACCGAAAGAATTTTGTGCCAAGTGGGCTAAACGAAGAGATAAGGAAGTTTTAGAAGCCCGGGCGGTTCTCCTATCGGGTCCGCCGGGCGTGGGCAAGACTACTCTTGTACACGCATTGGCGAGAGAGATAGGCTATGAGCTTATTGAACTTAATGCCAGTGATGTAAGGACTGGGGAAATGATTAAGCAGGTTGTAGGTAGGGGGCTTAGGGAGGGTTCTTTATTTGGGTACCAAAGTAAGTTAATCCTTTTTGACGAAGTAGACGGACTCCACATAAAGGAGGACCAAGGCGGTCTTGAATCCATAGTGGAGATTATAGAAACGGCTAAGGTACCTATTATTATGACAGCCAATAATCCCTATGATCCCAAGTTCCGACCTCTTAGAGACTTATCTCTTGTAGTGAATTTAAAACGGCTAACGGAAGAGGACATAGTAGAAGTACTTAGGAGAATATGTACAAGCGAGGGGGCGAAATGTGAAGAGGAGGCGTTGAGGACTATTGCAAAGGGTTGTTACGGAGACTTGCGCGCAGCTATTAACGACTTGCAGATGTACCTCTCTGGGAGAAGGACTTTAACTATTGACGATATAAAGAAAACTGGTGAGAGAAATCCGCAACTCTCTATGTTTGAAGTATTAGATAAAGTCTACAAAGCTCGTTGGTTTGACGAAGCGAGGGCGGTCTCGTTTAACCCCTCCTTTGACTGGGAACAGTATTTTGTATGGGCCCTGGAGACTATACCCACAGTCTATAAAGATGTAGAAGTAATGGCGGAGGCGTATGACCGTCTAAGTAAAGCAGATGTGTTTCTTGGAAGAATCAAAAAAATGCAGGAATGGGAGCTTTTGCCATACGCCATGGAGTTGGCGCTAGGCGGGGTGTCGCAGGTAAGAAATAAGCCGAGACTTCCCCCATTTATTAAATACGGCTTTCCTCAAAGGCTACTTTTACTCGCTAGGTCAAAAGAGATGCGTAAGCGTAGAGATGCGGTGGTTGAGTATCTTTCAAAAAATTTGCATGTATCTAAGACTGTGGTAAACTCTGAAATTATGTATGTATTAGCAGTTCTTAGTAAAAAAGATCAGCATATTATTGAGCAAATCGCCAGAGCGCTCGGCATTAGCCCAATTGATGTAAAGACTCTTCTTTAGAATTTAAGTACCTTTCAGCTTCTATTAACGCTCTAATTAACTCGTCGATTGGACCTATGTTGCGTAGTCTGACTAGTCGGATACGACCTACGCGTTTCTCCTCTACTATGCCGAATTTTGAAAGTTCTTGCACATGTCTTATTAAACCCCGGTAGTTCGTGCCTAGGATATGCGCAAGCTCTGTGGCATTTATCTCGCCGTATTTCCACAGAGTCATGATAATACGAATTCTAAGCGGCGCTCCTAATATGACTTCTATCATCTCAACTCTTCTTTGATTAGTCGTGTTAAAACAGCGTCTAAAGTATCCAGCGGCTCTGTCCCGATAGATACTAACGTGGTCCGTCCTCGCATCCCCTCTCCCTTCTTATTAGGCCTGGTTTCAACTACTCCTCTTTCTCGTAAGTCGTTTAGATAACTCCACAGTTGTGAATGTACTCTTGGCCGTTCTCTAAACTCTTCGCATATCATTCTGTACATATCCTCGGCGTCTCCAAAAGAAACATAAGATGAGTGCGATGTCTTAAGGGCGCGTACAATGGCTAGGAGGAATAACTTCTCGTGTAGCGGCAAGCCGCGTAGTACTTCTTCAGAAACTCCGAAAAGCACCTCTTTTGACGCTCTTCGTATATCCTCGGGCATGATTCTACTCCTGCCAGCTTGTTCAGCTATGTAGGCGGCCCTGTATAGTATATCAATAGCTATTCTTGCGTCTCCCCTCGCCGCGTCGAGGAGGCTCTGCGCCCCAGTGAAGTCTGCTATAAGCTCAAGAATGTCTTCGCTGTACGACCCATCCGCGAGGCCGGCCCGCGCCCTGTCTAACAGTATTTCAAATATCTGGTCTTTGGAATACGGCGGGAATCTAATCACAGACTTACCCATTATTCCCCTTGTAGAGGGGTCAAGGCTATTTAACACGTTTTCATTATGCCCAACAACTACAAGAGCTATTCTGAAACTACCCAACTTATCAGACTCTTGACCAAGTCGTATGAAAGTAGAAAGTATGTCTGGCGAGAAGTTAAAAGCATCGTCGAGTACTAAAAATATGTAGAGATCTCTTTCTCGTAGGTGTTCTACCAACAGTGCTATAAACTCATCGCGCGACAAGCCTCGTCTAGGAAAAGGTATAGACAGAGAACGGGCTATTTCTCCCACTATTGCGGTGAAGTTCCTATATATGAAACCGTTGACATAAACAAAACGAGCCACAGCTTCGTTTTTCCTAAGCTCCCACAGATGTCTAATAGTGACTGTCTTGCCAGTGCCCGGGCGCCCCAAGAGAGTGACTCTTGGATAATGCGAACCGGGGTTTTTCAGCCACTCACCTAGAAACATGTCAAGCTGTCTTAATTGGTCTTCTCTATGTGGAAGCCTCGCCGGTACATAGCTAGGTGAGAAGACTCCCTCGTTAATGATAATGCGCATGAATATATGGACTAAGCCATTATAAATACTTTCAGATAACCGAGGTACTCTGAAATAAGTGTATATAAAAACTTTTAGACAACTCTACGGATAAAATAAAGCCCTCCCACCTCCACCACTTCACACTTGACGCAACTAGGCGGAGAAGAAGAAACTTCGTCGAAATACTCCACTTTTTTCACAAGTTTTTGAAAGTAGTTAAGTCCCAAACACACATCTAGTCTACTTGCCTCTACGTATACTCTGCCTGTGGCTAATGCCACACACCTCACCCCCGGGTCGTGTGGGTATAAGCAGTCACAAAGATCTCTTGCTACTGTGTTCTCTTTCTTAGGTAACGTGTACAACAAGGCGTGCACATATTTGAACACCAAAAATTTAAAAAACCAATGGGCGCTAGGTTTGAAAGATATGTCCTTGACATTTTGCCAAGCCTAGGTTTTACTCCCAAGGCATTGCGCTATAAGATATACCGCGGAGACGTCGAGGTTGGCGAAGTAGATATATTAGCCGTAGATAATAAAGGAGAGACTTATGCCATCGAAGTTAAGGCGGGTAGAGTCGACATCGCAGGAATTAGACAGGCATACGTCAACGCCAAGCTTATAGGCGCTAAGCCCATGGTAATTGCCAGAGGCTACGCCGATGAGGGGGCCCGCGAACTCGCCAAAGAGCTTGGGGTAGAAGTTGTATTGTTACCAGACTATATTTTTCTATCTATCGACGACTTGTACTCGGCGTTTACTATCGCCTTTATGCGTTTTGTTACGCTTATCGCACAGATATATACAAGCCTAGACGAGGCAGAGGTTGACGCAATTGCCCAATGTCCAGATGTCCAATGTCTATGTGAAAAAATTGATTGTGAAAAAATATTTAAAAAACTACCTAAAGAAACAAAAAATTATGAATACCTTATAACAGCAGTAAGACTAAAACAAATAATACCAACACTGTGTAAAAGCCTCCTAAGCCAGTAACTGCTTTATATAAGTGGTTACTACATGTCATGGAAAAGCTTGTAAAAGAAATAAGAGAAAAATATAGGCCAAAAGTAAAGCCTATTCAATGGCACAAAGGCAAGCTCGTGCTTCTCGACCAGCGCCTATTGCCATTCGAGACTCGATACATAGAAATTAAGACCGTGGAAGAAGTCGCCGACGCGATAAAAAACATGGCCGTAAGAGGCGCTCCCGCTATTGGAATCACCGCCGCTTTTGGCATGGTGATGTCTCTTTACGAAAAAGACTTAAAAGAAGTATCAGACGCTTTAAACGCCTTGGCCTCCGCGAAACAGATATTATCTAAAACCAGGCCGACGGCCGTAAACCTCTTCTGGGCGCTTGACAGGATATACAACAAGGCGCTTGAAACTGCGACCAGAACATCCTCAGTGGATGAATTAAGAGAAGAACTAGAGAAAGAAGCCGTAAGAATCTTTGAGGAAGAACTAGAGGCTGAGATTAGGATAGGCATTTACGGAGCTGAGCTTTTGGAAGACGGCGACACTGTGCTTACAATATGTAACGCCGGGGGGCTCGCCACAGGCACAGGGCTGGGCACTGCAACAGCGCCAATTTACGTCGCGTCTATGATGGGAAAAAAGATTTCTGTAATAGCACCAGAGACGCGGCCGTGGCAACAAGGCGCGAGGCTGACTGTATATGAACTAGTTGAGAACGGCATCCCCACTACATTAATCGCAGATACAGCAGTCGGCTTAGTATTACTTAAGAAAAAGGCTAACATAGTAATGGTTGGCGCAGATAGAATCCTTCTAGACGGACACGTGTTTAACAAAATAGGTACTTTAAACGAGGCTGTGCTAGCTCACGAATTCGGCGTATCGTTTTACGTGCTTGCGCCCACATCTACCATAGACTTTAGAAGTAGCGTAGACGATGTACACATAGAGGAAAGAGACCCCGACGAAGTGAAGACGGTAAGAACTACACAGGGAAAAGTCTACGTGACTTTAAGAGACGTGTCTGTGTATAATCCTGTGTTTGATGTAACTCCACCTAAGTATATCACAGGGATAATAACAGAACGAGGAGTGGCTACACAGCCTCTACATAAAAATTTACGAAAACTATTACAACAATAAGCGTATAGGTCCGTGAGAAATATTTAAAAAATCCTATTATTAAAAAGACCTATACATTGTTAAGGAGAAAACTTTAAAAATATAGAATTTCTTATCACGATGCATCCTGAACAAATTGAGAAAAAACTTATTGAGGCGTTAATAATACTCTTACTAAATGCAAAAGGCCGCGTAGTTAGCATCAAAGCCACATCCTTAGCCAAGCTGGCAGGCTTAGGAGCCGACCACAGCGCTGTATTAAAGGCGGCGCGGCTACTAAAAAAACTCTCTCACTACAAAATTATAAAAACTGCTTATGAAAACAAGCGGAACAAAACCTATAGATACGTCCTAAGAGCCGACGACGACCTTTGGCAAATAACAAAAAAAGATCCTGCAAGGGCAAGAGAGATCCTAACTAAAATAATATCGTCTTAATGAATTTACATGGCATTGAAATAGATAGCCAGTTATATAAACACTTTTTAGAATTTCTAACAGATGGCGAAATTGACGCACTTTTTAAAGCCATAAAAACGCCTCCACCACGCTACTACCTAAGAGTGAACACAGCAAAGACGACGCCTGGCGATCTAATACGAATCTTGGGAAAGAGAGGAATCTCTGTGTACAGAGATGAACATGTAGAAGAGGCCATTTGGGCCCCGGTCCAAGGCCCTTATAAAATCCCCACGGCTAAGAAGCTCGTAGTTGCCGACAAGAAGGCAGCTGAGAGCGTGATGCTTGGCGCAGACTTGTACGCCCCTGGCGTATTAAAAACAGACGAAGTGAGGAGCGGCGAGGAGGTCAATGTAATTGCCGACGACGGCACCGTGGTGGCGTACGGAGTCGCAGTAGCCGACAGCGACTACGTATTAAAAACTCGTAGAGGACTTTATATAAAGGTAGAGAAGTCTCTTTACAAGACGCCAAAAATTAGAGACCTCCCGGAGTATAAAGAAGGACTGATTTACAGCCAAAGCCTTCCAGCAATCGCCGTAGGATATGTCATTAGAAAACTCGGCGTGAGTAAAGTCGTAGACTTAAACGCCGCGCCTGGCGGTAAGTGTACTCACGCGGCTCAGTTTAAGATTTGGACAATTGCCGTGGATAGGTCTTGGCCAAAGATCAATAGACTAGGAGAGGAAGTACAGAGACTAGGCCTCGACATGTATGTGGACATTTTATTACACGACAGTAGATATTTAGACAGAGACTTCCCCAGGTTAAAAGCCGGGCTTGCCATAGTAGACCCCCCTTGTACAGACCTAGGAGTGAGACCTAAGATCTACCACAAAGTCTCTTTTAACACAGCCAAGACCTTGTCTCAGTACCAGATCCAGTTTTTAAAAACAGCATTAAAAATCGCAGACTACGTAGTATACTCCACCTGCACCCTTACGTACATCGAAAACGAGGAGGTATTACGCAAAACAAAGGCTACTCCCATAGACATAGACTTACCTATAGGGTCGCCAGGCTGGGGGTGCGCAGAGTGCAGACGGTTTTTGCCGCACGTACACAACACACCTGGCTTTTTCCTGGCCTTAGTTAAGAAAGAGACTTAACTACTTTTTGTACATGTAGGTCACACGTCTTCTTATACGCACAGAAGACACATGCAAGGGGATTCTCGCCCCTTAATCTACGTTCTACAACTTTACACAAACTTTTGACGTAAAACTGCGGGAAACAGTCTTTGCAGACAAACATCTCTTCCCGGATGTACGCCACGTTTTTAAAATTAACCTCGTTTCCACATACGGCACATCTGGGCATGAAGTACTACTTGAACAGATTTAAAAACGTGCGTCTAGACTTGCATGTTCCGCCCTTACACAATAGACGAGGGGAGGATCTTAGTCAAGACCGCCCGTACAGTCGTCACAACTTATTTAAAGACTGGGAGATTACAAATTCCAGAAAACCCGCCTCCCAAGTTAATACAAGACGCCTACGGGGTTTTTACCAACATCGAAACTGTGTCAGGAGAGAAATACGAGCTTAGGGGTTGTATTGGGTACCCCGAGGGTTATAAGAACACTCTCCTTGCGACAGTATACAGCGCCATAGGGGCGTGTTGCCAAGACCCGCGCTTTCCTGCGCTTAGAGAAGACGAGTTGCCTCACGTTGTTTTTGAGGTATCTATCTTAAGCCCTCTCCTACTTCTACAGGAAGACCCCAGAAGATATCCCAATCTCGTCGTCGTTGGGCGTCACGGCCTTGTGGTAAAAAGAGGCCCCTACTCAGGGCTGTTACTGCCACAGGTACCTGTAGAGGAGTGTTGGGACTCTGTTGAGTTCTTGACGCATACTTGTATAAAGGCCTGGCTCCCAGGAGATTGTTGGCTAGACCCTAAGACAAAGATATACACGTACGAGGCTCAAATTTTTCGAGAAACAGCGCCAGACGGGGAGGTTGTAGAACGTGACTTAGCAGAAGAGGCGGCTAGGTGTAGTCAAGGAACTCGTTAAGAAATCTTATTGTGAGGTAGTCTAGATGTTGGTTGCCCACAGCTACGAGCCTTTTACTGCCTCTACGGACTACGTACACGTACGAGTCTCCTATAGACGCTTGGAGAAAATCTACGTCTAAGTCCTCAAAACGTTTAACAAATTCGTTCTTTTCGCCAAGTTCTTTATCCCCGAGCTTGACGTATGAAAAACCTAGCAATTCTTTCAACTCTTCTAGGGTAGATGGTATGTACCCCACTCTCCCGTAAGGCGGTATCATTTTTTCCAGTCTCTCTCTTATATCACCCAGCCTGTTGAGTATCTCCTGTTCGCCTGGAGTATACCTGACTGCCTCTTGAACAGGGGCTGGGGGCTGTCTCCTCGACACAAAGAACAACAAAACGCCCAGCGCCGCCACTGCAGCGCCCAGCGTCAACAGCCCGTAAAACTCTGCTTGCAATAACATAAGAGACTTAGAAGTAGTTGTATATAACGGTTTCAAACAAATTACACCTTAAGACAGCCAAAGCTGTCAGATAGAGAGCCTCCTCACCCATCAGTAGACCCTTAGCTCTCCATCTATACATTAGAGTCACAGCGTTAAAAATTTACACGACGAGACTTTGAAATAGCCTTAGCCACCCTGTGCATGTTTCCCACAAATAACATGACTAGCCCGAGGACAACAAGCTCCGCCTCGTTCCCCAACACGCCCATCGCCAGTAATAAAATGCCGTAGAGAGCTAATAGGTGGATAAACATAAGTCTTAGGAAGCACATCAATATATCACCTATACTGACAACTCAGCCGTCTACGAGGCCTCAGCACTGAACAGCCTCTACTTTCAACACATCTCCTTGGATTTCCACTACACGTATTCTACACCCGCTTTTTATTGGAGTGGAAGACACCGCCTTCCAATATTCTCCAAAGACTTTTACAAACCCAGGCTTATCTGGGGCCAAGTCGTCTATGGCAACGCCCTCTACTCCCCTAAGAGTGATGAGCACTTCCGATGGAGGCCTTCTCCTGTGCGTAGTAACAATTTTATAAACCATAAAAATCATGAAGCCGACAAGAAGTGTTATGTTCACGTAAAGACCTAAATAGATAAGCCACCAGTTTTCTATTCTAATAAGTTCCCCGCTGAACAAATTAGCTGGGTAGGCCGACAAGAAGCCAGTTATTATTAATACAACGCCTACCGCGGCCACGGCGCCGTGTGCAGACATGCCAGTTGACGCTTCTAACATAATCAACGCGGCACCCATGATTATTAAGGCCAACCCCAGCCACGCAGTTGGCAGATATGTAAATATTGATATGATTAGTAAAATAATGGCCGCCGCCACGGCGGCTGGGTGGCCTGTGAGAAAGGCGGCGAGTAATAAAACAAAGGCTAGGAGAGACAAGATACTAGAAATAATTGGATCGCTGAGCCACATTTGCAATATTTCGGTTAGAGTGGGTTCCACATACCTGACTTGCACTCCCCTTACCTCGACCACAATTTTCTGATTGCGCAGAAGGACTACGCTTCCGTTTATTTTTCTAAAGAGGTCGTTTAAGTCGAGGGCTATTAGGTCTATGACGCGATATCTCAACGCGTCGTCGGCGCCTAGGTTTATGTTTTGAGCTATGCAGAGTCTTGCAAAAGTTCCGTTTCGTCCGTATGATTTTGAAACGGTCTCGAGGTATCCAATTAATGCATTTATCGTCTTTGACTGGTTAATTGGAGTCCCGCCGGCGATAGGCTGGCAAGACCCTATTACTGTGTGGGGGGCCATCGCGGCTATGTGAGTAGACATCAAGATGTAGGTGCCTGCCGACCAGGCGTAGCTATAGTCGGGGTAGACAAAACCTATAACTGGCACGGGGGAATTCCCAATTTCTTTCATAATTTGCAATGTGACGTCTGCAAGGCCTCCGGGAGTTGAGAGAAGTAACACAACGGCTCCCTTGTTTTGCTCCGCAACAGATATTGCCCTCTGCACTTGTGAGAGAGTGTAAGGCCCTATTACTCCGTCTATTTTAACAATGTAGAAAGTATACACTGTATACGCGTGAGTGACTGCGACAATCAACAAAAAAACAAGGAGCAACCTCATTAAAACGACCTACTTACTTTTTTAAATTTTATCGCGCCCCTTAGACTCCTCGCTTCTTTTTACCACAGCCATAGGTAGAGCAACATACTCTAATGTAGGCGGCGTCACAATTATCAAGTTGTGTTCTCTGGCGATTTCAATCAATGCATCTATCATTCTCAACTGCACAGCTGTGGGATTTTGAGAATAACGCTCGGCAGCTTCTAGGTAGATTTTACTAGCCTCATACTCAGCAGATGCCAGCGTAATCTTAGCCCTCCTAACTCTCTCCGCCTCTGCTTGCGACGCCATGGCCCTTAGGAGAACTTCTGGCAGTTTTATGTCCTTAATCGCAACGGCGGTCACCTTCACGCCCCACGGAGTGACGTGTTCGTCTACTATAGACGCGATTTTTTTAGCTATCTCGTCTCTATGCGTCAACAACGTGTCTAGGTCAACCATGCCGACTACGTCGCGTAGCGTAGATGCCGCATATATAGCCACTGCTGGTATGTGGTTTTTCACAGTCAACGCTGTTTTTAAAGCGTCTATTACCCTGAGGTAAATTGCGGCGTCTATAGTAACTTCCACGTTGTCTTTAGTCAAAGCCCTCTGAGCAGGGACGTCCACTACCTCAACTCTTAAGTCATATCTCATGATAGTGTCTATAATAGGTATGATAAACACAAGGCCAGGCCCAACGACGCCCACTACTCTGCCAAGCCTAAACTTAACGGCTCTTTGATACTCAGGAATTATACGAATTGCAGATGAGAGTATGGCGACAAGTATAATTAAGGCAAATAGAATCAGAACTGCAAACGCCACTTGTTCCACAACTTGTAAAATCATGTAAGCAACGAGATACTACTATTTAAACTTGGCAAAAGTAGATGTAGAGATGAGGCAGAATGGGGACGGGCTGAGAATGATGTAAGTTCCGCGCTACTGATCAGACGCGAGAAGTCTCGTCATACATCTGCCAGTCCTGGAGTCATCAACTTTTTAAAAAAAGCTATATTTTGCACATATGCTTAAAATAGAGGAGGTTTTAAAACAACTTGAGGAAGTAGACCGCGTTTTAAAAAGCGTAGACGAGATGAAGATAAAAATACTATCTCAACTAGATGAAGTAGCTAAAAAACATTCAAACACCGTCGCTAAGAAGATAGAAGAGGTAGTCAACGCCACAATTTCTGAATATAGAACAAAGGCTATAGAAGAAACAAAAAAAGAAGTAGATAAGATATACCGCGAAGCTGAGGAAAGGCGTCGGAAGATCTTAGAGAAGTATCAACAAAACAAGGCGAAGCTCGTACAACAAGTGCTTCAGTTTCTTAATTTATGAGCTCTGTACTTAAAAGACCGTCGCTGGGGCCTCGCGTCAGGGGGTTACGGACAAGGGAACTCTCTAGAGACAAGTTAATATCATTAATTTATGCAAATACACTTGATGAATTTCTAAATTTTTTAAAAACAACCTCGTATCACATAACACTAGACAAACTTACAAAAGAAAATCTTAAAGACCTAAGAGGGGAGTTAATACGGACCTACCTAGACAGAGTTAGGTCTATATATCTGGGCTCACGCGGCGATGCGAAAAACGTAATCTTAGCCTCGTTGAAGTATTTTGAATATGACAACATACGCAACGTGACGGTTTCTATAAAGGCAGGTAAAAACCCCGAGGAGTTCGTGCTGTGGGAGCCTTTAGAATTCACCAAGAGGAGGCACGTCGTATCTAACCTCATCGGCGCCAAGAATTTAGAAGAGGTCAGCGAGAGACTTAGACAGATGAAACACCCAGCCGCCAAGGCGTTTGAACTAGCTGCGAAATACGGCGAAGACAAGATCTCGGTGTTTATAGACCGGCAGTGGCTAGAGGACTACATAAACAACTCGCTGACACAGAAAGATAAGTCTCTCAACTCCTTTGTGCTAGACTTGGCAGAATATTTCAACTCATTAATTGCAATAAGGGCTAGGGTGTGGGGACTTTCAGAAGAGGTAGAGGAGCTAGTCGTAGGGAAGCCCACTCCGCTTGTGCTCTCGGCTGTCAGAGACCCGCCGACTAAGTTCTTAGAACAAGCCGAGGCGAGGCCGTGGGGGCGAATTCTAGTAGACATAGTAGCTGGGTCGCCCAGTTTAGAAAACATAGCCGTGGCCATGGACAATATATATCCTGCCTATGTGAAAAGCTTAGCAGATATATACATTGTAAAATTCTCAGAGTTTTCTCTAGGCACATTAGCAGCTCATTTAGAATACTTAAGGGCAGAAGTGACCACAATACTCAGAGCCGCGGCCTTGCTGGCAGAGGGCATATCGGTGGAAAAAAGAAGACAGATATTTGAGCCGCTGACTAGGCTTTAAAGCACTAATAATATACCTATCAAAAGGCCGTAGATAGCTATCGCCTCAGCTAAGGCAAGGAATATGAGGTACCACACTCTCTCCTCCGGCCTTTCCACCATCGCAGACATGGCGGCCGCGCCTGCAATGCCTACGCCTATGCCAGCCCCGAGGCCTGCGAGTCCTACTGCAATCCCAGCTCCAATATATTTCATTTCAGAGGCTTGTGCAAACACAAACACCGAAGCCAATACCGCAATTAGTACCGCCTTGGCATTCATAAGCGTTAAACTTCTTAGGTTTTTAAATATTGACGCAACTCCTCTATTTTTCTATCTATTTCATATGTCAAAACCTTAAGCTCCTCCTTTACTATTGACATGACGCCTTCGATTTCTTTATCGACTAATTCTTTAATAAGTGTGTTGAGGTCTTTCATAGACATGATCGCAACAGAGGTGGGGATTTATATAAGTGACGTAATTATCTTCCTCCGGATAAACTCCTCTCTTTCTCCCTCTTCTAAGGCCAGCCTTATGTATTGTATGTTCTCCCTAATCCTTGGGATCACGACGTAGTCTATTGCATTTATCATACGTTGGTATTCCCTCACGCGGTTAAGCAACGTGTAGAACAAAGTTTCTTTTTCTGCAAACTCAATCAGCTTCTTAAGCAAATCGGCAGCCTTAGCCAAAGCAACGTCTAACTCGGCGGGCTCTGTAGCTAGGCTGTAGTTCGGGTATTTCGCAAATCCGCTAATCTCCAGCCCTATGTGAGTGCCTCTGTTTACCAGCTCGACTTTTACAGTCTTTGGCATCAGTTCTGCCAGGCTCTCAATTCTGTCAATGCCAGACTTAGCCACGGCGATTTTGAAGTTGTTAGCCACGTCGACGAAGCTGTCTGCTATTTCTTTCCTCATCTTCTCTAAGTCTCCCACAAGCGCCCTAATTCTCTGAATTGTGGAATTCCTTGCGTCTTCTAACGTCTTTTTCATTCGTTGAAAAAGCACTAACTGCCGCCTAAGCCGTATTAACTCAAGCCTAGAGGGCGGCGGCTTAAAAGACATGCCTATGCGCAATACTTAGTTTTTAAGTATTTGCAATGTAACTAACGTGAAGGAGACTTGGCGGCTTGTACGGAGAGTAATCGAAGACGGCGACGTGGTGCTAGAGGTGTTAGACGCACGCGACCCATTGGCTACTAGAAACGAAGATGTGGAAAAGCTGGCGGAGCGTATGGGCAAGAGACTTCTCATAGTTATCAACAAGGCAGACTTAGTACAACGAGACGTATTAGACATATGGAAAAAGTATTTCGAAAAACGCGGCCTCAGCGTAGTTTACATAAGCGCTAAGCATAGACTTGGCACTAGGAAGTTAATTGTAAAAATAAGAGCGTTAGCGCCTCGGATTCCGGCCACTGTGGTCGTCGTGGGCTATCCCAACGTTGGAAAATCGACAATTATAAACTACTTAAAAGGCAGACATGTGGCTCCCACAAGCCCAAAGCCCGGCTGGACTAGGGGGGAGCAGTTAGTCAAGGCAAAGTCTTGGCTCCTAGTCCTCGACACCCCGGGTATTGTCAAGACTAGCTCCACGGGAGACCTTGCGCTTGATGTTATCAGGGGACTCATAGACCCTGGCACAGTGGATGACCCCGTGCCCTATGCATACGCCTTGTTAAAAAGAGTATTGGCCTACAACCCGGCGGCTTTAAAAGAGGCCTACGGCATAGACAGCGACTTGGAAAACGCGCTGGAAGAAATTGGCCGTGTGAAACGCAGACTTTTAAGAGGTGGGAGGGTAAACCTAGAAGAAGCGGCTAGAATAGTCTTAAAGGACTGGGTCGTTGGGAGGCTTAAATACTCAGTGGCTCCTCCAACTATTTAAAAGTGGTAAACTAACAATAGCGATGTTGACAATACTAGCAGTTTTGCTTGCTTTATTAGTACTCGTGGTAAAGCCTCTCGGCATACCATATTACGCCACGACGGCAGTAGATGTAAAAACCTTTGAAATAGTGGTGGGAGGCGTCTCCGAACGATTTTTCCAAATTCCATGGCCCCTTGCTCTTTTATTCGTGATTATCCTTGTCGCATTGACGGCTTACATAGAATATGTGGAAAAAATACGTGTTAGCCGCCTGTCTAAGGCCCTTGCGCTGTTAGCCTTGTTATACTCAATGCCATTGCCGTATATTTACATAGTTGGCGGCGATGTGGTTATTGTATTGAGTAATTTTGCCAAGTTTTTATCTATCCCAATTTTCTACGCAACGTTGTTAAGCGTCTTAGCCGAGAGGATACTCATTCCAAAAAACAGGGCACGCATCGTCGCCGACTTCGAAGTAACACAAGCAAAAACAGAAAAGGCATGACTTACTGCTTCTTTTGTCTTAAAAAATTAGACATTTATAACATTGTAAAGATAAAAAGTGAGCTTTCACTAGATCTTTACGTATATTCATGCGAGGAATGTCTAGTGAAACATAACGATTTGATCTTGGAAGTGGTCAAAAGAGGTGAGAAAGTCCCTTATTTTCTCGACAGAAACAACAGGCACGCCGTTAATAATAGAGGAAAATTGAGCAGACGTAACTACAAGGGGTACTACCGACGGAGCAAAGAGAAGTAGTTTAGGTAGGCATCTTCTTATTTTTTCTAAGTGGTCCCGCGCTACTTGGCCCCACCTCCCCCAGCCGCTCCTCCACTTCTTAGCCTCAATTACAAATGCTAAGTCCCGTTTCCATGCGATAATGTCAAACTCGGCTCCTCTATCACAGCTCAGTCGTAGGTTGGCGGCGGTGGAAAATCCGAATTCTTCAAACACAAGCCTTAGGAAGTATTCGAAGTCGTCCCAGCCGAGGTATCTTACCGCGCTTAATACGTCGTAACCATGTTTTAACGCCTTGTATAGCACATAGCCCCGCGAAGTCGGCTCATCCTCGTTTAAAAAACCCGCTTCCTTTAAGAGGCGTAAAGCCTCGGCGTTGCCTGCAAGATA
>JBEULK010000078.1:3938-15441 GCA_041287325.1 Pyrobaculum sp. | reverse complement strand
GTAAGGCTGAAGACCGGGCGGTCCCGGGTTCAAATCCCGGCGGCCGCACCACTGCTTATTTTTCTGAAGGGGTGGGGTAGACTATCTTAACGCCGGCTTCTTTAAACATGGCGGCTACTCTTTCGGGGTTTTTGTCGTGGATAAACGGCGTGATGACGTACACGGCGTCTACCTTGGCGCCTGTCCTCTTTTCGTAGTACTCCTTCTTTTTTAAAATAATAGGCAAGTCTCCCCGCTTGGCTGCAGCTGTTAACTCGACCATGATGATCTTGCCGTCTCTTAAAACTATGTCGATCTCGACCTCGGATGGGAAGCCGTAGACGTAGCCCTCTGTATCGTAGAATAACTCTTTCTTTATTTTCCAACCTGCCTCTTCCAGGATCTCCAGTAGCCCCGTGCGGAAGGTCTCCTCGCTCCAGACCCCCCGCCTGGCCCCGAGGGCGGCTATCATGTTCTCTAGCCTCTTAACCTCCTTCTCAAGCCTATCCTCTAATCTCTCAAGCCTATCTTCTAACCTGGTGATGCTGTCTGATAGGCTTTTTTCAGTTTTGGCTAAGTCTTCTTTTGTGACTAACATCTGCCAGGGGGTTAGCTTTGCCAGCGCCTCGTAGAGGATCTGCGGCCTGGCCTCCAGGGCCTCGGCTATGATCTCCGGGTGTTCTAGCAACACCTTCTTCACCTCTTCAATTGACACGTGTTTAACTACGCGCGTGTTTAAATACTCTATAGGTGGTGAGGAGGTCTTGTGCCTCTGTCCACCTCTCTGTCAGGTATCTGACTGCCTCCTCCTCGTCGCCGTATATCACAACGAAGTTTTCGAAAATAGAGATGACGATGTGCGGAGGGTCGTCGTCTAAGTCCACGACGTCTATTAAGCCGTCTGGCAGGCCGAGGGCTTCTTCTGCGTCTCTTATCAACATGGCTATGTCCATTAAGTTCTTATCTTCGGCGAATTTTACTGCGATGTCTAAATCTCGTCCACACCTCTTCTTAGCAGTAGAGCCGAAGAGGTAGGCGTACACTACTCCGTGTTTTTAAAGACTTCTCCAAGCCTCTTCGCGTCTTCAATACGCGGGTTGTCGCCTATGACGCGCTCTGCCAGATTAATCACTTGCGGCATCATTTCGACAAGATTTTTAAACGCCGCCAGCTCCTTTTCCACCGACGTTGCGAAATATCGGTGTATAAGGACGTTTCTCAGGGCCGCGACGGCTCCCAGCCTTTGCGGGTCGTAGCCTATCTCCCGCCCGAATTGTTCTAACAACGCCCGGTATGTGGGCGGCTTTCCTCTCATATACATCGCCGCGAGGTCTATTAGAGATTGTGCCACAAGCTCGGCAAGCCTCTCTAACTCATAGATGTCGTATTGAGAAGGCTCTAGGCGGCGTCTAAGCTCCTCGTAGTACTTTCTTACATCTAACTGTTCGCGTAGCCGCATTATGTTGTAATCCCGACGTTGCGTACTAGGGCGTACGGCGCGGTGGCAGGCGCCGGCATGTCCCACCAGTATACCTGCCGCGCTGTATTCGACAAGGCGTAGATGTTCTTAATCACGTTTTCTAACGTGTCGGCGATTCTGATAAACTTTACCACGGCGACGGGCTTCCCGTTTTTAACCTGAAGCGCCAAGTCGCGGCCTACTGTTGAGAACTGGCCGGTCTTCACGTTTTGATATCTGGTATACCAATTGTTGTGTATGTAAAAGCCGGACCCGAGTTCTTCAAACAAATCTTCTAAGTCGTCTGACGCGTCTCCACCTGCGATTTCGATGTGGCCGGGGTGCGGCCTGACCCAGTGGAATAAGGCGTGGCCCGTGGGCTCTGCCCCGAGGGCCTTGGCGGTCCTCCGCGTGTGTATAAGCCCCGTCAAGACGCCCCCTCTGTATAACTCCACCGCCCGGGCGGGGACGCCTTCGATGTCGAAGGGGGTGAAGCCGTAGGAGGCGGGGTCGGCGGTTTTCTCCACTACTGTAAGCACGGGGCTCGCCACGGCGGCGCCTAGGTCCTCTTTAGAGTACCTAGAGCTGCCGGCCAACACCTCAGCTCCGCTAGTCCAAAATGCCGCCGCCTCGCCTATTAAGTGGCCGAAGACCAGCGGCGAGAGAAGCAAGTCGGCTCTAGTCGGCTCTATCCTAATCTGCGGCAGGCCTTTTGACAAGGACAGCAACTGGGCGTTTCTAGCCCCCAGCTCCTCGGCCTTGAGTTCTGAAATCCGCCGGGCTGCCGCGGCGCTTGTCGCTGAGAACTCGCCTAAAAACGACCTCATCGCCATGTAGACTCTGTTGACCGAGTACCTCCCCGACCTCCCCACAGAGTCTTCATACTCCACGGAGACGTGTGCGTACGCCACAACGCCGGCGCTTCTCTCCACGCCCACCGCTGCTTCGACAGCGCGCTTAACTAAGTCTGGCAGTTTTGAAAAATCTTCCACGGCCTCTGAATAGTTGACAGGCGCAGGGCCGCCTAAGGCGACATACAATGGGTCTTCTGGAAGAGATTCTAAGCTCTTGACCAGCCGCTCCACTTCGCCTAACGCCGGCCTCCCGGTGAAACCTGCCGAGGCGACCCTCCTCCCCTTGGCCACGTAGAGGTTTGTGTTTTCCACAGTCCAGTTTTTAAACACTGAAATCTCGTCGTTGGCAAACCGCACCATGTAGTTCTCCACCCTCGTCTTAACGACGGCGGCCTCGTCCGCCAGCCCTTCTAAAATTTTCAAAATCATACCACCCTAAGCCCCCTGCTTCTAAACGTCGGGCCTCCCATTGTCACCGGGACGCCTTGCGGCGGGTTGCCCTTGCCGCACGTCCCCACGTAGAGCTTAAAGTCCCTCCCCACGGCGTCGACGTTGCCCCACAGCTCCGGCGTGTCTACCTCGATAAATCCTCTTACTGGGTGTTTTAACTCGCCGTTTTCTATGAGGTATCCTTCGAAAATTCCATAACGGCCTGAGTACCTAGTGTCGTTTATGTTCCACTCGGTGTACGACACCGCGTAGACCCCCCTCTTGGTGTCTCTGATGATCTCCTCGGGGGGCCAGTCCCCCGGCTCTAAGTAGGTATTCGACATGCGGGGTATCGGCTCTCTGTCGAAGGCAGAGGCCCTGGCCCCGGCGTTGCTGTGCACGTCTATCAAAGCCGCGTACTGCCTATTGTTAATAAACTCAGTTGCCCAGCCCCTCTCCACCAGCCTCTTAGGCCTCGCCACGACGCCCTCGTCGTCTACTAGATAAAAGCCGTATGTGTCGGGAAGCGCCGGGTAGTCCACGATGTTTACAAACTCGCTGCCCAGCCTAATCCTCAAGTTGCCCGGCTTTATGTACGACTCTCCCGCCTCCGCCCCCTCTCTCCCAAATATCCTGTCTAGTTCAAAGGGGTGCCCCACCGACTCGTGTACTAAAATCCCCGTCATCTCGGGGGCGAAGACTACGTCGTACCTGCCAGGCGAGACGGGCCTCGCCTTTTCTAACAAATATGAAACTTTTCTCGACTCTTCCTCCACCACCTCCTCTGCCCCCTTGAGGGCGTCTAGCGAAGTCCCGCCGAAGAACACGTCTCTCTGCAAGCTTCCCAGAGAGGGGACGTGTTTTATAAAGAGTCCGAAGACGTAGACCCGGGGGATTTTGCTATAGACGTCGGCGCCGTCGCTGGTCACTACTCGTTTTTCAGTAGTCCAGACCTGGGCCACGTACCTACGCACAGACAGCCCCTTGTCAGTCTTATCGTCTAGCCTTTTCACGAGGTCTAGGGGGTCTGCCTCTATGGGGGGCAGAGAGTAGGAAAACGAGGCGAGCCTCTCCTCGCTGAGGCGCACAAGCGTCTTCCTCATAGAGCCGGCGGCCTTGGCAAGCTTAACGGCCCTCTCCACGGCCTTAAGCAACTCCTCCTCATCTACGCCAGGCACGGCGGCGAATCCCATGCCGCCCCCCGCCACAGCCCTTACCCCAATTCCCTCAGATCGAAAGGACGAGGAGAACTCATACTTGCCGTTTCTCAGCCCCGCCGCCTTGCCGTAGTCTGCCTGACGCCTAACCTCTACATAAGAGGCCCCAAGCATAAGCCCGTACTCCACCGCCTTTTCTAAATCCATAATAGGTGTCTAGTACCAGTTTTTATACTGTAGGCGCTTTGCCGCGTTGCACAGAATCTAGGTCGCAGCTTCGCACAGAAGGCTGAGTGTAGCTATTTAAGTTAGTCGTTTCTAAGGCCGTGGTCTCCGCATCAAGTATCTGGGCCTCAGAGCGCACAAGCCTCGGCGCTGTGCCGAATGGCGGCGAAACAAGCACGGTGGCGTCTGGCGGGTCGGCATGTTGCCCATAGGAGCCTCTGACCCCCTTAGGTTTTACTACGCGATTGTCTACGTGGTTAGGGCTTCTCAAATTGCTCTCGTGTTGTCTGCGGCGTTTTTCCTCCTCGGCGTTGGGCTGGCGGCCGGCGACGTGGCGTTGCACGCGTACTTCATGACTTGGGGCCTCCTCGCCTTTTACCTCGCGGTGATGTACATCCAGCTACCTGGCTTTATCAACGCCGCGCCGGTCCCCGCCGCCACTGTATTCATAACAGCGGCGTTTTTAGCAGGCACGCTGGGCACATGGCTTTTTGGATTTGCCGCATATCTGCCCTTCTCCCTGGCATACATCGCCCTCTACGTAAAAAGGCTATGGGGGAAGCCCACTTATCTTCCCAACTTAATCACGGCGGCTGGCCTGGCACTCCTCCCCGCGGCGAGCACTCCCTTTGAGGCCTTGCTGTCTTTTCCCCTGGCCTCTGTCTACACTCTCCTCTACAGGATAGACGCATCGCGCGTCCGCAGGCGGTTTACCCCAGGCTCCGTCTTGGCCGTCGTCGGCAGTTACGTAGCCGCCTTTGTATTAGCCAAGGCCGGGTTTTACTGGGCGTTTTTCCTACCTGCGGCCGTCTTGACCGCCGTCGCGCCGCCTAGGCCCACAGACGCCTACGGCGTCGCCTCGTTTGTGTTTAGGTGGCTCGTCCCGCTCTACAGCCTCCACCACCACTTGGCCTACATGGCCTTTGCGGTTATAATGTCTGGGCTTTGCGCGCCATACTTCCCGCCCTCGATTCTCTACAGAGAAGTCCCCAGATACGGCCCCGAGCTTCTGGCCATGGCCGCCGCGGCGCTTGTCGCCAGGGTGGCTCACCTATTTGCGCTCTCCGGAGTCCTCACAGCGGTCTTAGTGGTCTACGTGGCTGTGAAGAGTTTAAAGACTAAAGGCTACCCGCTGACTCCTCCCCAGAGTTAGGGCAGCATCACAGCCATTAAGAACAGGGTCAACACCGGGCTAGACGCTTTGAATATCTGCCACATGGCTTGGTCGTCTCTTCTGACCAGCGCCTTTATGCTAAAGGCCGTGGCCGCCGCGGCGCCGGCGGCCACCAGCACCGCCCCTACGTCGACGCCTTTGAAATAGAGGTAAAGCGCCGTTGCGTAGACGGCGCTGGCTATGTTGAGGATAGATATGGCGGCAATCGCCGTGGTCTGGGACACCATCGTAGAAAACATAGGCACGCCCGCCTTTTTGTAGTCGTCTCTGTACTTATAGGCCAGGGCCCATATGTGAGGCGGTATCCACAGGTATATGACGAAGGACATCAACACAGCTGGCAGATCCACCGCCCCCCTCCCCAAGACGTAGCCGCTTAGAAAAGCGGCGTTGCCGGCAAAGCCTCCGCCTAAGACGTTGAGCCAAGTCCTCCTCTTCAGCCACATGGTGTAGACCACGACGTAGAAAAACCAGCCGAGCGCCACGAACAGCCCCGGCAACGGGCCTAAGAGCGCGAAGCCCATCGCTATGCCCAGGGCAGAAAGCGCCAGGGAGTAGGCCAAGGCGTGGCTGGGCGGCACCGAGCCGCGGGGGAGAGGCCTCTTCGCGGTCCTAGCCATAAACGCGTCGATGTCCCGCTCCCAGAAGTGGTTAAAAGCCGCGGATCCCCCCGTAGACAAGAGACCAACCAGCACCAACAGAGCCAGCTTCTCAAAGTCGACGGCCCTTGCGGAGTAGACATACCCCGCCACGCTTGCAAGAATCAAAAGCCAGATGACCCTAGGCTTCAGCAACTCAAGATACGGATGCATGCCAACTCCTCGTTGTAGCGCCTTAAATATTTTTCTCACAACGCTAAAAACATCTACACGCGCCCATTTCAATGCTCACAGATCAACACTATATACACTTCGTCAAACACTCGCCCACTCTACAACTTTGCCCAACCCCGTGGCATGCACGTCGTTTTAAACTCTCTGCATTTCTTAACCTCACTCGAAGAATCTGTAAAAAAATTTAGAGAGAAAAACTTTTTAATTAAGAATTTTTTATTACTCATGAATCCACAACCACTTCTCCCACTAAGCGCGTTGGGGATATATTTCCACGGCATGTTTATCTCGCTGACTTTTGGACTGCCGGTGGCTATTGGAGTGATGTTGTGGAAGTACTGGAAGACGGGGGACAAAGACTACTACCGCGCGGCGCGCGTCATGACGGCGGTTTTGTCAGTGAACTTCGCACTTGGCGCCATCACTGGCACATTGGTGGAGTTCGGCTTGGTGCAGATATGGCCCGGGGTAAACCTTGCCATCGCAACCTTTGCCTTCGCCCCGCTGGCCCTTGAGCTGATAGCCTTTGCCAACGAAATTGCGTTCCTAATCCTCTTCATAGTAACGCTGGGCAGGGTAAGGCCGCCTGTGAGCTTGGCTATACTGGCGCTCTACGCCTTATTCGCCTACTACTCAGGCTATCTCATAACGACGGTGAACAGCTGGATGCAGGCGCCGTGGGGCGTGGGCCCTGTGGCTAAGGTCTTGTACCCCTTCATGCCTGAGTACGGCCCCAACGTGGTGGACGTGCCTAAGCTGGTGGCGTTGAAGCTCGCCGCAGTGGCCACCGGGATGCCGATTTCCCTCTTCGTGCAGAAGCCCGGCCTCTCGCAGGAGGTGGGCATAGTTTTGAAAGACCCCATGGTGGCCTTCTACAGCCCGTACGCCGTTGCTTCCGCGTTTCACAACATTTTGGCCGCCATTTTGATAGGCATGGCCGTGGCCACGGCGGGCTGGGCCTACCGCTACTTCAAGACCGGAGACGCGAAGTATTTGAAGATCGTGAAGCCGCTGGCGGGCGTCTTCGCGGTGCTTTTTGTGATACAGGCTCCTCTCGTGGCGCACTTCATGGGCGAGGCAGTGGTGGAGTACAACCCGACAAAGTTCGCGCTCATGGAAGGCGCGGCGACGACGTACCACGACCCCCTGATTTCTTTAATAGCGTACGGCGACCCCAACAAGCCCATAGTGGGCTTTGACCAGTTTAGACAGGCGTGCATGTCCCACGGAAACGCCACCGTAGGCGACTTGGTGAAGAAGCTAGGAATACCCGTCACGTTGAACCTCGCCGGGCAGTCCGTCGACTTGACGCCGGCGGCAGGGGTGAAGCTGGCCGACCTCTGCCTCGCCGACTTAGACCGGGCCATGTCTTACATGCCACTGATTCACACTGTTTACTACATAAAGGTGACCTTCGCCATCATCGGAGGCCTTGCGGCCGCCGTCTTGTTCTTCTACTTCTACAAGGTGCCCGGCTTGTCGGCGCTGGCCCAGCTCATTGCCAAGATCTTCGGCGACGAGAGGAGGAGAGTGTTCGTCCTAGCCGTGTTGCTTGTGCTCGGCACAGTTCTGCCTGCGGTGTTTGGCTGGGCTGTGAGGGAGGTCGGAAGAAAGCCTTGGACCGTGTACGGCCTGCTGTACCCCTCTGAGCTGATGACCCCGGTTCCGTACGCCACCAGCCCGGAGTTTCTGGCCGTGGCATATATAGTCATCTTGGCAGTGAACCTGGGCGGACTATACGCCATGTACATCGTGGCCACTAGGGAGTACAAATTCTTAGAGCTGTTAAAGAAGGGGGCGGGGGCATGAGCGAGTCCATTTTCGTAGGGTTCGTAGGCCTAGGCCTGGCGGTGACGTTGCACGTGATATTCACCGCGATGACTCTGGGCACGGGGCTCATCGCTGCCATCACGCGCTACTCCGCTTACAAAAACAACGACCCGTGGGCGGAGATGCTGGCGAGGAAAGTGTTTAAGGTTTTGATAGTGTCTGAGCTGTTCAGCGGCGTCTGGGGTACCATCATCACGGTCTTCCTGGCGGGCTTCTTCACGGCCATCACTACGCTGGCGACGAACACCCTGTTCGTGCCGATTTCTATTGCAATTGCGTCGATTATGATAAGAATTCCCACGATCGCTATCAGCTGGTACACCTGGGGCAAGATCAGCCCGAGGACGCACAGCATTATAATGTTCATAATGGCGCTGTCCGGCTTCGGCGTACCCTTCGGCTTCCGCGCCATATTCGCCGAGATAAACTACCCCTACGCAGTCGCCTACTATCTGCAGAGCGGACAAAACCCTGGCTGGTTGGCCTACGAGAATCCCCTGTTCTGGACGCTGTATCTACACACCGTGGCGGCTGTTATATCTACCGGCGGCTTTGTGGTGGCCAGCTTGATGGCGCTGGAAAACGACGCCAAGGCGGTGCGCAGGGGGCTGTGGTTCGGCTTCGGCTTCCTCACCGCACAGCTGGCGCTGGGGCCGCTGTACTGGTACTCTTTAAGACTGTACTCGCCGCTACTCTTCCGGGCGGTGAACCACGAATACGCGCCTCTGTTTGCAATTAAGCTAGCCGCCGTGGCTGCCCTCCTCGTCCTCGGCTACTCGGCCCTGCGCCAAGCCAAGGAGGGGGAAGTCGCCAGCTACGCGAAGTGGCTCGGCCCGCTTGCGCTCTTCACAGTGGCGCTTGGAGAGATCCTGAACGACGGCACACGCTACCCCAACTTAGTGCTGATGGGCAAACAAGGCTTGAGCGTAAACCTATTTGCAAACTTCTACATAGACATACCCATGCCTGCAGTGGACGTAATCTTAGCCTTCTTGGTGTTATCAATCGTAGTCTTCACCACGGCCGCCTACTACGCCCTATACAAGCGGTTCCTGGCTGAGGTACCCACCGAATAACCCCCCTTTTTTTATCATACTCTTTCTATTTTCCCCAGCCAGCTGGGACGGAACTTGTTATTCAAAAGCAACTGCCGCGCGGACGTACATGACAACGGGCCTAGAGAGCATGGAGGATAGCCGCGGATACAACACGCAAGAAAGACCACGGCATATGTCCACCGGCATCAACTACGAGTTAAGGCGAAGACAGCGAGGCGGCTCCTCCGACGTTTCTAAGGGAGGAGCTGTAGTGGGGTGCTTGCCACATAGCCTTAGGCCCCGTCATTAGGTCTTTCTGACCCGTGGAGAAATGCTGTGGTGGCTACGTATGTAATCTCCTTAACTACTTCTAGCGCCTAGTGAGAAACTGCGTCGAGGAGGCCATCCCAAGTAATTTCGTCTAGGTCTTTGTCTAAAATCGCCGCAAGCCTCTTCTGTGTAGTACTTAGACCTCGCGCGGGGGAACAGCGGCTTGACGTGCCCCTTTATGAGAATTAACTCGCCATCTCCACTACCCCCTTGCGGCCAAGAAGTCGAGAAGAGTCTCTTGATACTGCGCAAAAGACTCCAGCCTCAGCTCGATGTTGCTTACTCTAGAGTTTCTAAACTGTCCAGCCTCGCCTCCAAGCTTTTAACTGCTTTTTCAATTTCTGCTACTCGGCTTTCTACTCCTTTTATCTTGTTGTAGAGGATTACTACGGCTACTAGTGGGGCTTGCGAGATTAGTGAGCTTACCACTACATCTACATTTACCACAGAAATCCTCGGCTCCTCCTAAGTCTTAAGGAGTTTTTAGCTAAGAGTAGCGCCGTGAAGTCGACGCCGCTTGCCAAAATCTGGCGCCCATCTTTCTAACGACTCTACGTCCATCTACCTTTCGTTCTTTGCAACGTTTTTACCAAGAGGTATGTGAGCTCTGCAACCGCCAGCGCCGGAACGGCGGTCACGGCGTAGCCTGTCGCCAGAAAGCGAGGCGGCGGTGTCTAGGCTTCTAAAAGCCAGTCTAACTTCTACGTACAAGGCAAAGGAGGCAAAATTACGTAAAGCAACACGACGAAATGCTCCCCAGACACATGCGGGCCCAACACGTGCTCCATGGGGATAGCCTTGATGTGTGGAGAGTCAGCCAGTGACGGAGACCATCAGCGTTTAAATGCGGCCCCCAGCCGCCGTGAGGGAGCACTGCCGCAGTTAAGCCGGCGACAGACGCCAGAGGCTGCATGTAAGAGGCGAGGGGGGATACGGCGACCCGTTTAGTAAGTACGGTGGAATAGACCACTTAAGAGAAGTTGGAAAACATTGCTGCGCTCATCTTTAAAGAATACTTAGAAACGAGACGGGATGACTTGCGCCAGCTCTACCCTAAGCTGAAGTTCTTTGTAGTAGCCATGAGGGCTACCTGCGGAGGAAGGAATGGGAAAGAGAGACGCAACAGAAGATCTGCTGACTGCAGTCAGCGGACAGGCTCTATCCAGTTCTTGCCGTCTCTTTTTTCTACTCTGATGCGCCCCGTCTCTTCTAGCCTTCTGACTGCTCTGAAGACGGTGGTGCGGGGGATGCCTAGCTCTCTAGATATCTGCGTCTCGTAGGCGCCGCCCTTCTTGCGTAAGTAGTCGAGTATGCGTGCGTCTACTTCAGACAAGTCTTCTTTCCTTCTTTTTTTGACGTAGTAGGCCGCTGTGGTTGCGGCTACTAGGATTGCCGCCGCGGCTAGTACGACAACGCCAGTTAAGCTCAACTGGTCGCTGGACGTGGCGGCTTGGGGCAGGCTGGGCGGCGACGTCGTGGCGGAGGACGCGGCTGGGGGAGGACTCGCGACTTTTGTCTCAGATGTGGGCATCGTCGAGGGGGAGCTCGTGGTTGACTGGCTCTTTGTCGTGGTGGTTACGGCGGCGTTGGCTGTGGCGTTGGAGGTGCCTGTCTTAGTCGGCGTGGTGGCGGCGCTTTGCTGAGTTGTGGTGGTGGTTGGCGGGCGCGGTTTTGTGTACGCCAGCGCGCCGGGCCCCCTCGCCACGATGAGTAGATCTCTGTCTACGTAGGTGAAGTTTATGATCTTTAGGTGGGGCATCACTAAGACGCCCGCCTGTGCCCATACCACAAAGAGGTCTGGCGTCGTGAGGTTGAAGTAGAGAAAGCCGTCTGCCTCGCCGAGCTTGGGGACGTATTTTACAGTAACCACGCCGCCTCCGCCCAGCGGGACCGCCAGCTGCTGGTTTTGCAAAATCGCAGGCACGGCGACGCCGTCTACTGCCACGTACGGCGCAGAGCCGAGGGGAGCGGGTAGAGTTATGTTAGCCACGCCGCCTCCAATAGTGGCGTTGAGCAGGAGGAGCACCGTGCCGTTGGCAAATATAGACACTACCCAAATCACGAAAAGGGGGAAAGAGAAAAAATATATTTGTTTAGGCCCTTACTTACTCTTCTTGTCTTTCTTATCCTTATTAGACGACTTTCCGTTAGAGTTGTCTTTCTCATTATCGCCGTTTTCAGACTTGGCTCCCGACT
>JBEULK010000078.1:0-3838 GCA_041287325.1 Pyrobaculum sp. | reverse complement strand
CTCCTCCTTTTTCTCGTCTTTGCCGCTTTTCACCTCAATTTCGAACTTGTCACCTTTTTTCTTCACCTCGACGACGGTGCCGTTTATTACGGTTTTCAGCTTGCCTGTCATGTTTGAGAGGTTCTGACTGATATACAGCAACGCGGAGGCTGTCTTGTTGTCGTAAGGAGCCAGCCGGGCGGCCAGCGACTTCAGCACCGAGGACAGCTTAGTGAGGTCGGCGGCGAAGCCTTTAATTTCCAGCTCGGTCTCCGGCGTGGCCACCAACGTGCCGTTTATATTTCTAAACTTCTTTTCCAGCTCGTATTCGATCTTTGCCTTCAGCCACGTGCCGTTGTAAGTAGTAGAGTTAAGCGACCTCGCCGTGACCATAGCCTTCAGTTTTAACTCTCTTGTCTCGTTTGAAGACGCCAACACGGCGCCTAGTTGTTTCAAGGCGGACAGTGCTTGTTGCTGAGTAGTGGCGTTTCTCAACGTGTTAATTATAGAAGCGATGTGGGCCGCGGTAGTGTCAGAAAACGGCCCCACAGCCTTACCCACCACGTGTATGTAGTATAAGTCGGTGGCGTTTGTGGCGTTTAGCTTAGCGTTTATAGTCAAGGTCTTATTCTTATTAAAGTTTATTACAATAAACGTGCCGTTGTCTACATATGTCACGTGTAGGTTGCCCGACGGCGTGACCACGTAGGTGACGTTTGCGGCGAGCGCCAACGCGGCTACTAGGCCTATTATTAACAACCCGCGCATGTGTCGTCGAATTCTCCTCAAATTTAAGGAATGGGGTCATTCCACGGGAGGAACAGCCCCTTTGGAATATTCCTCCTGTAAATTCTGCCTGTTCTGTCGGCAGGCGCGGTAAGACTGCTAAAGCGTTTAAACGCTGGTCACATAGCTGTTTATACATTACTCGTAGAGATAATATTTTTATACACTAAACATAAGTGGCTTATGCATGACCGCTGGTTGAGGGCTCATTGGGTCTTGTTCGGCGTGGTTTCTGCAAGCTTTTTCCTAGACGGGGTCTTGTTTAGTCTTATACCCGCCACTATTTACCTAGTAGAAGACCTCGCGGCTAACGCGTCGCTTATTTTCTTTGTCGGCTCGCTGGCTTTTATGGCCGGCGCTTTGCTTTTTGGAAGAGTAACTGACTTCTTAGGCAGGCGCGTGGGCCTGGTCGTTACTCTGGCGGTGTACACTATGGGAGCCGCTGCCTTTGCGGCGGCTTACTGGCTGGGACGCCTCGACTTAGCCACTGCGCTGGCTCTTACCAGTCTTATAAACCTGGGCGTGGGGGGCGAGGTGGGGCCTGCGTATGCCGCATTGGCTGAGCTCTCTCCTCCGGGGGTTAGGGGCCGGGCTTTGATGTTGGCCGCCAACTTCTGGAACATAGGCGCGGCGATTATCGCCGTGGCTTCGCTCTGGTATAAAGAAATTGCGGGAGACCCCTCTACGGCGGTTCTCTACACTTTTCTCACCGCCGTGGCCCTTGCCGCCGTGGTGTTTGTGGCGAGGCTTCACCTCCCGGAGTCGCCTAGGTGGCTCGCGGCTAGGGGGAGGCGCGCCGAGGCGGAGGCTCTGGCCACGAGGCTGTTGGGAGTAGCCGAAGTAGACCCCGCCGACGTAAGCATCGGCCTGGGCGAGGCTGTGAGGAGGTATTTCTTTAGGCTAGGGGTGCTGGTTGTCGCGACTGCGACTCAGCTTGTCACTTACAACATCGCCGCGTACTACTCGCCTTACGCCAGCGGCTTTGCCTTCGGCCAAGAGTCTGCGCCTTTGGTAATCGCCGTGGCGAATCTGGGGGCTTCGGTGGGCGCCTTTTTGCTCCTCCCTATTATTGACAAGACTAGGCGCCTGGCTCTGTTGGCTTCTTATGCGGGGGGCTTAGCCACTGCGCTGGCCCTGGCCGTCGCCCACGGGGGAGGCTTCGTGGCGTATCTCACCGTGCTTTTCGTAAACCTGGTATTCTCTGAGTGGGCGTGGGCTTCTCTAAGCGTTTTGGAAAGCGAGCTGTTTCCCACTGGGGTGAGGTCTTCGGTGGTTGGGCTCGTCACGGCCTCTGCGTGGCTTGTAAACGCCTTTGCCGTGTTTACAGAGGGGGTGTTGACCGCATGGCAGTTCTTGGCCTTAGACGCGGTCTTGTGGGGGCTGGGCTTGGCGGCGGCGTCGGCCTGGGCTTTTAGAGGCGTGGAGAGCGCTGGCAGGAGGCTTGAGGAACTTATTTAAGCATGTGCCATGTGGCGTATATGAAAATTGAGGGGGTCATCGCGGCCACCGTGACGCCGTTTACTAAAGACGGCGTTAATTACGAGGGTTTGAGGCACCTCCTTTCTAAAATAGTCGGCGACGGGTACCACGGGGTGTTTCCCACCTCTTCGACTGGGGAGGTCACGAAGCTTACTTTCGAGGAGAGGGTAAAGGTGATGCAGGTGGCAAAAGAGGCAGCGGGGGGTAAGGCGTTGGTTGTGGCGGGCACCGGCACGGGGGACCACCTCTCCACTGTGGAGATCGCAAAGAAGTACAAAGACGTGGGTGTAGACGTCTTGTTAATAACGCCGCCGTACTACATACAGTACGACTGGGCTGCGATCTACGCCTTTTATAAAAAGGTGTTAGACAGGGTGGACATGCCTGTGATTCTCTACACAATCCCACTGGCGACGGGGTACAACATCCCCGTGGAGGTGTTTGAGCTTGTGGCAAGTGAGTACAGCCAGGTGGTGGGCGTGAAGGACAGCAGCGGCGACTTCCGTTACCACCTAGACCTCATACACCTCTTGGGGAGGCGCCTATCTGTGTTGCAGGGGCTTGACATGTTGTTTGTGCCTTCTCTTCTCATGGGCGCCCACGGCGGCGTCTTGGCGGGGCCGAACTTCCTCGGCAAACTCACCTTGGAGCAGTACCGCCTTGTTAAAGAGGGCAAGGTGGCCGAGGCCGTGGCGCTTCACAACAAGTTGATGCCTCTCTGGCGCTTTATGGGGGGTTGCGGGCTGGTGGGGAAGCTCGGCGGGAAGTGGCCGACTCTGTACAAAGTGGCGGCTCAGCTGGTCCACGGCGTGGACATGGGCCCGCCGAGAGAGCCGCTTCCGCCGATTGACGACAAGGACAGGAGGGAGCTCGAGAGGCTTTTAAAAGAGCTGGGGCTTATCTAATGGGCGTAGTCGATAGGAAGGTTTTTGAAATTCGTAAAAAGGCTTTTCTAGAACGCCTCGAAAGAGAAGCTCTCCAAGACAGAGTCGACGGGGACATCCTTCCCCTCCTAAGGCTGTTGAACAGGCATCCGGACATCTACACCACGTCTAGCTGTAGCGGGAGGGTCATGGTGGCCGAGGTTGTGAGGCCTAGTTACAGCAAGGGAAGGGGGTTTAGGCCTGTGGCCAAGTGGCACCACCCAGTACCTGAAGAGCTTGTGGGCGAGGCGGTCTCTAACGTGGACAACGCCTGGCTGATGGTCAGAGGCGCCATTCTTCACGTAGCCGCCGCAGACGCGAGAACTGCGTACCGCCTAGTAGAGGTCGGGCGGGAGACCGGCCACAAACACAGCGGCATCATCGCCATGAGCAGGGCTGGGATTTTTGTGGAAATTCTAGGCGAGGAGCGGCTGGACATCCCGCTGAGGCGCAACGGCTCTTACGTTACGGATTTAAAAACGGCGGTAGACATGGCTAACAAGACTCTTGTCCTGGCAAAGTTGCGACTGTTTTGGCTGGCCGCGAGGATAGAGGCTGAGTTTTTCGGCGTCTCCTCACCCTCTTCAGAAGAGATAAGAAAAGCGATAAGGAGAGTGGCCAGTTGCTTGGAATAACGGCGCTACGTAGGATTTTTTAAATTGGATACACGC
>JBEULK010000077.1:0-15480 GCA_041287325.1 Pyrobaculum sp. | reverse complement strand
GCCGACGTGCAGAGTCGGCTCCATGGAGTAGGAGGACACCACGGCGATGGGCCACGCCACGCCGGCCGCCGCCGAGTAGGCCACCAGCGCCGCCAAAATCCCCACAAACCACAACAAGTCCTTGACCCAACCCCTCACGCCACCTCCAAAACCCGGGTATTTAAGCCTCTAGGCGGAAGGGCTTCCCCTCTTTCAACACCTTCTCCGCCACGTCGGGGGCGACGCGCCTCAAGTCCTCGGCCACTGAGCGGAGGAAGGCCACCTCCTCCTTCTCGTTCCTAAGCTCGTCGGGGAGCATCCTGGGTATCTCCTCGATGATGGGGTACCACCGCCCGCAGGTGGGGCAGTAAATCACCCCCGTCTCCACCTCCCACTTGTGGCACTCCTCGCAGGGCAGGGCGTCGGGCTTGGGGTGCTCCTTGACCTTCAACTCGCGGTAGGCGCAGTACTCCTCGCAGAAGGGCTTCTTAGGCCACGTGTACTGGCGCTCCGGGTGCTCAGCCCTCTTCAACACCACGAGGCGGAGGGGAAAAGTCTTGTCGTAGGGACAGGCCAAGACGTCCATCAGCCTGTACTTCATAACAACAGGCGACGGCCCCCCTATTTAAACATTGCCGACGCACAGCCCCCAAGGTGGTGCTCTACAGAACACCAATGGTTTAAAAACCCTGGTGCTCTATGAGACAATGCACATGGGAGACGTCTTGAAATACTTTGGCGACTTCGCGCCGCCTAGAGAGGTCAAGCCCAGAGAGCTGACCCCCCACGCCCCCCCCGGGGAAGGCGGCTGTGGTCCCAGGCCCGAGGAGGGCCGGCAAGACCTACCTCCTCCACCGGCAGATGTCCGCCACCGGCGGGTTTTACATAGACTTTGAACACCCCCTCTTTGCCGACTTCGCCCCCGGAGACGTCGACGTGGTCTTAGAGGCCTACTTTAGGCTAAGTCCAAAAGGCCCCCGATACGCCTACCTAGACGAAGTCCAGGCGGTGGAGGGCTGGGAAAAGGCGGTGAGGTACCTACTGGACAGGGGGTTCCACGTCTACGCCACGGGCTCCACCTCGAGGCTTATGACAGGCGACGTGGCCAGGGAGATGCGCGGCAGAGGCCTGACCTACGTCCTACTCCCGCTCAGCTTTAGAGAATTCCTATGGTTCAAGGGGCTGAAGGCAGAGGAGAGAGACCTGTGGACCCCCGCCAGACACGAGGCGGCTAGGCTACAGGAGGAGTACCTAAAGTGGGGAGGGTTCCCAGAGGTCGCCCTCTTCGAGGACAGGTACAGAATACTCAAAGAATACCTCGTCACAGTGGTGGCAAGAGACGTGGAGGAGAGACACGGGGTTAGAAACAAGGCGGCGCTCGACGCAGTGGTGAAGTACGTCCTCGAAAACTACGCCCGGCACTTCACCTACAACTCGCTCTACAGGCTGTTAAAAACAAGAGGAGTAACCAAGAGGACTGTGATGAACTACGTCAAATACCTAGAAGAGGCGTACTTCCTCTTCCAAGTCAAAAGGCTGGCCCCCTCGCCGCGGGAGGCCGAGGCGGCCCCTAGAAAAATCTACCTAGTCGACACGGGGTACGCCCTCTTCGGCAGAAAAGACCCCGGACGAGACTTAGAAAACGCAGTGTACCTCCACCTGCTACGCGTGAAGCACTACCGCCAGCCAGACGCCGAGATATACTACGCCGCAGGCAAAGACTGGGAAATCGACTTCGTCGTCGTAAAAGAAGGCGCCCCCGCCGCCGCTGTGCAGGCCACCGCAGAGCTCCACTACGACAACTGGGAGAGAGAAGTCGAAGCCGCGGCCAAGGCCGCCAAGAGGCTGGGGCTGAGAAAAATCACAGTCGTCACCCTACACCAAGAGGACCACGCCAAACACAACAGCGTCGAGGTGGAGGTAGTCCCCTACTGGCGGTGGGCGCTAACCACCTAAGAGCCCAGAGCCGCCGAGACGCCAACGAGAAAACCACAAAGACGTAGGAAAGCCAACAGCAGTCGGGGACAAGACGCGGGGCCTGCGTCGTGTAGAATGTCCAGGAGACGCCGAGTTGGCCACGGCCAGACGGGGCACACGCGCTTGACCCACCGCGGGCCTCGGCGCAGAAACGCCGTGGCGAATACGGCAGATAAGCCGCGCCGCTGGGTAGCTGATAGGGTCTGCCTCCTCGACGAGGTCAAAGAGGGACGAGGCTTACAACGTTTGAGCTAGCCCAGGCGTCCTCTAGCTACCGACGAGCTCCCCTGGAGTTGTCACCTTTATCCCCAGTGCCTCTGCGGCTTGCCTAAACTTCTCGGGGTCTCTCTCCCCCACGTAGTACGTGACGAGGTACTTCCCGTCCACTTTTCTCCCCGTGGCGCGTTCGTAGAGCTGGGCCTTTTTGGCAAACGCCGCCAAGTCGCCCCTAGTGGCAGAGGACTTAATCTCCACGAGAAGAGTCCTCCCGTCTTTAACCACGACGTCTACGTCGACTTGGCTGGGGTAGCCGTACACGTACCCCTCCTGGTCGAAGTAGGTCCACCTTGCAGAGTAGCCGGCCTCTTTCAACAAGAGGCTGATCCCCTCCCTAAAGGCGGCCTCGCTGACCACCCCAAACCTGGCGCCGAGGGCATCCAGCTTCCTCTCAAACCTTTCAACTTTTTCCTCCAAGCTTTCCACTCTACCCTCCAGCCTTTCCAGCCTGTGAGTGTGGGCTGTGACAGCCTTGACGAGCTCCTTTACGGCGTTTTGCAACTCGGCGAGCCCCAGCAAGGCGGCTACGGCCAGGCGGAACTCCTCGTCGTTTTTCAAGGCGTCGAGAAACTTCTTCTTCTCACGGGGGCTGAGCGGCACGTTTACAACACCGCACAGATTTATAAGCCTTCGCCCTGCCGAGGCGGCCGCCCCGAGGCCGTCTTTCCGCAACTCGGCGTCGTGGCGCCTCCACAGGCTTAAATACTTGGAAGAAGGCGCCTTCATGGACTTAGACAGAGAGGTGGAGAGGTGGGCCAAGTCGCTGGGGCTCGTCGTGGCGTCGCCGCCGAACGCCCCCGAGCCTTTTCACGTCTCTCTGTCGCCTCCCGGCGGCGGCCCCGTGGTGGAGGTCGTTAGGCCAGGCGGCCTGGGGGTCTACATCGTCGCCATGGGCATAGCGGTCCACCCAGACCACAAGGCGGCCCTAGCCGCCATGCGGGAGGAGGAGAGGAGACGCTTCCTCCTCGAGCTGAAGAAGGCCCTCCTCCAGATGGGCGTGGACTACGCCTTCCTGCCCCCAGACGCCGAGGTCCCAGACGCCGTACACATCTCCAAGCCGGTCCCCGCCGAGGGCCTAGACTCCCACAAATTCGTCCAGGAGTACTACAGGGTGAGAAACGCCGGGCTCTACGTAATAGTCACCTTCTCAGAGACCCTCAGGCGCCAGCCCCAGGCGCCCCGCTACGCCTAGCGTAGAACTCCAAGGCCCTCTTCCTCGCCTTTCTGTGGTCAACCACGGGCGGGGGGTAGCCGGGGATTCTGCACCGGATTGGGTCTTGGAGACATCTGCAAGGGATGTCGGAGAGCTGGGGGAGCCACCTCTTGATGTACTCGCAACGGGGGTCAAGCCGCCTAGCCTGCACAACGGGGTTGAAGACTCTCACGGCGTAGTCCACTCCCACAGATGCCGCCCACTGCCAGTTCCCCACGTCTACAACCTCGTCGTAGTCAATGAGGTGTTTTTTGAAAAAGGCATCTCCAAGCCTCCAGTCGGCAAGCAGGTCTTTTGTAAAAAAGCTTGCCAGCAACATCCTAAGCCTGTTGTGAATCCAGTGCTCTGCCTTGAGTTGCGCCACGGCGGCGTCTATTATGGGGTAGCCCGTCTCCCCCCGGAAGAACGCATCAACGTGTTCGTTCAGCCACCTAAGCCCCCTACGGCGCGGGTTAAGCTCCACGTCCCTCATGTAAGGCCGGGCGAACCTAAGCGCGTACCAGTACTCCCTCCAAGCCAGCTCCCGCACGAACTCCTCGCTTACCCTACCAGCGGCGTATACCTGCCTAATCGACACGACGCCAAACCTAATGTAGGGAGAGAGACCAGTTGAACAACACAACTTGTCTCTAAGCAAGCCGTAGCGCGAGAAGTCGTACTTAAAGACCTCGCCGACCCGCCGCGCGTCAAACCGCCCCGTCTTGTAAGACAGCTTCTTCGCCGCGTCTTCCCAAGTGGGTTCGTCAGCCCTATAAAACGCCGCCTGGGGGACGGGGGCAACCTCGGCGTCTACCATCCCTCTCCACCTCTTCCAAAACGCCGAAAAAGTAGAAACCGGCAGGCCTATGCGGGGGTCCACTAGAAAGTTGTCAAACACCTCTACGAAACGGACCCCCCTCTCTGCGCAGATTTTCTCCGCGGCGCGTTGCCTAGCCCCTCCGCTCCACGAAAGCGAAGACGCGGTCACCACGGCGCGCGGCCTGTACTTCTCTAACAAGTAGTGAAAAACGTCCGCAGTGCGACCTACGAAGACATACACAGGCATCTCCTCAGACAGGCGGGCGAGGGCCGTGAGGAGGAAGTACAGCCTCCCGTCGTACGCTCCGAACTCGTCCAATATGTCTAAGTCAATGACAAAAAAAGGCATCACCCGGCCGAGCGCCGCAGCCGCCGCCAAGGCTCTGTTGTCAACCCGCCGCAGGTCTCTCTTCAGCCAGTACAAGACGACGCCGCTCCCCACGCCTACTCCACCTTAGGCACAGACACCTCGTAGTCCACGACGACGTAAACCGCGGTCTTGGGGTCGGAGGCCTTAAGCATAGAGACAGCCGCGGCCGCCTTCCTCAAGTCCTCAAAGGCCAAGGCGTAGAAGCCCACCGCGTAGGCGTAGCAGCGGAAGAACTTGTACGGAGCCAGCGAGGCCGGCGGCGCCCTAGTCCTAACAGCCAGCGCGTACACCCCCGCCGCGGAGATGTCTACCTTGTAGAAGAAGTTCACATTACGCCGAATCCACAACGACAGCCGCCTGGCGGCGTGCCTAGTCACGCCCAGCTCCTCGGCCAGCTCCTCAGTCCTCACCTCGGGGTTGTTTACAAACAACTCCAACGCCCTCTTCTGCAACTCGGAGATATACCGAGGCCTCAGGTTAGGCACAAACCAAGGCTGCCCATAAGCCCTGTACAAGTCCTCCAACTGGCTGGGGGTCTTGAAAGGCACTGCAAATATCACGTCTCCGTCTAGCGTATAGAACTTCAACACGCTGTCGGGAGGCGGGTCAGCCGCCGTCTTGAAAAAGGCGTAGTAAAGGCCCAAGACGTCGGGCCTCACGTACACCATCGGCGGGCCGATCAGCCCCTCCTCTCTCAACCTCCTCAGCCAGTAAAACACCGCCTGCCTCGACACCCCCAGCCTCCTCGCAAGAGACGAAGGCCTGGCGTCGGGCTCTGTCAACAACATGACCAAGAGGCTCCTCTGCTCCACCGAGAGAGGCTTACCCATACCAACCCGCAGACTTTTCCCATTTAACAGTTTGTAAAAATCTTTTTTACAAAAACGCCGAGTTCAAGACAAGATCGCGGACTGCGTAGAAGAAGGCGCCGGCGCCCATGGCCGCGTTTATAAACGGAAACCTCCAGTACCACGTCTCCACTTGGCCGCACCTTGCGTAGAGGTAAAGCGCGACGGCTGGGTAGAGGGCAGAAGGCGCAAGCAACAAATCCCTCCAAGCCAATATGGCAGAGGCCGCCGCCCAGTTTACGAATACAAAGAGTAAGGCCCCCCGCCTCCCAAGCCTCGTGGCCACAGTAGAAACCCCCGCCCTGCGGTCCGCCTCTATGTCGGGCACGGCGGACAGGGCGTGCATCCCCGCGGTCCAGAAGACGCCAGCGGCGAAGGCCCAAGGCGGCATGAGCTGGCCGCTGGACATGTAGTACCCCAGAGCCGCAGGCACTATGTAAAGCCAGTTTGTGTAAGAGTCTACAAAAGGCCTTGCCTTCAACCTGAAGGGCGGCGCGCTGTAGGCCACGCACAGGAACAAAAACAGCGACACCAGACCCGCCTCCACGGGGCCTCTTGCGAGGGGAAGCGCGGCTGCGGCAGAGGCCGCAGACGCGGCGCCCAGCGTCCGCGCCCTCCCGAGGCCCAGCTCCTCCCGGGTGCCCTTCTTGGGGTTGTACACGTCGGTGTCCACGTCAAAAATGTCGTTGACGCCGTAGAGCAACACGTTGGCAAACACAAGGAAGTAGACAAGGCCGTAGAAAAACAACGGGTCTAAGAACTGCTCCAAGGATCGGGCCCCCGCGCCGTATCCCACGAGGAAGGGCCCCCCGGTGTAGAGCCAAAACCTAGGCCTACTGTGCCTAAGGACTACCTCAAGTACGCGGCGAGCCATACCCCCAACACGTACGCCATGCCCGGCCTCACCTTCTTCTCAAACACCACCAGCGGCCTCCTGTAGATGACCGAGGCGGTGCGCCAGTACAGCCGTGAGGCCGCCCACACCGCCCTCCTAAGCCTAGGCGGGATGTAGGCGAGGCCCCTAAGGGCCGCCCTCTGAGTCTCGAAATACCTAGAAAGCTCAAACCTCAACACCTCTGCGAACTCCGGAGTAGGCGCCACAGACACGGCGCCGAACTTGTCCAAGTCCTCTTGAGGGATGTACTGCCTCCCCAGCCTCAAGTCCTCGGCCACGTCTCTAATCATGTTGATCAGCTGATAAGCCCTGCCTAACAACGCCGCGTATTTATAGCCAGCCGAGGGCACCCCCAGAATCTTCGCCATAAACAACCCCACTACCTCCGCAGAGCCGTATATATACTTCAACAGCTCCCGGTACGTGTAGTACTTCCTCTTGTAGAGGTCCATCTCCATAGACGCCATAAAGGCCTCCACCCAGCGCCACGGAAAGCCCCTACGGAAGGCCAGATCCACGAAGTCGGAAATCACGGGCGCCCTCACCACGCCCCTCCACGCCCCCTCCAACAGCCTCCAAGCGCGGTAGAAATCCCCAACCAAAGGCTCCGGCCTGTCCACCAAGTCGTCCACATAGCGGACAAAGCTGTACAAAACAGCCACGTCCCCCCTCACCTCCCGCGGAAAAAGAAGGCTGGAGTAGAAAAAGTTCGGCCCCCTCCTAAAAAACGAGTAGTGCACCTGCGACATGTCTAAAAGAAGGCGTTCACTAACGCCACCGCGGAGGCCAGCACCATGGGAACCCCCACGCCGGGATGCGTGTACTGACCAACGAAGTAAAGGCCCCTCACCTTCTTGTGCCTCATCGGAGGGCGGCCCCACGCGGTCTGCCTCGCGTTGTGCCTAAGCCCAAGCGCAGTGCAGTTAAAAGCGTCGTACTCCTCGCAGAAAAACCCAGTGTCAAACTCGGCGGCCACCTCCACAGCGCCGTGAAAGACCTTCCTCAAGTGGAGCAGGGCGGAGCCCCGATAAGGAGACCACTTCCCCGGAGGCGCCGGAATCAAGAAAAACGCAGAGTGAGAGCCCTCCGGGGCCCAGCCCGCCTCCACCGTAGAGGGAACGTACACGTAGAAGGAGGGGTTCTCCGGCGGAGAGGCCCTCCCCACCAACGAGTTCAAGTGGGCGTCCCAGCTGTCCACATACACTAGGTGAAGCCCGTGGGGCCACTCCCCCCGCAACTTAGCCACGGCCATGTAGGCAGAGGGGGCCAAGTCGGCCCTATCCCACCTCCACGTGGTAAAGCCCAGAAGCCTCTGCTCGGCGGCGGCGTAGTCGGCGTTGACCACCACTGCGTCAAACCGCTCCTCCCCGCCGCCGGCAGTCCTCACGCCCACAGCTCTCCCCGACTCCACCACGATCTTCTCCACGGGGTTGCACAGCCTAAACTCCGCCCCCAAGTCCGCCGCGGTCTTATAAATCCCCCGCGCCACGGCGCCGAAGCCGCCGGATGGGTGAAAGACGCCGCCCCTAAACACCGCGTAGCTGACCAAGAGGCCGTAGACGGCCGGCAGTTCCCACGGAGGAGTCCCCAAAAAAAGCCCGTCATAGGCAAGAAGCCTCTTCACAGTCCCCCGGCTGAAAAACCGGCCTAGGAAGCTCCAGTAGTCCCTGTACAAAAGCCCCACACCACCAGCTAACACGGCAGCAGAGGCCACCACGTCCCAAGGCGAAGAGAAAGACCTATACAACAGCCTCTCCACAACCCTACGATAAACCCCCTTCGCGAGCCTCATCAACTCGTCAAACCGCTCCCCAGCCCCAGGCTCCAGACACTCCAACAGGTCGCCAACGTCGCTACCGATTCTTAAAAAACCGGCCTCGGGATCTCTAAAAGAGAAGCCGCCCACCTCCACAAGCCCATACGGACGCGGCGCGCCCAGCGCCTCAAAAAACTTGTCGTAGACGTCGGGCATGAGGTACCACGACGGGCCCAAATCCCAGACAAAACCCCCCTCAGACAGCCTAACAGACCTACCACCCACGTCACACCTACGCTCAAAGACCACCACCTCGTAACCCCTCCTAGCCAACAAAGCCGCGGCGGCCAGACCTCCAAAACCAGCCCCAACCACAGCAACGCGCATAGACCACCGCCGAACGTGCAAAATAACACTTTGTAAAAAAACTCTAGACAACACACGACGAGGCGCCACAGCCAGAACAGACACAAGCCAATGTTAAAAAATCAAATCGAAAACGGCTACATGCTATACGAGGCCTTGTTAACAGCACACATTCTGTCTCTAGTAGGCTGGGCCGGCCTGACCACCGGCGCCTACTTCGTAGTGAGAGGAAGCAAGGCCGAGGCGTTGCCAGAGGCCTACAAAAAGCTAGTGCACGTCGAGGCCGCCTCCGGCGCCCTGCTCTTCGCCACAGGCCTAGCCATGGCCGTACACGTCTACGGCTTCCCACGCTCCCCCCTCTGGATACACTACGCCCTAGGCGTCGCCCTAATAGCCGGCATCTTAGAAGTCGTACACGTCCGCGCCGCACGCAGATGGGACCCCCCCAGATACCACAGGCTGGTAAAGGCCCTAGCCCCCGCCTGGGTCACAATAGTCGCGGTAATGCTCTGGCTAATGGTGTGGAAACCCCTATAAAGCCGGCAAGGGGGCAGAAGCCCCCAGAATAGTTTTTTAAAAACGGTTTTAGACATGTACGTGGAGCAGAAGCTGATAGAGGAGATACGCCGCGTCGTAAAGGAGGCAGTGAAGGAAAGCCAAAGAGAAGACGTCCTAAAGCTGGCGGCCGCCATCGAGAAGATAACACAGGTTCTGGAGAAGATGTTGGAAAGACTAGAACGAGTAGAGTCAGACATAGCCACGTTGAAGTCAGACGTAGCGACCTTGAAGTCTGACGTGTCGTCTCTTAAGGCCGACGTGACGTTGCTGAAGGCTAACGTGGGCGGCTTCACGGGGCGCATGGGCCTGGACTTGGAGAGGGCTGTGCTGGCCATCTACCGGGACCTCCTAGGCGTGGACCCGGTGAAGGTGGAGAAGGTCTCGTTTATAGACGACGGGACGTACTACAGAAGGGGCGCCAAGCTGGAGCTAGACGTCTACGTCCACGACGGCGTCGTCTACTTCATCGAGGTTAAGGCGGTGGCGGAGGCCGGCGACGTGGAGTGGTTCGAGGAGAGGTGCCGCATATTCGAGCGCTACCTCCGCCGCACCCCCCAGCGGAAGATACTAGTGGCAATAAACGCCTTCAAAGACGCCGTAGAGAGGGCACGGGAGCTGGGCATAGACGTAATAGTAGACAGATTGTTGGAAGAGGCGTGATGCAACAGGGGGACGCCCTAGACAGATTCGCCAGCCGGGTTGTCGCGACCGCCGCGGGGAGCGTAGACGAAAAGAAGTCGCTCATGCTCGCCGCCAAGACGTACCTACTCCTCGTGGCCATAGGCGTAGCTTCCCTCCTCGCCTACCTGGCAGAGTCCGGCGAGGGCGGGCCCTTAGGCGCTGTACTAACGGCGGCCTCTTTGTTAGTGGGCGCGGTCAACATATCTGCTTTCAGAGTGGCGTACCTCTACCTGTCGGAAAAATCGCCGCGGTTCTCCTCGCCGGCGAAGTGGGCAAAGATAGCCCTCGCCCTCTACCCGCTCGCCCTGCTGGTAGGCGCGGCGTCGGCGCTGGGGGAGCTCTACGCCCTCTTCCTCCTGCCAGTCACCGCCGTCGTGCTAATAATCGCACTCGTCGCCTACATCTACGTCTACATAGTAGGCTTCTTCGCGCTCCACCACCACTACGGCGCCCCCAACTTCCAGACAGCCGCCGTGTTAAACATCCTATTCTTCCTCGTAATCCCAGCCCTCGCCGCCCCCATATTCTTCTACAAAGGCGCCGTCGAGGCCACGCAGAAAGCCGAAGCCACATTCCAGTAAAAACCAACCCCACAGCCAACGCCGGTAGCCGCTGGCAGATCTACAGAGACAAACACCGGCACACACAAGTACACGCCGAAGCGGCTCAGGTGAGGAACGCCGCGCAAAACCGTACAGCAGGATCCACAGCCCTACACAACGCGCCCGACCCCCACCACCGCGCAGGAGCCATAGCAATACACTCAAGCCACGGCCAGCCTCACCTCATCACGGTTAGTCGTTAACGTGCCTACGATGTAGGCGTACGCACAGGCCGCGGACACCCTTATGAATCTATAACAATCCCACAGCCCTAAAATTAGAAGCTCCAAAGGCATTCAGAAATTTGCCGAAGGGTCAAAAGGATTTACCAAGCGGCAACTGAAAATGTGAGTTTAAGTATTGCTTAACCATCTATATAAACTCAACGTTTAATTTAACCCGTGGCAGTCAAGCTTATACGTTTTGGGGTAAGGCGCTACGGGCCATTTGACGAACTGGAAGTGGAGTTAGGCGACGTAACCATCTTCGTGGGGCGCAACAACACGGGGAAGTCCACAGCGTTGGAGGCAATCGCCCTACTGCTATCCGCCACAAACAAATTCCGAGACGTCTACGGCAGAAACCTCGCGCGGCGCATAGTCGCCACTAGAGGCAACTATCTCTACAAAGACGGCAAGGGGCCGGAGGCCCAGGTCTGGGGAAACATCGGCGTCCAGCTAAAACTAAACATCGTAAAAGGGGTAGAAAATCTAGAGGGCAAGTGCAGAGATGCGTTTCTCCAATACATAGACTCTGTTAGGGCTGAGGAAGAGGCAACACAAATAGACGCGAATGTAGTGGACGAATTAATCCACACCCTCGTAAAAAAGCTATTCTACATGTGCTTATATGTAGAGGGATCCCCTGCATACCTCGCTTTCATGGAAAGCCGAGGTATGCCACTAGCCATGGCTGAAAGAAACCTCCGTCTACTCCCAATATTGTTAAAGCTATACGCAGGTGAGTTGGCAGTTCAGCCAGCAGAAGTCCCCGTGGTAAAGGTGGGGTACGAAAGAGCGGAAGACCCATTTGAGCGGTTGAAGCCAAGAGACAAGGCACGCCTAGTGGCAATGTTAAGGCGAGTAGTGCCTTATTTCTGTGACTACAGAGATGGACACGTCCTCTTGTTCGACTGCACCAAGTCAGTGCCAGCGTGGTTGCTCGGCGATGGGTTTAAAGCACTCGTAAGCATGTTGGCCCACGTAGTGGTTGGTACAGACGTCATAGTAGTAGACGAACCAGAGAGACACATGCATCCCGGCTTTATGGAAAAATTTGTTAAACACATCGTCACGTACTCAACCCACGGCATGCAGTTCATAGCCGCTACACACTCTTCGGAGTTTCTAGACAACCTCTTAGAAGAGGCACAGAAACGAGATGTACTAGATGGACTCAGAATTGTGAGGTTATACCTACTACAAAGAGGTGAAATCGACTACGAGGTGTTGACGGGCTCAGAGGCATATGAAGAGCGTAAAGAAATCGCCGCAGACCTCCGCGGCCCCTAACGTCGTAGTGCTCTGCGAGGGCCCAAACGACTTCGAATTTATTCAACAGTCACCACGCAGAGTCCCGATAAGAGGCTACGGGCCCAAGGACAAAGATTAGACAAATATATGAAGGCCATCTAGAGGCCGTTCCTGTAATTGTTGAAGGCGGAAAGGCAATACTTGAGAAAAACTTGCTGATAGCAGTCAGCAAATTTAGATCGACAACACGACTAGTGAAGTTGGTAGCCCTACTAGATGCCGACGCTTCTCAGTCCAACGCCCACTTCGAACGCATACGGTTAAAAGTTAGCAATTTCATAAACAGTAGCTTGAGGTTCCCCAGCCACAGGCCCGGGTTCACGTGTTTGCACACGCCGGAGCGTTACGGCGTAGTGGAGCTATACAGATGTTCAATTACGTACAGGGACGGGACATTGGAGGTGTGGCTTATATACCTAGTCCCCTCACTAGAAGATCTCCAGGGAAGAGGAAAAGACCAAGAAGCCTCCAACCGCCTCTCCCACATTTTCGAAGGAATATTCAGCGACGCCGGCCAGCCAGACGTAGCACAACCAGGCGCCTACCTGTAGCCCGAAATCCAAAACGAGTCCATGCCGCACACATCGTTCTAGCTCTTTATGTCGCCACTATCAACTAGACCGGCCCGCCGCCGGGCACATGTATAGTGAGACAGATAAACGCCGATAAGTTATCAAAAGCTTACAATAGGCTAACGCATTGTAGAGAGTTGCCGCCAGCGCCCACTTGTTTCTTACAGACCTGCCATGGCCGTAGCCGACTCCCCAAGACCTCCCTCTGAATACTGCGCCCTCGACGCCGCCTTGGCGATGGGGGCCCTTGAGACATCGCATACGCCTCGCGGCGGTGTGATGTGGTCAGATTCTACAAGAAGCCCTGTCCTACTCTCATCTCGTTAATCGCCTCCCCATCGTCTCGAAAAAGGCTGAAAACAACCTAGGCACTTATCAGCCATGGCCGCCTTGGGCGCCACTCTAGAGGGGCTGCTGGGCGGCTTCTGCTAAAAGAAGACCTGCTCCACCCCACCGCCATGGGCGTCACGCCGACTTGAAGAACTGTAGGGCCCTCCTCCTGGCCTCTCTGTGGTCCACTACGGGGCGGGGGTAGTTGGGTATCCTGCAACTGAGCGGGTCGTGTAGACAGCTACAGGGCACGTCCGCCAGCTGGGGCAGCCACCTCCTTATGTACTCGCAGCGGGGGTCCAGCCTCCTGGCTTGTAGGACGGGGTTGAAGACCCTCACCGCGTAGTCCGCGCCGACCGAGGCGGCCCACTGCCAGTTGCCCACGTCCACCACCTCGTCGTAGTCTATGAGGTGTTTCTTGAAGAAGGCGTCTCCCAGCCGCCAGTCCGCCAGGAGGTCCTTGGTGAAGAAGCTGGCCAGGAGCATCCTAAGCCGGTTGTGGATCCAGTTCTCCGCCTTCAGCTGCGCCACAGCGGCGTCTACTATCGGGTAGCCGGTCTCCCCCCGGTAGAAGGCCTCTACGTGTTCGTTGGCCCACCTCAGCCCCCTCCGCCGGGGGTTGAGCTCCGCCTCCCTCATCTCGGGCCGGGCGCGCCTCAAGGCGTACCAGTACTCCCTCCAGGCGAGTTCGCGCACAAACTCCTCGCTGACCTTGCCCATGGCGTACACCTGCCGGATCGACACGACGCCGAACCTAATAAACGGCGACAGGCCCGTGGAGCAACACAGCATATTCCTCAAGGAGCCGTAGCGCGAAAAGTCGTACCTAAGCGCCTCGCCGACCCGTCGCGCATCGAAGCGGCCAGGCCTGTGGGGAAGCCTCTTAGCCGCATCCTCCCAAGTGGGCTCCTCCGCCTTGTAAAACGTCGGCATGGGATCCGGCTCGGGCTCCGCGTCCACTAGCTCCCTCCACCTCCGCCAGAAGGCCGAAAAGGCGGACGCCGGCAGAGGGGCCCGGGGATCCGCCAAGAAGTTGTCGAACACCTCGACGAAGGGGACCCCCCGTCCCGCGCAGAGCCCCTCCACAGCCCTCTGCCTCGCTTCGCCGCTCCACGAAAGCGAGGCCGCCGTGACCACCGCCCGAGGCCTGTACTTCTCCAAGAGGTACTGGAAGACGTCGGCGGTGCGCCCCACGAAGACGTACACCGGCATCTCCTCAGACAGGCGGGCCAGCGCGGTGAGGATGAAGTAAAGCCTCCCGTCGTACGCCCCGAACTCGTCCAGGATGTCCACGTCCAGCACGAAGACCGGCATCACCGGGCCCATACGGGCGGCGGCCGCAAGAGCCCTGTTGTCGCGCCGCCTCAAATCCCTCTTCAGCCAATACAAGACGGGGCCTCCGCCCACCGCTACTCCAACACCGGCACAGACACCTCGTAGTCCACCACCACCGAGACGGCCGTCTTTGGGTCAGAGGCCCTCAACATGGAGACCGCCGCGGCCGCTTTTCTCAAGTCGTCGAAGGCAAGGGCGTAGAACCCCACGGCGTAGGCGAAGCAACGGAAGAACTTGTGCCTAGCAAAAGACGCAGGCGGGGCCCTGGTCCTCACGGCCAGGGCGTACACCCCAGCCGCCGAGATGTCCACCTTGTAGAAAAAGTTCACATTACGCCGAATCCACAAAGACAGCCTCCTGGCGGCGTGTCTCGTCACGCCCAGCTCCACGGCCAGCTCCTCGGTCCTCACCTCCGGGTTCCTCGCAAACAAGTCCAAAGCCCTCCTCTGTAGCTCCGAGACGTATTTCGGCCTTAAGTTGGGCACAAACCAAGGCGGCCCGTACGCCTTATGTAGCTCCTCCAGCTGGCTAGGAGTCTTGAAGGGCACCGCGAAGATCGCGTCGCCGTCAAGCGTGTAGAACTTCAACACACTGTCCGGAGGAGGGTCGGCCGCCGCCTTGAAAAACGCGTAGTACAACCCCAACACGTCCGGCCTCACGTACACCATCGGCGGGCCCAAGAGGCCCTCCTCCCTCAGCCTCTTCAGCCAGTAGAACACATGCTGGCGAGACACCCCCAGCCTCCTCGCAAGCTTAGAAGGCCTCGCGTCTGGCTCGGTGAGAAGCAACACCAGAAGGCTCCTCTGCTCCGCTGGCAGGGGCCTAGCCATGTCCGTAGGTCCGATGCCAAATTTAACAATTCGTCAAAAAACTTTTTACATGTATGCCGACCCGGCACAAGGCGTCAAGGTCCTAACTCCGATATGGGTCGTCATAGTCGCTGCCACGCTCTGGCTAATGGTATGGAAGCCCCAGTAGAAAACTAGTTAATCAAGCGTTAAACAACTTCGTCTGAGGTGGTGTGCGTAGAGCTGGACAAGTACCTGGCGGCCTATGCTACGCGTAAATATGCCGGCTTGCCGCATTTGAGAGTAGTTAGAGGGGACTTCCTCGCGTTAAGCGCCGAGGAGCTAGGCGGCCACTTCGACCTCGTGGTCGACAGTCCGCCCTACGTGTCGTATGAGAAGTTGGACCCCTCTACGGGGGGCATGGCTGAAGAGATCAGAATATTGAGAAAGGCGTAATAGGCGACCTCCGCCGAAAACAGGGCGCAGAGGACTTCACGTCTATCCGCCTCGGCGCCCTCTAGGCCCCACCCGTAGAATAAACTCCCTACCCTTCCCCACGTAGTGGTTGAAGAGGCCGCCGCAGTCCCTACAGCGGTAGTGAGTG
>JBEULK010000008.1:0-7671 GCA_041287325.1 Pyrobaculum sp. | reverse complement strand
TAGAGGCTAAAGCCGCAGAGTCGGGCGGGCTTACGCGACGCCGTGCGCAGACTGTCTCAAAGCAGCCGCCAGTGGGGCCCCGGCTACCCCGGGGCTGGGCGGATAAAGTTAGTCAGCCCGTCGTCAGCTCTTCATTTTCAGTTGTCTAATCAGTCATCACAACCGCAATACCAGCTCCTACTAACAGAGCTCCTAAAATGTGTTTCGGCGACATCGGAGTCTTGTTTATAACTCTGTCAAAGACTTGTGAGAGTATGGGAGTAATTGCGGTGGCGACTACGGTGGCTCCCACGCCTATCTGCGACATGGCGTATATAAAAGCGAGAGAGCCGGCTCCCAGCCCCACTACGCCGGACGCCACGGCGTATAAAAGTCCTGAGGATCTCACGTTGCTAAAGCTTGAGAAGAGCAAGAAGATTGGCACAAGCGTGGCGGACCTGATCGCGGCTACTGTGAAGGGGGAGGCGGACTTAGAGGCCGCCCCCAGGAGCGCCGACGCCGCTCCCCACGCCAGTGAGGCAACTACGCCGTAGTAGAAGCCTGTGCCTCTTGGCCTACCTCCCACGGCCACGAGGACGCCGAGCATTGCCAACACGGCTCCAAGTACGTCGTTTGCCCCAAGCCTCTCGACGCCTAGAAGCGCCGAGAAGACCTGCGCAGTTAGGATGTAGGTATAAGCCACAGTCACGGCGCTGGCAACGCCCGAAGAGGAGATAGCCTTAAAATAGGCATAGTCGCCGAGGCCGGGGCCGAGTAGCGCTGAGGCGACCACCACCGCGACCACTGAGGCAGGGACGTTGAACTGGGCGAAGGGCGCCGTCATCGCCAAGGCGACAAAGTTCCTAACTGCCACAAGCGTCTGAGACGTGACGCCCCTCCTCGCCGCCGCGTAGGCCAGCGGGGCGTTTATTGAGAAAGCCACAGCTGAGGCTACAGCCGATGTTATGCCTAACACGCAGGTGGTGGTATACAGCTCTTTTAAGTTTCCCCGTCTAGTTTGTACTTAGCCAACAGCTCTCTTAAAGCAGCTCTTACCGCCTCGCTTCTACTGGGGTATATCCCAAGCCTTACCAACTCGTCGAGGGCTTCTAAATATGTCTGAGGCACGTGAAATGATATGAGCGCCATGCGGTCGCGTTTGTCGTTCACGTTGTCCATAAAGCGTTCTTTTTTAAACGTTACGTAGAAGCACGGCCCCCCAGTCGTGTCTTTCTTGTACGGCGCATGGATCAAACATCGTCTGTAGGCGTTTTTCTATCCTGTACTCGTCCTCCGCGCCGCCCCCTGCGATTAAGCTCGCCAGCCTTTCAGCCAGGGCCGGGCCTATCATACTACCATATCCGTTGAACCCTCCAATTATATATAGGTTTTCTACATCTGGATATCTTCCGTACACCGGACCGCCCAAAGGCCCAACTTCACAGTACCCAGTCTTTAAGTAGAGCGGAACAACCGCGCCCGCTCTCCTAGACACGAGATTTGTCATACGGCTTAGGTAACCAGGCGGGGGGCCCTGGCCGTATTTCCCACATCCGTCACCCGCGATGTACAGCGGCTGGATGAGAGGCCTGCCGTACCATCCCAATACATAGTCCCCAATGCTGTAACGCCAAATTTTTCTACCAGTGAGGAACACTACGGCGTAGCACTCGTAGGGCTGTAGAGGCACGGCGAGGCCAGCCGCCTCGGCTAACGCCCTGTTCCTATGCCCGGCGGCCAACACCACTAAGTCGCCATCAACCCTGCGTCCATCTGCCACTACATACGCCCTACCGTCCTCCACCTTCAACAAGCCGTAAGAGTTTAGAAACCCCAGCTCCTTCCTCAGTTTTTTCACTACTTTCCTCACCGGCACTAAGTAGTCTTTTGTAATTACGGCAGCCTCGTCTGGGCCTAAGCGTATGCCCTCGACTTTGTCTGCTAACTGGTGAGGCACGGCAAGTCGCGAGAGGTCCGCCCACCGGGGCAGAATGTCGACAGAGGTGACTTCTTTCAATGCAACAAACTGTTTGTATATTTCTAGGCTCCTCTTGGCCAACTCAACGTCCTCTTTATACGGCATAGAGAGCGTGACGACTAGTGAGGCAAGCGGGTAAGCCACCTCGCCGCCCACGCCGACTACCTCAAACCCCCTTTCTCTTAAAAAATACGCAGTAAACACGCCTGCTATTCCGCCTCCTAAGATTACCACTCTCACGGGGTCTGTCACCAACCCCCCTTTTTAAAACAACGTGCTGAGAAGCGACACTAGGAGCTGGGTCGGCACGATCGTGGCCTCGCGGTACTCCATCAGCCCCAGTGCGATTAGCTTAGTCATCTGGGGGTCTGTGAGAAAGGCCTGCGGCATAGTCGGCACAAGCACTGTGAGAAGAGCATCTTTTTCATAAGTAGCCTCCCTGGGCAGAATAGTCTTTAACTTTTCAATAATGCACTCTTCGTTCACAACATGTGCGTTGTTGTAGTGGTCGTAATCCACATAGTTAGAAATACGAATATCCCATCCCTCTGCCTGGGCGAGTGTTTCAAACATCTTGTCTAGGTAGTCAGTGCTAAGAGGCCTAAACACCGCCCTCCTTCCAGAGGCGGCTACGAACAAGGCGCCGAGGTAGGGGTCGGGGTAGAGCGAAGCGTATTCTAGCCTCCCCTCCGGGACGTCCGTGGAGAAGTATGCAAAGTGTTTGTAGCCGTTGGGCAACACTACGTACAACCAGCATGGGTCAAGAGGCTCTCCGTACTTCTGTACGCCCGCCTCTACAAGTTTTGCGATAAACACGCCGAGGTCAAACAAGCCGTACAACTTTGTAGATACAATAGACACTGTAGTTATGAGTTGCGGCGTGATCAAAGGCGGAGGTGGGTATTGGAGAAGAGTAACCCGTTTAGAAGTCTCGTAAGACATGGCAATACTTGTACCGTGCTTTTTATGCAATACGTTGGCATACTAGATAGTTGACGAATAGGTTACTACGTAGCTCGTCTCCTATTGTGGTATGGGGGCCGTGCCCCGGGTAGACGACGTAGTCCTCAGGGAGGTTGTACAGCTTACATACTGACTTAACTAGCGCCTGCCAGTCGCCGTGTGGCAAGTCTACGCGGCCCACAGTCTCTTTGAAAAGAGTGTCGCCAGTGAGGACAAAGCCAGGCCCTACTAAAGACACGCTACCAGGCGTGTGACCGGGGGTGTGCCAGACCTCAAGACTCCAAAGCCGCCCGCCGAGAGGCTTAGGCTCTGGAAGGTCCGGCACTGAGAAACTCCACTCCTCTGCAATAGAGTTTAGAGACCTATACACTCGCCAATCCTCGGCATGTGCATAGAAAGGCGCGCCGGTGGCTTCGACGACGTCGTTCACCGCGGCGACGTGGTCAAAGTGTAGATGCGTCGCCACGACGGCCGCCACAGACCTGCGGCGTAGTAGTTTAAGTATCTCGCCGGGGTCGCCGCCGGGGTCAACCACTATGCATTCGTCTTCTTCACAGATTAGGTATGCGTTTGTGGCAAGCGGCCCCACCACGGCCTTTTCAATTTTCACATTCGTACATAAAGGTATTTATATAGTAACTAAAACTGCGGATATGCGCTCGCTCTTGGTAGCGTTATTAGCATCTGTGCTTGCGCTGTCCTTGACCATCGGCTCCCTGAACTTTGTTGACGTAAAATCTGCACAAGATCTTCAAAACGCGCTGGGAGAAGGCCCCGTGTTGATTTTTATACACCAAGTCAACTGCCCTGGCTGTGCCTACATGAAGCAACACGTATTTCCTGAAAAGGCAGTCGCCGACGCGCTGAAAGGCGTCCGCCTCATCTCGGTAGACCTAGGCGAATACCCCCTCACCAGCCTCGACGTGGTGGCCAACGGCACTGTGTACGTATACGCAGGCACTTTATACGCACAGAGGGCGTATGGCGAGCAGAAGATCCCCATCGCAGGTACGCCTACGGTGATCATGGGTTTTGCAAAGGGGGGAAAACTCTACGTAACTGCGGTAATTATCGGGGCACTAGAGGCAGACCGGTTTGTGGAAATAACAAAACTAGCCTACGCCCAACAAAGCTCGGCCGCGAATGCCAAGGTCCTTGAGGGAGTGGCGGTGCCATTACAACTAGCCACGGCGTTTGCCGCCGGCGCGGCCAGCGTCTTCTCGCCGTGTGTGCTCCCCGTTGTGACAATAGCGGCCACTACATATCTCGCCAAGCGGAGGCTCGGCATCGTCTTACTAGGCATGGTTTTGTCTTTTTCCGCCTTAGCCGTTGCGGCGACGGCGGCCACGGCCCTGGCGGGGGAGCTTGCCAGGACTGTCCTCTACGTTTTGGGCGGGGTTGTCTTAGTGGGTCTCGGCCTTGTGCTAGCCGTGGAGCGTTTAAACAAGGCGTTTGTCTTGTGGGCCTCTAGGCTACAGACCTCTGCGTATAAGATATCTAAAAAGGCGACGGGCGGCGTCGGCGACTTGCTGCTAGGCGCCTCTCTGGGGGCGGTGTGGATGCCGTGCATCGCGCCGTTTCTCGGGGCCGTGGTGGTGGCCAACATCTTAGCCTCTGCGCTGAGTGGGAACTATCTCGCAGTCTTCGCCGCCACGGTGTCCTACGCCTCGGGGCTGGCCGCAGTCATCTACGTCTTCTTCTACGTTGTAAGGAGAAGCTCGAAGCACGTCTCTAAGTCGAACAAATGGGCTACTCTAGGGCGGAGAATCGAGCTAGTCGTAGGCATCTTGTCAATTATACTCGGCGCGTTGTTCATAGGCGAGGCGCTGGGCCTGCGCACCGTTTCTCTACTCTTTTAAAAAATCTAAGACAAGCATTTAAAACATGTCTCATCTAGCCGACACATGAGGCGCGAATTTATACTACTCCTCGTAGTCGTGTTGGCAGTGGCGTCTCTCCTCGTCTTCTTCCAGAACAGGCCAGCAGAGGCGCACAGGGTAAGAATAGGCCTACTGCCCGTGGTCGACGCCTTGCCTTTCGTAGTGGCAGACAAGGAGGGGTTGTTTAAAGACGTAGAGTTGGTATACTTCGGCTCGGCTAGAGACAGAGACTCGGCTATTCTAAGCGGGCAGGTGGACGTGGCGCTTCACGACCCCGTGGGGGCTTTGATGCTGATCGGACGGGGGGCGCCTATCAAAATCGTGGGTTTTCTCTGCTGCGCATCTGCCTCAGACTCAAACGTAGGATTTTATCTCGTCAAGGCCCCCGGCGCCTCGTCGGTTAAGACCGTGGCTATTTCAAAAAACACCATCATAGAATACGTAGCGTCGAAGCTTGTAAACATGTCAGTGGAGTATGTAGACGTCCCCAGTATTGCAAACAGGTTTCAACTACTGATAGAGGGGAAGGTAGACGCGGCGGTGTTGCCCGACCCGTGGGGCACACTCGCCCTAAGGAAAAACGCCACACTCATCGCAAAATATAGAGACTTAGTAGTCCTAGTGGCAAGAGACGACTTGTTAAAAACGCAAGAAGGCAGGAAAGCCTTGGAGAACATAATCGCGGCGTTGAACAAGGCAGTAGACCTCTACAACTCAGACCCCGCGAAGTATCAACAACTCCTAGCAGAAAAGCTAAACATCCCACGGGAGCTGGGAACCTACGAAATAGTATGGAAGTCCCACGTTTCCACGTTGCCAAGAGACGTGTTTGAAGACGCGGCAAACTGGCTAGTACAAAAAGGACTCCTTACACAAAAACCCAGGTACGAAGACTGCGTTTCGTGATAAGTTTCCGAGGAGTTTATTTCAAATACAGGAGGGGCCCCCTCGTGTTAGAAAACTTCACCGAAGAAATTCCCCCCGGCATAACGGTAATACTCGGACCAAACGGTAGCGGAAAGACGACCCTGTTAAAACTAGCCGCCGGGATACTCAAGCCAGCTAGCGGAGAGGTAGAGGTGTACGGCAAAAAGCCCGAGGAGCTACGCGGAGAAATCGCGTACATCCCCCAAATAGGGGGGCTCTACCCGTGGATGACGAATAGAGACAACATAGCACTCCCCCTTAAACTTAGAAAAATTCCCCGGAGAGAGGTGGAAAGCGCAGTTGAGGAGGCAGCCCGCATGCTAGATATAGCCCACCTACTTAATCGCTACCCCAGAGAAGTGTCAGGAGGAGAGCAACAAAAAATCTTAATAGCCAGGGCAATCGCCTCGGGGGCACGGCTGTGGCTAATGGACGAGCCTCTCTCCATGGTGGACATAGACCACAGAGTAGACATCATAAAAATCTTAAAAAAAGGAGGCTGGGACATCGTAATAGTGACACACAACGTCCAAGACGTTGTAGACCTAGGAGGACGGGTCTACGTAGTCAAAGGCCCCCCTCTGAGAGTCGCAGCGAGGTACGAGCCGGGGGCATTTAAAGACGCCCACTCGTTGGTAGAGGAGGTGCAGAAGAGTAGACAATGAGGCAGTACATCACAGCGGGAGCGCTGATCTTACTGGCGTGGGAGGCGTCTGCACTCTTAATAGCCAAGCCTTACCTCCCCCAGTTTACCCAAGTGGCGTTGCGGCTTGTCTACGACTCGCATATATACTTACAAAACCTGGCCGCCACGCTTGGGCGGGTGTTTACGTCGACGTTGTTAGCCCTCGCGGCAGGCCTGGCGGCGGGCCTTGCGGCTACTTGGCTACCCGACAAGCTAGGCTCTAGTTTGTTAAAGTCGGCGATACTTCTGACGTACCCTATACCCCACGTCGCTTTGTTGCCCGTCTTATTGTACATATTCGGCATAGAGTCTAGCAAAATTATGTTAATGTCGCTCATCGCCTTCTACCCCATTGCTCTCTCCGTAATGGAGTGGGCCCAGCGGTTCCCCCGCGACCTCGCCGCGCTTATATACACAATGGGCGGCGGAAGAGCCGACGTGGTAAAATACGTGGTAATCCCCTCCTCGCTGCCAGGCATAATCACAGGACTAAAAATAGCGCTAAGCACAGCCTACTCAGTCTCTTTCATAGCCGAAAGCCTTGCCTTAACAGACGGAGTAGGGGCGCTTATTTACAACTACTGGCACAGGCTAGACTTCGTCGGCATGTGGGCAGGAATAGTAACCCTCGCAGCCGCCGGCATAGCCACATACTTCGCCATGACATACATAGAAAGAAAAATTTTGAAATGGACATGAAAAAGAAAAAAATGCAGTGCCCATACTTCGTAGACAGAGGAGCGGCCGGCTCTTGTATGCCTCGAAGAGAAGACGTAGACAAGTGGGCAGACCTAGGCGTCAAGACCGCGGTATCGCTGGCAGAGGCCTGGGAGATAGAGTACTACGGCCGGTGGGGGCTCCTAGAGTTTCAAAAAGCCCTGGCGGAGAGGGGGATTGAGTGGGTCCACTGGCCGACCCCAGACGGGTACCCCCCCAGGCGCCTAGAAGAGCTAGTAGAACTCATAAGAGAAAAGACGGCGGCTGGGGCGGTGGTCGTCCACTGCGTTGGAGGCATGGGGCGCACTCCAACTGCCCTGGCGGCCTACTTGATAGCCGCCAAGTGTCTGAAGGCAGACGACGCCATCAGAGAAGTAGAGAGGGTAAACCCCAACGTGTCGCTCACAGAGATGCAGTACTACGCCCTCCTCGAGATAGAAGCCGCATACAGAGAGAAGTGCAGAAGCTGAGGAGCAGACACGCCTCTAAAGAAAAACCGCGGGGAGCCCCTCCTCCTCGGCCAAGGAGGCTAGCCTCTTGTC
>JBEULK010000076.1:0-73019 GCA_041287325.1 Pyrobaculum sp. | reverse complement strand
TGCTTTAACTCCCACAGCCCTGACACAAAGAGCGCCGCAGAACGTTCACAACACATGAGTCGCTGGCGTCAAGACTCAAAAGGGGATAATTACCCCAGACGCCTTGCAGAAGGCGTATACCACCTTCTCGGCGCCTAGCCTCTCCACCTCAGGCACTGCCTCGGCTGGAGTGTTGAGCTCAGAGGCTCTCTGCTTTGCAATATGACAAGAAACTCTGAGCCGTTCTGGTAGGTCTTCACACCGGGCGGACTCCACTACGTGTCTCACACCTGCCACAAGTCTCCTCGCCTTCGGGGGGAGCATATGGCGTGGTAGAGAGAGGGCGAGGTCGAGCACGTGTTCTAGAAACAAGCCGCTTCTCAGCGCTAAATCCGCGGCCTCCTCCAAGTACTTAACGTCGCCTGTCTCCACGTAGCGGACTAAGTACTCATACACGTACTAACTGGCGGAACTGTTTAAATTTATTCAAAACCCCTAACTCTTCCGCCAAAACCTTGGCCTTATCCCAGTCGACCTTGTCCGCGATAAGTTGAAACCTAGCTACGTCAACGGCTCTCGGGCCGTCTGGCCTCGTGGCTTGTAAAATCGCATATGCCTCTAGCGACAACGTCCAGTAGAAAACTCCCTCACGCTCTAAGCCCACGACCTCTTTGAAGAGGGGAGTCTGAGTAATGCGCCCCAAGTGGGTTTTTGACATGACTTCTATCGCCACTACTGAGGGGCCCAATGCGGCGAAGAAATGAAAGATTAGGTTATCGCCCTTTCTAAACACTTCAAACCTTTCCTCTTCAAGGCCTAGGGCGTCTCTAATCTCGCCGGACAGAGCTAATGGGTTGAAGTCTTCTATGAATAAGTCCACGTCTTTCGAGGGCAGAGCCAGTCCGAGAACGACGTAGAAGACTTGAGAGCCTCCGACTACTACGTTGTATCGAGACGCCAGCGCGGGATAAACGCGGCGAAGCACGTCTACCCAGACGGGGCGGCTCACCAGACGAATTGCGGCTCTGAATAAAAACTTTACAAGATGTGGGCGCCGTTCGGCGCTTCTATCGCCCGAGACCGCGCGTATTAGTACGCGACGCCTAGTAACTGAAATTGTTAACAAAGGGCTGAATGTGGTTGAAAACATCGCGTCGAATATGGCCGTGTGTGGGAGAGCTACAGCCTCTCCGATTCTCAGCCCAGAGCTTTTGGATAGGCGCCATACGCTGAGACTGTGCCGTAGCCCACGGCCGCGGCGGTTGCCGTGAAGACGGCCCAGCGTACGGGGGAGGAATAGGTACAACACGCGGCTGGCACTATTAAGCTGTACTAGTCCAAACGTCAGGTGAAGTAGTACCTAGACCTCAAGCCCAGGCTGGAGAAGTACTACCAAGAGCTCACAAGGCGCTCGTAAAAATGGCGTCCGACACGCCGGCAGAAAGGGCCGCCGTGAGGCTGTTAGAAGAGCTGGCCAAGAGCCCCGTGGCATATAGGCCAAGACGCTCCTTCATACAGGCCGCGGAGGTCCTCAAAATACGAAGACGTGTACGTAATCAGCCAAGACGCCGAGAGACAAACTCACGACAACGGCCGAACAACTCGTTGACAATTCGGCGAGGTCTCGAGACCTCGCGGTAGAGCTTCTCTCCCCGGCAGTTAAGAAAAACATCAAAACGCCACTGGCCGACGGCCTCTTCCAGGCGGCTGGCCTAAAGGGCCGAGCAGCCGACAGGGGGACGCCGAACGCGGTCAAGCGGCCAACGACTATAGCCGCAAACAGCGTCGCCAAGGAGCGAGTCGGCAAGCCCAGACGGGCCCACATTCGTCATGTGAAGCACGCTACGCGAAACAGCCCTACGACCTCTCGCAGGGGAGGGGCCCCTTGAAGAGTTGCTGAGGCGGGTCGGCGGAAATCCCGGAGCCCTCGAGAGCCAGAAGCAACAGTGACGTGGGCGTCGAGGAGATATAAGGAAAAGCCCAGACTCCCATAGGCAGGTGGCGCCGACACCTCGGAAAAGCCGTAGAAGACCCCCGACTACCCATGGCGGAAGCCAGCCAGGGACCGAAAAGCCGTTGCTGAGAGAACTAGCCGCCAAATAGCCTACTTCCTACCGGACAGAAGCGCTACTGGGCTGACCCGCCGCCGGAGATCGATCTAGAGCTGGGCGTGGGAAGGCGCGCGGCAGACGCCGCTACATAAAAAGCCGTCTATACATAAAACCCGCCAAGACGGCCAATCTGTTTTTAAACTGTGAGTAGAGTAGGACGTGTACGAAAATATTGAGAGGCCTCTGCCTAAGCCGTCGGCGGAGGAGTACGCCTCAGCTCGCCTTCTGGAGTCCCTCTTGGCGTTGGAGTCTCCGGGGAGGAACCTTGTGAGGAATGCCGCGGGGAAGGTATGTCGAGAGGCTAAAAGGCCTAGTGAGATGGACAGAGGAACACGAAAAGGCCCTCGGCGAGGTTAGAAGGAGGCTTGGGCGTCCATGATGCGCGTTAAATTGCCTTTCGCAGGTCGCGATGTCAAGTTCGTCGACCGCGATGTTGCCATCAAACAGTTAGAAGAGCTGGCGGGGAATGGCACCTGGTGGCCTGTCGTCGTGTACGGGCCGGAGGGCTGCGGCAAGTCGGCTCTGCTCAAACAAACAGTGGAGGTTCTTAGGGAGCACGGCTACTCTGTTACGTACGTGAGTCCGCTGGCCAAGAGGGACGAGAAGCTCCTCTACACCGAAGACCTCAAGGACTTGGTGAAGGCGGTGCTTAAGGAGTTCGCCAAGAGGTTCCCGGACCCCCTAGGGAGCGCCGATGCGCTTATCGACATCGCGGTGGAGGCGTTGTACCGCATCGTGAAGAGGGGGAAGAACAAGAAAGTCGCAATTCTCGCCGACGATGTGTTTCAAGCCGTCGGCCTCGACAAGGCCGAGATCCTCGTCAAACAGTTCCTCAACATGATAGAACACCCGTCTATCAAGTACGAGAAGATCGTCATCGTCATTGCGTCGAGCGAAGGCGTCACCTGGGAAAGAATCGGCAGGCATAGGTGGGCGAAGATCAGAACCGTTTGGAACATGTCCAGGGAGGGGTTCGAGCAACTGTACGACCTCCTGCCTGGGGAGAAGCCGCCCTTCGAGGAGGTCTGGAGGTGGACTGGCGGAAATCCGGAGGTTCTAGAAAGCCTATATAAGGCCGGCTGGGATGTGGAGGGCTTGCTGAGAGATTTTGTAAAGTCGCGCGGCTTGGTGGGCAAGGTGGCCGGGCTCGGCGATGTGGAGGGGGGGTGTTGAGGGAGGCCCTCGACGACCCAGACGCCCTGTTTCGCAACACGAGGAGGGCGCCGGGCCTCGTCGACAAGCTTATCGAGTGGAACCTAATCGCCTACGTCTACGACAAAGATCAGCGGCTCTGGGTCGACACGCCGCCCCCCGAGAGGGACCCGGAGCTTGGCGTCGGCGTGTACTACGCCTGGCAGACTCCACTCCACAGAGAGGCCGTCAGGAAGGCCCTCGGCGCGTGGGCGGGGCAACGGGCGTAACAAATTAGTGGGGATTTCGGCCTCTTCGTGGTCCTGCTGAGCGTGGATTCCTTTAGGCCCTTCGCGGCGAGGGCCAGGCGGGGGAGGTTTAGGGAGGAGACGAACTTCGAGCTCTACCTCGGCGGCCGGCTGGCGGGCGTGGTCAAGGTCTTCGCCGGACGTCCGCCGTACTACGGGCCTTGGGTCGAGGTGTTCGACGTGGATCCAAGTCTCGTGGGGACCGACTTGGAAAGACGGCTCTTCTGTATCCTGTACGAACATATGGAGCCCGGCGAGGTCCTCTACGTGGAGTATATACACGATGGGGAGACCTACTTCCAGCTCCAGAGGGGCGTCCCGCCGGGTGAGACGAGGCTGGGCTCCGTCCTGTCCGTCTGCGGCTTCGAGGTGGTCAGAGACTGGTACTTCCCCGAGGGCTGGCTTGAGGGAGGGCCTAAGCTACAGGCGGTTAGGCGTTAGGGGGATAGAAGAAGGGAGGGGAAGGGAGAGAGGGCGGGGAAGGGGATGTCACTTTAGGTTTCTCATCAGCTTCCGCCTCGTCGCGTCGTCGAGGAGGCCCATGACCTTGTTGATTATCTCGGCGTCGCGGTCTGCCAGCTTCCTGTCGAGGCTGGCCACTACTTTGGCTCTGAGGGCTAGGCCGGCCTTTACCACTTCGTCGGGGTAGGAGGCCAGGATCTCCATGGTGGTTTTGCACCAATTGGTGTACTCCTCGTCGGAGGCCCTCTCGGCCAGCGCCGATATGACGGACCTCAGGGCTCGGAACGCCTGGTCTTCCCCCATCGTGAAGAGGCCCTGTAGTATCCCCCTTATCGTTTCCTTCCTCTGTTTTTCGGGCAGTCTCGCTATCGAGACCGGATCTATTTGGCTCATGTCTCTATCTCGTTTGGAGCGTTTAAATGTAGAGGTACAGCTGGGAGTTGTGGGGCAGACTGGGCAGTAGGGCTATGGCCACGGCGTAGAAGTTCAGATCGAGCCTTTTTATCCTCCCTCTGGAGAGCACGCCCACCAGCCCCTCTCTGTAGCCCACCGCCGGCCGCCCGAGGCGGCGCTCCGCCAAGGCGCCTAGCTCGACCCCCATCAGCACCTCCTCTAGGAACACGTGGGGCATCTCGAAGCCGGGGGCCGGCGCCGAGGGTCACGCGGCCGGACCTGTCGGCGACTGCGGCCACCGTGAGGTCCAGCTTGAAGCCTCCGGCCTCAACGACGCCCGCCTCTATGCCCACGCCGTGTTCCGCCCCGCCAACGACGGAGACGGCGTGCCTCGTCCTCTCCACCGCCTCTCCCGCCACTTCGGCGATGCCGAGGGGCTGTGGCCTCAGGGCAGGCGGCTTTTCGGCGGGCACCACGAGGGCCTTGAGGCCGAAGGCCCTATATGCCTCCTCCACGGCTCTGAGCTTGTTGGGGTTCCTGGAGGCCACCGCCACGATCACGGGCCCCTCTACGCGGCCCATTTAAAGGTTGTCCGCCGTCGGCGCAAGCTTAAAGCACCGGATGTACGTGAACATATGGAGGAGTTTGCGGTGGGCCCCGTCTCGTTGGAGCTCGTAGTGGGCGATATAACCGAGCTGGAGGCCGACGCCATAGTCAACGCGGCCAACTCCTATTTGGAGCACGGCGGGGGCGTCGCCGGCGCCATTGTGAGGAAGGGGGACCGTGCGATACAGGAGGAGAGTAGAGAGTGGGTCCGCCGCCGCGGGCCCGTGCCTGTGGGAGGCGTGGCCGTGACCACGGCCGGGAGGCTCAAGGCCAAATACGTAATACACGCGGCGGGCCCTAGGTGCGGCTCGGAGCCCGTGGAGAAGATCGGAGAGGCCGTGAGGAACGTATTGCTCAAGGCCGAGGAGCTGGGCCTCAAGAGCGTGGCCCTGCCGGCCATAAGCACGGGCATATTCGGATGTCCCTACTCGGAGGCGGCCAGACTGACCGCGTCGGCCATAAGGGAGGTCGCGCCCGCCCTCAAGAACGTGAGGAGGGTCGTGGTGTGCCTCTACGGGGAGGAGGCCTATAGGGCCTTCGTCCAGGCCCTTAGGGAGGTGTTGGGAGGCAGATTGGCTTTTTAAGCCACTTCGAGGCCTCTACGTGAACCCCATCAGGAGCCTTTTGAATAAGTTCAAATGGACCGGCGCCAGGGGCTATATCGTCTACGTGAATAGGTGCTCCCCTGGAGATCTGGCCGAGATATCGACCGACGAGCTGGAGGAGGTGGGGCGCGACGGCTTCACGACGAGGTCGGGGGCCTATATACCCTACCACAGAGTGGTCTAGGTGAGGGACGGAGCCGGCGCGGTCCTTTCGAGGCGGAGGGGCCCTCAGACGCGGGGCTAGTCCCTACAGACCTCCCCACTATTGTGCGGCTGTAGAGGCCCCCCTGGTATATCGTCCTCTCGAGCAACACCTCTCCCCCCACCTGGCCCTTGAAGGTCTTGTGGCGCGGCGTGATGGCGACGTACTTGGCGCATCTGCCTCTGGCGAGACTCCTCATGGAGGCGCCCAAAAGGCCGTAGAGCCTCCCTATACGGCCCGGCATTCTGAAGCCGTATGGGGGGTTGAAGACGTACTTATCGCAGACGGGCCGCAGGAGGCGGTGCAACTTCGTGGAGTCGAACCAAAGGACGTCCACTTGGGGGGAGCCGCCTCGTATTGGCCAGAGCCCCCTCACGTGCCTCAGCTCTATGTCGACGCATATGTAGCAGGCCTGGGGGGCGGCCTCGGCGGCCTCCGCCGCTATGGTGCCTCCCCCGCAGGTCAAGTCGCATAGGACCTCGCCCGGCCTGGGCCTCGCGAGCCTCACCATGGCCTGGGCGATTATGGGGTTCAGGCCGGCGTAGTGCTCGTAGGCCCTCCAGGGCCTGTCCTTGAGGCTCCTCCTGGCCACTGTTATCCAGACCGCGACGTAGTTGCCCACTACGTCCGCGTCTACCTCCACGTCGGGCTCCACGAGGCTTATGACGTATCCCCTCTCCTTGAAGGGCATGCCCACCTCCCGCTCCACGTCCTGCGATGTGAAGGGATGCCCGCCGACCCTCTCGGACCTCACTCCAACCGTCGTGTTAGGCGAACCTCTCGGCCGAGGGCAACGCGGTGCGGGCCAGCTCCGCCACCTCCCTCAAGGAGGAGGCCTGGCCGTCGCCGAGGAGTATGCCGAACCTCTCCACGGTCTTGAGGCCGAAGAGGGCCGTGGGCTCTGCGTCCACCTCGGCCACGACCCGCCCCGTCAGATACTGCGCGCGGGCCTTCGCGACGGGCAGGCGCTCGGCCAGCTCCTCGACGACGAAGTCCTCAAGGCCCGGCACCGTGGTGATTACTGAACGTCGGAGCCGGCCGGCCCAAATTTTATCTTTTGGGCCCGTCGTTAAAAATAATATTTATAAATAGGCGCTTTCAAAAATGTATGGTTGATAGAGATTTAGTATTAAGTAAAGAGTGGAAATACATAATGCCGGTGATATTGATCGCATATCTACTGGCCTTTATTGATAGGGTCAATATAGGCGTCGCGGGCCTCGCCATGCAGAAGGACCTAGGCCTGACGCAGGCTGAGCTGGGCCTCGCCGCCGGCATCTTCTTCATCGGCTACTTCATATTGGAGATACCGGGGACCTATATAGTCGAGAGGTGGAGCGCCAGGAAGTGAGCGGCGCGCATATTGATAAGTTGGGGCATCGTGGCGGCCCTCACCGGGCTGGTGCAAGACAAGACCCAGCTCTATATAGCCAGATTCGCCTTGGGCCTCGCTGAGGCCTCCTTCTTCCCGGGCATAATCGTTTATCTAACCCACTGGTTCCTACAGGAGGAGAGGGCGAGGGCCTCTTCATGAGCGCCCTCGCGGTAGCCAACGTAATCCAGTCGCCGCTGTCGGGCTGGCTGTTGACGCAGAACTGGCTGGGCCTTGCGGGGTGGCGCTGGGTATTTATCGTCGAGGGGATTCCGTCAGTCCTCTGGGGGCTCGTGGTGCTTTTCGCCATGCCCGACTGGCCTAAAGAGGCCGGATGGCTCACGCAGGAGGAGAAGACGTGGCTGGAGGCGGAGCTCGCCAGAGAGAGAGTTGCATCCCCCAGAGCGGATAAACTGGAAGGCCGGCCTCACACATCCCGGCCCGTGGTTGCTGGCGGCTATATACTTCACGGCCACTACAGGCCTCTACGGCATAACTGTATGGTCGCCTACTGTGATCAAGGCGCTCACAGGCGGGAACCCCCGTCCTCGTCGGCGTCCTCAACGCAGTCCTCTACGCCTTCGCGCTCGCCGCAATGCTCCTGGTGGGCCGCTCGTCGGATAGGAGGAGCGAGCGCTTCCTCCATGCCGCCCTGCCTCTGATCTTCGCGGCTGTAGGCTACGTCGCGGTGGGCTACTCCGCCCCCGTCGCGCCGCTTCTGGCCTTCCTCGCGCTGATCCTAGCCGCCATGGGGCAGTACGGCTTCTACCCGCCCTTCTGGCCCATCCAACAGGGCATGTTGACCGGCGAGGCGAGGGCGGTGGGCCTTGTGAACTCCGTGGGCAATCTCGGCGGCTATTTGGGGCCCTATATGGTGGGCTGGATAAATCAGACCACAGGCTCCAGCTACGCCGGCTTGTTGTTCCTAGCGGGCTCGGTGGCCCTCTCGTCCATATTGATATTAACAGCAAGGAGGCTGTACGGTAAGTCCTAACTACAAGTAATTAATATCCCTCCCTTTTACTTATACGTGAGGATTGTCGTTGTAGGGGGAGGCGTGGCGGGGCTCTACTTCACGTACAGGTTGCTCCAACACACCAGCGCCGAGGTCGTCGTTATAGACTACAAAGACTTCCACGAGTTCCCTATAGGCATCCCCATGGCCTTCGCCGGCCTCGTGGAGTTTCAAGACCTCGTCTTCCCCTTTAAGGAGATCAAAAGGGCGCAGTTCGTCAGTGGGAGGGCCGTCGTGGTGGAGGGCAGATGCGTCAGAATCTCCTCCGGGGCCGTCCACTCCATATGCGGCGACTACGTGGTGCTCGCGCCGGGCGGCTATAAGGTCGGTAGCGCCGAGTATTGGAGCGTAGGCGGCGCGCAGGAGCTCTACTCCAAGGTTGTCAAGGCCGCCGGGGTTAGGTTTATAGCCAACGACTTCAACCCCGTAATAGGGTTCCAAGAGCTGGCGTACTCCATAAAGACTAGATTTCCCGAGAAGGACGTATCGGTCCATCTGGTCTATATAAGCGACGACTACGCGCCTCTGCTGGAGGCTTGGCGCAAATGGGCCGAACAGATAGGAATTGAGGTGTCCGAGGAGCTCCCCCGCATGGGCAAAGGCGACCTGTCCATATCGGTCCCGGTCTTGCGGCCCCATCCTCTTGCCGTGAGTCTTGAGGTGGATCCGGCTACTTTTGAGACTCAGTACGAGCGGGTCTACCTCATCGGCGATTCTTCTCTAGTCAAGCTGGGCCTCCCGCCTATCGGCTGGGGCGCCTTGTGGCAAGCATCGACGCTAGCAAAAGCGCTCGCACAAGAACTAAAGACAGGCGCATTCGAGGTGGAGATGGGCACGTGGACCCTCGAGGGGGACAAAGACAAGTTTCTCAGATGGTTCATCTATAAGATGACCACAGGGACCCCCCTTGCCCACCTCAAAGGCCTATACGACTTGTGGAAGGACTCGGTCTGGAAGTCCCTGACGGGGGGTGGCCGGCAGACGCGCCAGGCCTAGGCGCGGCGTTCCCCCCAGGTCTCTAAAAGCCCGGGCGCCTATCCGCCGGCCTGGAGCTCCATAGGCCTCCGGCCGCCGAGAGGAATTCGGCGCTCTCTCCATGAGCGGGTCGGTCAGAGCGGGCGCCTCTCTACTCCACTCCAACGACACGGACAAAGGCTCCACAGATAGAGATACGCCCTTGATTTTAGCGAGGCGGCGCATGAGCCTCCTCCCGAGGCCCCTGCTCCCTTCCAAAAAGGCAGATAGGGCGCGCCCGAGCTCCCTCCACACGCCCCTTTTGGTGGCCCTGCCTTGTTCTGCGACCGCCCTGCGGAGGTCCACGTAGATGTGGGGTATTTGATACGCGTTGAGAAACGTCCTCACCAGGCTCGACTTTCCCGTCCTCCTGAGCCCCAGCACGGCGACGACGCGCGCGGTCTCGTAGCCGGACTTAAGCCTCAGCAACTCCTCCTCGAAGTCATAGAGTTCCTCCAGCCTCTCCTTAGGCTCCAGTTTGAAGTAGGCTGGCAGTACCACCAGTAACTGGTAGTGCCACCAGTTATAAAAACATTGAGGCAGATGTTGGGAGTCGGTCGCCTTTTCGCCATCCAACAGTCGGGCCGGTCTGACGACCTCCCCATAATCGCGTCGACGCCACCTCCGTTGAGCGCCACCTACATGGGCGGAGGGCCCCTCTAGCGTAGTCCCCCTCGCCCGCCACTATCTTTAAATGTACACCTCGAGGCTTGTATATGGACTGTTCTGAAGTCAGAATCGAGAGGACTTGGCCTCCCAACCAAGTCAAGGCGCACCGCTTCGTCGTGTACGACGTCTTCGAGCCGCCGGACGTTCCGCCGGAGAGGCACATCATCAGGATAGTGGGCATGGTGGAGAGACCCCTCGAAGTGCCGCTCTCTGACCTACAGAGGAAATACCCATGTGTAGACGTCGTGGCGCCTTTCCACTGCGTGACTGGCTGGTCGGTCGAGAGGGTGGTGTGGAGGGGGGTCCAGGCTAGAGTCCTTCTAGAAGAGGCGAGGCCCTACGGGCCCTACGCCTTGGCGTGGGGCATAGACGGCTACAGCGCGTCGCTTCCGCTGGAGGCGCTGTTGGAGGAGGGCAGCGTCGTCGCGTGGGCCGTGAACGGGGCGCCTCTGCCCAAGAAACACGGCGCGCCTGCGAGGCTGGTGGTGCCTACCCGCTATGCGTGGAAGAGCGTGAAGTACTTCGGCGCCCTTGAGGTGTTGGAACAGCCGACGCCGGGATATTGGGAGGCCTTAGGCTATTCGCTAAATGCAGACCCCTGGAGGGAGGAGAGGTTCGACTTCGGCAGGCCCCAGATGAGAGACAGGAGAGTCGGCCTCTAGAGGGTTTCTCCAACAAGAAACCGCATATCGTTTTGAGTTTCAGCAGAGGTTTATAATGGAGCGACGAGCAATGCCCCATGAAGAGGTGGAGGATCGGGACGCATTGGCGTTGCTACCTGTTTTAGCGCACGCCCAAATGTGCCCGTGTATATGGTGGTGGGGGCCTTGGTGGGGAGGGGGCTTCCTTTGGGCACTATTTGGCCTTGTCGCATTCGCGCTTTTCCTGGCCGTGATGGCGGTTGTGTGGCTCTATAGGCGTCTTTTTCAACCGAAAACAGACTTTTTTACCACAAGGGCCAGCCTCGTTTTGACCTGTCGGGGTTGAATAGGTGGATGCAGAGGACAAGGCTTTTTATATAAGAATAATATAGAGAGGCTCATGGAGATAGATCCGGTGTGTGGGATGCAAGTAGATCCCGCCACGGCCAAGTACAAAAGATTATATAGGGGTAAGGTGTACTCTGTTCGGCTGTATGTAAGGAGGAGTTCGAGAGGAGGCCCGAGTTCTATTTGACCCACGGGCCTCAGGGGATGCCGCACCGTTAGCTGAGGGCCGTTTCATGGAGGAGTTCGGCGGGGTTAAGATAGGCGTAAAGGTAGAGGGGCGGGAGGTCGTCCTTAAGATATTGGGCATGCACTGCGCCACTTGCTCGTTGACCGTGCAGAAGGCTGTCCTCTCGGCCAGAGGAGTCAAGTGGGCCGAGACGTCGCTGGCTAGCAACTAGGCGCGGGTAGTTGTGGACCCCTCCACCTTGGACTACAGCGAGCTACTCAGAGCGGTGAGACGCGCCGGCTATGACATATATAGGGAGTCCGCCCATATAGCGCTGGCGGGCTTTCGACCGGAGGAGACTGCAGCTGTAGAGAGAGCGGCGAGGATCTGGGGGGTGTTCAGCGCCTCGGTCAATCCGGCTGCTGGAGTGCTCTACGTCGAGTACAACCCTCTAGAGGTCACCGCTGAGGAGGTCGCCAAGGCCGTCGAGGAGGCTTGCTATAAGGTCCGCGGGGTCGAGAGGGGGAAGGTAGACGTAGATATAGACAGGAGGGTAGTCGATGAGGAGGTCAGAGAGCTCAAGAGGAGGCTGATCCTGGCAATTCCCTTCACTGCCCTCTTGATAGCCTCTATGTTTTTTCCCATGACGACTCTAAGGCTTGTGGATAACGCCCGCACGCGGCGCGGAGCCTCTACCGGCACGTATTAAACAGCGTCAACGCCGCAATGCGGAAAGCCGGGGAGAAAGGGCCGGCGGTAGGGAGAGCTGTCGTGTACATCGAGCCGAGATGTCGATGTGGGCGGACTCCTCACGTATGCCGACCGCGGACCGCCTCCGCTCGGCTGTGGCGCGAGGGCGGGGCTCGACCGTGCGGGCGGCTGGCGTGGGAGGCCCTAGGAGTTGCGCAGAGGCGCGGTCCGGACTCGGGCTGGAGAGCCGAGCCCGGCTGGGGGACGTTGGCTATGATTGAGGCATCGGCGCCCTTTCCTTCAAGCGTGTGAGGGGGTCGCGATCTCTCCGATTCTCAGCCCCGAGCCTTTGGATAGGCGCCGCACTGCGAAGACGTTGCCGTGGCTCACAGCCACTGCGGCCGCCGTCAAGACGGCCCAGAGTATCGGCGCGTAGGACAGGAGTAACAGGTACAGTACGTAGCCCACCCCGGCGGCTATTATTAGAAACTTGACGTGTTCCTACTAAAACGCCAGCAACCCGCGGCAATTTTTACAAAATCCGCCATCTCCTCTTTAACAAGATTTGTGGGAGACGCCGAATTGGCTATTTTTCTCATGCCCTCTCTATTTTTGTGAGGCTTGTCTTAGAGAACGACTTGCTCGGCCCTTGGGCTGGTAACTCTGGTTAACTTAACTGCGGCTCTGCCCGCCTCGTCGTAGCCCTCGTCTTACCGTTTTTCAACTAGCCACCGCCAGAGAGGAACTGCCTCTACGGCCGTGCCTCCCTTGACAAGCGTCCCCTCTAAGTCCCATGTTATTAACTGCGCCTTGCCTCCGTACTTTGTAGTCGCCTCGGCCAGCGCCTCTATTTCTCTTTTCTCTACCTCGTCCCACGCAGAGGCGTAGGTCACTTGTATAAAAGTCCTGTCGTCAGGTATGCAGAAGTCGACTTCTCTCTTTTCTCTATAATACATGGGGCTCTTTTCCCTGCGTATTAGCTCTAGGGCGACTGCCGCCTCCATCTTTTTGCTGAAGTCCTTGACGTATCCTGGGTCGATTGGGTATATCTTCCTGGGTTGCGTCAGCGGCGTCTTCCCGGGGCCGAGCTTAGGCACGGCTACTACGTAATACGCCTCTTCTAAGTAGTGGAGGTAAGCCGCAAGAGTCTTTTTACTTTTTTCAAAGCCGGCCCCCCTCATGGCTCTGTATGCCGACGATATTGAGAAGGGTCTTGCAAACGACGACTCCACGAGGTGTAGGAAGACCTCAAGTGCCCGGGGGTCTCTCACTCTGTGTCTCTCCACCACGTCTCTGTACACGACAGTGTCTCTGTACATCTTAAGCAACGTGGGGCCTAGCTCCGGCTTTAAAACTGCCTCGGGGTAGCCGCCGAGTTCTAGATACTCCCTCAGCGTAGACAGAAGCCTCCCCCTGGCCTCTGGGTGCCGCGCCTCCGCCGCCGAGATGCCCCTGGCCTTTAGAAATTCTCTAAATGAGAAGGGCAGTAACAGACGTGATATGTACCTCCCCCTCAGCTCTGTGGACACCTCTCCTGCCCTCAGCCTGGCGCTTGACCCGGCCAACGCCACTTGGAAACCTCTGTCGAGGAGCGACCTGACCCAGCGCCCCCACGCCGGGATGTTCTGTACCTCGTCTAAGAGGAGCAACGCGCCTCTGCCCGCGCCGTATTCAGAAAGTACTTTTAAAAAAGATGAGAAGTGCCGCGGCTTTAGCCCAGCCAGTCGGACGTCTTCAAAATTAAAATAAAACCCGCCGCGGCTTGAGGCTAGTTGGTACAAGAAGTACGTCTTCCCCGCCCTCCGCGGCCCCACGACTGCAAAGGCTAGTCCAGGCTCTAAAACTGCAGATATCTCCCTCTCCACAACCCTCGGCTTCTCGCCGCTTAGCCACTCCTCTAACAGCTCTCTAAAGACATGTTCCACATAGGAAACAAATTACCTAGAAAAATGTTTCCTTAAATAAACACAACGCTCGGCAGACCGCCTCTTAAAACTCTAAAGCAACCACGCCGCCAGCGTCTAACAACTTCTAGGCGACGTCCTAGCAATTGTAGGCCTCTACGGTCGCCTCACGAGCTCATGTCAACGAGGCGGCAGTTGCCACGCCCTCTACTAGCTGTTAAGCTCTTTTACGGCGACACCCCAAGGCGCTAACTCGACGGAAGCCTAGGCGCATATACCTCGCTTAACGGCGGCACGGTTTTACAACGCTCGCTAGACAACGGGGTCGACGCATGCGACTACTCTCCGGGCGCCGTGTTGACGGGTTTGTCTGGCGGAGGACAGGTATTTAAATTAGTTAAAGTGGCGTATTATGGTTAAGGTAAAGATAAGGTCCTCCCTGTGGTATGACGGCGTCGACAACGCCCCTCACAGGTCTTATCTGCGCGCAGTTGGGTTCACTGAGGAGGACTTCGGCAAGCCGCTTGTCGGCGTGGTGGCCTCTTGGTCTGAGCTGGGCCCCTGCAACTTCCATACCCTAGACCTCGTGAAGTACGTGAAAGAGGGCGTGAAGGAGGCGGGGGGAGTGGCCTTGGCCGCGCCTACCATCGTGGTGAACGACGGAATTAACATGGGGACTCCTGGCATGCGGTATTCTTTAATAAGCAGAGACCTCATCGCAGACAGCGTAGAGGCGCAGATCAACGCCCACGGCGTAGACGCGTGGGTGGGGATAGGAGGTTGCGACAAGACGCAGCCTGGGTTAATGATGGCGATGGTTAGGCTAAACATCCCCGCGGTGTATCTCTACGGAGGATCAGCCGAGGCGGGGTGGCTGGGCGAGAGAGAGCTCACCGTCGAGGACGTATTTGAGGCCGTGGGCGCCTACCACGCTGGGAAGATCACGCTGGAGGAGCTTAGGCGCATAGAGGAGCTGTCCTTCCCCACCTACGGGACGTGCCAGGGCATGTTCACCGCCAACACCATGGCACTCATAGGCGAGGCGCTGGGCCTCTCCCTCCTCGGCTCCGCCTCGCCTCCCGCCACGTCTGCCAGGAGGAGGAAATACGCCGCGGAGTCAGGGAAGGCGGTCTTGAAAGCCGCGGAGCTGGGCATAAGGCCGAGGGACGTGGTCACATATGACGCCCTCTACAACGCCGCGGTTGTGTTGTTCGCCACGGCTGGCTCGACAAACGCGATACTCCACCTACTAGCCATCGCCCACGAAGCCGGCGTAAAATTCACGTTGAAAGACTTCGACGAGATTAGCAGAAAAGTGCCAGTGATAGCCGCGCTGAGGCCGGCAGGTCCTTACGCCATGCAAGACCTAGACAGAGTAGGCGGAGTCCCCCGGCTTTTGAAAAAGCTGTACAAGGCCGGCCTCATAAGGCCGGAGGCCCTCACAGTAGAGGGGGAGCCGATGGGAAAGCTCCTCGAGCGCTGGCAACCGCCTGCTGTGTCTGAGGCTGGCGTGCTTTACGACGTGGAGAGACCGTACAAGCCCTACAGCGGCATACGCATACTGTGGGGCAACTTGGCGCCTAGCGGCGCCGTCATGAAGATAGGGGCAGCCGACGTGTTGAAGTTCGAGGGGAGGGCCCTCGTCTTCGACGGGGAGGCGGAGGCCTTCAAGGCGGTGGTCTCGGGCGAGGTAAGGCCGGGACACGTAGTTGTGATTAGGTACGAGGGGCCGAGGGGCGCCCCCGGCATGCCCGAGATGCTAAAAGTAACCGCCGCCATAGTCGGCGCAGGTCTTGGCGAAGTAGTGGCGTTGATAACAGACGGCAGGTTTTCCGGAGCGACGAGGGGCATAATGGTAGGCCACGTCGCCCCCGAAGCAGCCGTGGGAGGCCCCATAGCGCTTGTAGAAAACGGAGACAAAATTGTAATAGACGGAGAGGCTGGGCTGTTGAAAATTGAAGTTCCCCAGGAGGAGTTAGAACAGAGAAGAAGGAGGTGGGAGCCGCCTAAGCCGAAGTACAGAGGCGGCCTTCTGGCCAAATACGCCGCCCTTGTCTCTCAAGCAGACAAAGGAGCGGCCACCACGCCGGAGCCATACGCTCCCGACTTCTAAGATGTTTAAAAACTGTTCTAATCGCCTAGACTTGTCGCAGAAGTATCCCAAGTCTTACGCGGCTCCCTCAACTTCACTTAAACGCCAACAGCCCATCAATACACACAAGTTGCACCGCGGCGCGTAGACCTCGGGGGCAGAGGACACAAAGGAGTGGTTACGAAAATCTCTGAAAGTATAAAGCGTTTTGAGGGCATGCCAGGCTCAGCTAATGTTTAAACAGTCAGGGGGCCGAAGAAGGGCAAGTGGCGGTTATCGTACTTGCTTGTTGCACCTAGTGGTTATGTCAACGCACTGGTCTCTTGTATACAGCCTTCACTCTGTTATTTTCAAAAATTGCCACGGTCACGACGTAGTCGCGTATGTCTTTAACACATTCGTAAGACGCCACAATTAAGATGTCGCCTACTTCCCCTAGCCTTGCCGCCGCACCGTTTAGCTCAACCGCGCCATCGGGCCCTTCAATGACGTATGTAGAAAATCTTGCACCGTTAGTCACGTTGTACACCTCTACCTTCTCGTAAGGAAGGAAGCCCACTACAGATATAACGTCCCTTCCTAGTGTTAAAGAGCCCTCGTAGTGTAGATTCTTACCTGTTACTCTTAATCCGTGGGCCTTAGCCCTCAACAATAAGGGCATGCCGCCTCTTTCCTTAAAAAAATTAACTTTTATGCTGTTGCCCGTGAATGGGATACTTCTTGTAGTATAGAAGTTGTTTTGTCAGGCTTAGGTAGGCGGCTAGCTGTTCTACAGTGGCGGCGGGGACGTAGTATATACGTCTGCCGTCTGGCGAGGTGCCTAAGAGCGCCATCTCGCGGGGGCTCAACACGCCTAACTCCCTTAGCTTATCTATTAGCTTTGTCGGGTGGGCTTCCTTCTCCACTTCTACCTCTACTTCGCGGCCGCTTTCTATGTCTATTAATTTTAGGCGCATCATCGGTCTGCCTCAGGCGGGAAGTATCCAAAGGACATGTACACCGCCGGCATGTCGGCCAGCCTCTGCCCCTTCATGGCCTCTATCATTGCCCTTAAGTTACGCCAACTTGGAGTGACGAATCTCATGCGGTACAGCCTCTGGCCCCCCGTGGCGAAGATTTGCACATACGTAAGCCCGCGCCCAGCCTCCGCCATGCCTGAATACTCGCCGGGCTCTGGATACAGGTAAGTAAAGACGCCCAGAACGCCCGAGGCGCCTCCCCTCCAGTGCTCCGGGTTTTTAAACAGAAGGGCCTTGTCTATTACGTCGCCGTCGGGCAACTCTTTTAGAGCCTGCCTAACCAGCTGAATAGAGGCTTGCACCTCGCCCCACCTCACGGCGGCGCGGGCCCACGCGTCGCCTGCCTTCTCCACCACCGGCTCGTAGCCCAGCTCTGCATACGCGTCGTACGGATGTACTTTCCTCACGTCGTAGTCTACCCCTGAGGCTCTTGCAAACGGCCCTACCACGCCCAGCTCAGTCACAGTTTTTGCGTCTAAGACGCCCACCCCCTCCAGCCTCGCCTTCGTGACCGGGTTATCGAGGAACAAGGTCTTGAAGTCCCTCAGCTTCGCCTCCACCTTGTCTAAGAGCCGCTTGACCGTGTCGACGTGTTCTGGCTTAAAGTCTCTTCTCACGCCTCCCGGTATTGGATATGAGATCGTGGTGCGGGCCCCCGTGATCTTTGCAAAAACTTCTGTAAATAAGTCTTGTAAGGCGAACCCCCACATAAACGCCGTGGAGTGGCCGAGGAATATGCCCAGCAAGGCCATGTCATATAGGTGAGTCCTAATCCTAGACAGCTCTGCCACTATTAGGCGCAGGTACTGCGCCCGCGGAGGTGGGACAAGGCCCAGCGCCTCTTCCAGCGCCAGTACTACAGGGTAGGTGATGTTCATGCTGTCCATTATAGATGCCTTCTCCACGAGAGGCACCAGCGTCCAGTAGGGCCTGTTCTCCGCCAGCTTTTCTACCCCCCTGTGGACAAAGCCCGGGTCTGGGTACACGTCTTCAATCACGTCGCCTTCCAGAACCACAAACAACCTCATGTGGCCCGAGCCGGGGTGTTGCGGACCTACCACCAGCACCATGCCCCTCCTCCCCCTCAACAACTCTTCTTCTTTCTCTACAAAAAACGTGTCTCCAAACCTCGCCGTAAATGGCCACTCACTGAGCATATATCTTCTCTTGCAACTCTTTGACTGACTTCAACAGCGCCTCGGGAGCCGGGGGACACCCCGAGACGTATCTATCAACTGGGACTACCTTAGAGGCAGGCACCATGTGATAACTGCCGTAGAAGACCCCACCTTTGATGGCACAAGCCCCCATGGCTATTACGTACTTGGGGTTGGGCATCTGCTCATATACATATTTTACATATTTCGCCATCTTCATTGTAATTGTCCCTTCGATGACTAAAACGTTGCTTTGTCTAAGAGATCCCATGGGCAACATGCCGAACCTCTCTGCGTCGTAGACAGAGCCAAAGACGTGGGCGAACTCAACGCCGCAACAAGCAGTGACAAGATGAGGAGGCCACAGAGACCACTTTGTGCCCCACTTAGCCAACTTATCCACGGCTTTTTTCATATAAACCTTCATAAGTCGATAAATATCATCCTCTTAAAACTCTTTTTTCTATTTTATATAATTAAAAATCCATCCTGTTTGTAGGTCTAATTCGACAGCTGTCTATTTCCACTTCTTTACATCAGCCACGTCTTTTATATACCTGGCGACGAAGACTAAGACGGCGCCGAGGGCGCCCCCCACGGCGGCAAGCAGTTTCACATCTACGCCTAACAAGGCGGCTATGATCATAATTCCTACCAATGCTTCAATCGCCGTCGCTAAGTAGATGTAGCCGATGTACTGCATCACTAGCCTCCTCTTCGCCTCGCCGTAGGGGGGGTTGCCAGCCTCAAAACGCCTCTCCTTCACCTCGCTACTCCTCCGCGGCGCTAGTAAATATCCCACCGCTACTAAAAGAACCAAGGCCGCGGCGAGCAGGCCGATAAATATCACCAAGGCGACCATGCCCACAGCGCCGACAAGGCGACCGCGCCGGCAGATAGGCCCAGGAGCTTTGTCCAGCCGAGTCTAAGCGCCTGGTCTATTCTATACCTGGGGTAGACAGCTCTGACTAATAACAGCGGCATGGCAAACAACGCCGTCTTCACTGCCGTGGCCACTGCGCCGAGGAAGACGTCGTCAAACGGGGCCCAGCCGCCTAAGAACAACACAGCTCCTAGCAACGACCCTGCGTATACCTTCACGTAAACTCCGCCGAAGGAGAAGATAAACAAGGTAGAGCCGTACTCAGTGTAGGGGCCGAGGACCACCTCAGACTCCGCCTCAGGTATCTCAAAGGGAAGTCTCGTAGTGGACATCATCAAGGAGATGTAGAAAGCGAGGAAGGCCAGTGGGTTGAGCACAATGCCCCACAGACGCTGGCTCTCCACCACCTTGAACGGGTCGGCTGTCTGGTAGAGAATCACCATAGCCAAGACAGAGAGGAGGAGAGGCACCTCATAAGCCGCGGTTAGTAAAATCTCCCTCACAGCCCCCACGTAGGTGAACTTGTCGGCCTCCGTCCACGCCATGCCCACAAGGGCCACAGCCGAGAACATCCAAACCACGGCGGCTATGACTATGCCGTAGGAATTGTGATATATGACTAGCCCCGGCGCCGCTGCTATGAAGGCCACCGGCAACGCCTCAGCCACAAAGAGGAGCACAGGCGTTAAGGCAAACAGGAGTCGGTTGGTATGTCTCGGCAGAACCAGCTCTGAAAAAACAAGCTTAACCAAGTCTGCGAGCGGCTGTAGAAAGCCCCCCAGGGCCTTAGACACGTATAGAGGGCCATACCTCCACTGCACCCTAGCCACCAGCTTCCTCTCAGCCCATATGGCCACCACCAAGAAGCCCAGTACGCCGGCTATGCCTGGAAAAACCAGCGCGGCGGCTATGTCTAGGCGAAGCGGTAGAGCCATACCCCCTCACACCAGCGATTTGCCGCCAGCCTCGGCGTTCACCACTTGGGGCTCCATCTCCCTCGGCTTTTTGTACGTGGATAAGTCGCTCCATGTGATTTCCAAATGTCCAGTGTGGCGTAGAGACCCCGTGGGGCAGGCGTCTACGCAGTAGCCGCAGAGTATACACCTCCCCCAGTCTATCCCCGGGTAGCGCTTCCCGTCCTCCTCTATGTGGAACTTTATCGCCTTTGCTGGACAAACCGCCTCGCAGAGCTGGCAAGATATGCACCTCGACCGGTCGTTGACAATAAAGCCGCGTACCCCATCGCCGTAGTCTCGCCTCTCCTCTGGCCACCGGACTGTCCACGGTCTTTCGAAAAGGTTTTTAAAAGCCACCGCGAATAGTTTTAAGTGGGCAATCATCGGGCACCTCTGGGAGTCATGCAAGGCAGGTTGGGATCCACGGGGCCGATAATCTCCCTGCCCACAACTCTGTTTATCTCCTCAACGTCTCTGTCAATAATGGCTTGAATTGTGTCTATCTCTTCTTGTTTTAAGTGCTTAAACCTGCCCTGTAGTTGCAAGAAACACTTCACCGGCTTTCTACTAGGCACTGGCAGAGTTACTCTAAACTCTCCGTGGTCAATCTCGTAGTTAACCCAGTACCCAGTCTCAGTGGCTAGTTCCAACACTCTAATGGCGTACTTCGGCTCAAAACGCCACCCCGGCGTGCAAGACTGGAGGACATGTATAAACGCCGGGCCGTCCACCTCGGCCGCTTTTTTAAACTTATAAACCATGTCGTGGACGTAAGCGGGATTGGCAGTGGCCACGTAGGGAATGCCGTGAGCCGCCGCTATTGCCGCCATGGGCTTCTTGTGGGTGATGTTGCCAGGCACCTTCTTACCCGCTGGAGACGTCGTGGCCGAGGCGCCGAGAGGCGTGGTGCCGCTTCGTTGTATGCCCGTGTTCATGTACCCCTCATTGTCGTACATGACGTACATCACCTTGTGCCCCCTCTCAAACATGCCGCTTAAGGCCTGGAACCCGATGTCCGCAGTGCCGCCGTCGCCTGCAAACACCACCACGTTTATCTTCCTATTAGGGTCTACGACTCCCCTCCTCTTCAGCGCCTTGATCGCAGCCTCTATGCCCGAGGCCACCGCGCCGCCGTTGCCAAAGGCTACGTGAATCCACGGCACAGCCCAGTTTGTACGGGGGTACACCACAGTGGAGACCTCGGCACAGCCAGTGGCGGTTACTACAATAGTGTCGGGGCCCAGCGCTTTCAACATATGCCTCGCGATTACTCCTATGGTACAGCTAGCGCACAGCCCGTGGCCCGGCAAGAACAACTCCTCTTGTGGAAGCTCGAAATTTGCATACTCGTAGAGACCCGGGTACTCCTCTGCCGCCTTCATGCCCGGCAACAACAACTGACTACGCCGTATGTATATCCTTTCCCTAAACCTGCCCTTGACCTCACTCATAGCCTCCCCTCAAGCCCACCGTGTACGGCTGGTTGGGAGCCCACAGGCCTTTGTATATCTTAACAGCGGCTTCGTATATCATATCTGAGTCGATGGCTCTCATCCCAATGGTAGCCAACACGTTGTATACCGGCCTCGCCAAGGTAGCCGCTATTTCAACAGCCATGGGGCCGTACAGCGGACCGCCGTGATTAATAGCCCTATCGATTACAGCAACCTTGTCCACGTGGCCGAGCAGTTCTCTCAAGAGGTCGCCTGGCCAAGGCCTTATCACCCTAAGCCTCAGCGCCCCGGCCCTAACGCCCTCAGACCTCAACTTGTCTACCACCTTCTTCACCATGCCGAAGATCGAGCCGTATGTCACAATTGCCAACTCGGCGTCTTCGAGCCTGTACGGCGTCGCCAAGCCGTAGCTACGGCCAAACCACTTGCCAAACTCCGCGTCAACTTCTTCAATTACTTTGACAGAGCTTCTAAGCGCCTCTACTGCCTGCCACCTAATCTCCCAGTACCACTCCGGCGTGCCCACCGCCCCCAGCTGAGCTGGGTTGTCCACGTCTAGCTTAACCCAATTCCTCGTAATTGGGGCAAACCTTATGACGTCTTCTTCGTCTTCGGGCACGTCAAGCGGCTGTAAGACGTGGCTTGTCCAGAAGCCGTCGTACGCTACTAATACGGGCAAGTGGACTCTAGAGTCCTCCGCCACTCGATATGCTTGAATTATCGTGTCGAAGGCCTCCTGGGCTGTCTGGGCGATGTAGATTATCCAACCCAGCTCTCTCATAGCCATCACATCGCTGTACTCGCCCCAGACGTTTATAGGCGCCGACATAGTCCTCGCAGCCACGCCCATGACTATAGGTAGCCTCAAGCCGACAGCTATGGGCAGGTTTTCGTACATATGGAAGAGCCCTTGCGATGCCGTCTCGGTGAAAACACGGGCGCCTGCCGCGGAGGCCCCTATGACTGCCGATATCGCCGAATGTTCGCTCTCTGCCGTGATGTACTCGGCGGCAAGCTCGCCGTTGTTGACATATTCGGCTAGTTTCTCCACTACTTGAGTCTGCGGCGTGATTGGGTATGCCGCCACAACCTCTGGCCTACACATCTTGACGGCCAGCGCCACTGCATGATTTCCGGTGAGCGCTATGCGTCGTTGTGCAATTTTGCGCTCTTTTGGGGCTAGGACCTGCGCCGTCATATTTCTCTCACCATTTGTATTGCCCCCGTTGGGCACACTTCTGCACAGATTCCACACCCCTTGCAGTAGGCGTAGTCAAAGTCGATGAACTTCATCCTCAGCCTCCTGCCCCTAGGCCCCTCTACCTCTTTCCACGCCTCAATTACGGCGTCGTCTGGGCAGTAAAGCCAGCACTTCCTACACATAATACACTTCGAGTGTTCGATCACAGGCTTTTCAATACGCCACCCTCCCGTGGTGTAGAGGAGACTTGTTCCTGGGTAAACTGCACCGGCCTTATTCACCTCGTGCCAGCCCACAACCTCGTAAGGCCCCGTCAAGAAGGCGGAGGTGGTTGATATAATGCCCTTTGGCTTCGCGGCGGCGTCTACCCTCCTCGCAGGCACCACCTTGGCCACTTCGTACGCCTCTTTCACCGCCGCGTAGTTTTCTTCTACTGCTTTGCCAAGCTGGTTTTCAAGAGCCTGTTTTATAGACTCCAGCCGGGGGAAGCCCATCACCTTAGAAAAAGCACCTGACAAGGGGCCATTCGGCACGTCTAGTTTTACGTGCTTCCGCGCAATGGATATGGCGTCCACCACCACGATGTTCACATCGTCGCGGCCCACGAGATTTACCGCCTCCTCGACGGGCTTACCTGTGTTTATAATAACGTACCCACCTGGCTTTACTGCATCTATGACAAACCTCATGCTATTAATTAACTTGTCGTCAAAAACCACCACCACGTCGGGCGTCTTAACAGGTTCCTGGTCCTCGATTGGGTTTTTACTAATTGTTAAAAACGCCTTGACCGGGGCGCCTCTCCTCTCCGCCCCGAACTCGGGGTTTGCAATAGCGTAAAAACCGTCGAAAATAGTGGCATCAGCGATTATGTAAGTAGCCGTGACGATTCCCTGCCCCCCTCTGCCAATCCAAACCGTCTCCACTCGCATGTACACACGTGGAATGTAATATTTAAGTTTCTCTATGGACTAGAAATGTTCATGTAAATAGAGGTTTGGAAAAACTTTAACTTAATATAATGATAGATTAAGAAAGAACCGCGGCCAGCCACAGAGGAGCCGCCGCGCCAGCCACTGTTGTAAATACAGCAACCGCCGCCGGAAACCGGAGCGCCCCCTCGGGCAGATCGCGGGCTACTCTAAAGTAATACGGCACGGAGAGCACGACGTTTCCCAGCAAATAGGCGGCGGCAACTGGGCCTAGGTGCTGTGCAGTTAGAACTATAATTAACAACTTTGGCCAAAAGCCAAGGGCAGGAGGAATCCCTATCTGGTTCATAGCCATAACCACGGCTGGCCACCTGGCAGACCCCGCCGAGAGGTGGCTAAACAAAGCCATCTTCCCCACGGCGTCTGCTAAGATGAGCAACACTGAGACGGCTGGCGACAGGGGGTAGGCAAAGAGGGCAAAGCCAGCGTGCGCCACCGTGGAGTACGCCAACACTCTTCTCAAATCTCCGCTGGTAAGGGCGCCTAGGTTGCCTAGCAACATGGACACGGCGCCTACTGCGTAGAAAGCCGCGGGCGGGAGCTCGGGGGCTACGTACATTAAGACAAAGCCGGCGGCTAGCTTGGGGAGGCTGGCCAGGGCCGCGAGGCCGGCGGGGCTAGACCTGCCGTAGACGTCTACAACCCACACGTAGAGGGGCGCGGCCCCCATCTCTGCGATCACTGCCATGAGTATGAAAAACTCGCCGAAAGTCCCGCCCCTGGTTGACAGTCCGATTATTAAGAAGTTGGTGACGACGGTGGATATGACCAGGTAGCGGAAGAGCCCCTCCAGCGACCCCCTGTCTGCCTCAGTGACTAGCAACAAGGCGGGGGCCATGGTGGCCATGGCGAAGCCCAGCGCTTGTAGATGAGGAAGCCCTGATGAGATTAAGATGGCCCCGGTGTAAGACAGCGCAGACGCCATTCCTGCCTGACCTGTAAACTTGCCCTTGGCCACCATGACCGTGGCGAGGATGTATACTGAGGAGAAAGCCGCCAAGTCAAGCCGCCCTAGCGAATAGGCAAGGTAGGCCAACGCAGATATGTACACCAAGTCTACGTATACAAACCTGACCACGACGCGAAGCGCCGCGTAGCCGGCGACGAGGAGCGCCACTAGTAGATCCATATCAACACCAACAGTAGCAAGACGCCTACCCCCACGCCTCCTACGTATATGTAGTAGTCGAAGTTCCTAGCCGACACGGCTCGTGACGCCCTCCTCACGGCCTCTGTAAAGCCGTCGTGGAGCGCGATGTCCACTGCGTGGTCTGCCACAGTGACCGCGGCAACTGCCATGTGCCAAAGCTCTTGTGTTCTAAACAACACCTTATCTAGTAGCTCGTCTGCCCTGGCCGCAAAGCTCTTTACATAGTTAAAGACGCGGGGGGCCAACACGTCAAATAGCCAGGGTAGCCAGAGCCGCCTTGTCAACGCCTCCGGAGGAGGCACATACGCAAGAGCCATGCCTAGAAGCGCCACGGCCCATATGGGGTTAGGCAACTGCGGGAAGGCCAAGCTGGAGGCCGCCAAGGCTGTGTACGGCGCCGCCATTGCGCCTATGGTCGTCTCCGTGGCGGTCCTCAGGATCAGCCTCCCCAAATACCCGGCCGTAAGGGCACTGAAGGCTAAGGTCCAGAGCTCTGCATGGGCCTTGGCCAGGGCGCCAAGAGGCGTGAGCCCTACAAGGGTTAGGAGAGCTAGTCCCATGGTTATCTTTGAGGAGAGTGGATACTCCTCGGGGGCTCTGCTGTGGGTCTCGTGTATGGCGTGCCCCACTGCCATGAACAAGGCGGCCTTGGCAACGCCGTGTGCGTAGATAAGCCACAGGGCCTCCTCCGGGTTCTTCAAGGCGTAGGCGGTGATTAGCCCCAGGTAAGAGGTTGTCGAGGCGGCTAGGAGGACCTTAGGCTCTCTCTGCCCCAGCGCCACGAGTCCGCCGTAAAGCGCCGTGGCGACGCCTACTGCAAATGCCACGGGCGCGGCCGCTGGGCTCAGCACTCCGTGGAGTTTTAACAACAGTATAGGCCCCGCCTTGACCATTGTAGAGGAGTGTAGAAGGGCACTTACCGGCGTGGGGGCGGACATGGCGGTCATGAGCCAGTCTGTGAAGGGCAACTGGGCAGATTTCACAAAGGCGGCGAGTAGTACTAACATTGTGGAGAGCTCCCCCAGCTGACCCCACTGAGAGATGTACGGCGTGTTGTAGGCCGCAGAGGCAAGGCCCATGCCGGCCAGCAGAGAGGCTGAGCCTACCTCCACGGTCAAAATAGCCCGCAGGGCCGAGGAGCTGGGCGTCCAGAGCCAGAGGAGGCCCCACTTCCGATCGCCGGGTCCTACGCGTCCCATCTCGTCGTCGTCTCTGTACGTCAAGATCAGGCTCCAGCTGGCTACGTCTAGGCCTCCCCAGCCTAGGATTAGCAAAACGTAGTGGTCCGCCGCGACGAAAATGAGCATGGAAGCGTAGAAGAGGTTCATCCAAGCCCAGAACCACCCCCTTCTCTCCGCATCTCTCATGTAGAAGTAGGAATAGACAGACACGGCGAAGTATACCCCGCTTATGAATATGAACAAGCCCCTGGTTAACTCGTCGAATTTTACAAAATTGGTAAGCGGCGAGGCGTCTCCAAGGGCGGCTACGTACAGGACGTAGGCGCTTATCGCCAGCGCCGCGACGCCTCTCCTAGTTGCCAGGTCCGCCAGAGGCGTTAAGAAGGCTACGGCTAGTATGTATTCTAGTGGAGTAGCCATGGCAACGCCGCGAGCAATACGTAAGGCATGGCGGCGGCCATGAGCGAGGTATAGTACATGTCTACAGGCGCCTTTACCTCACCTGCGCCCGCCCTGTACATCCTATTGAAAAGATAAAAGTTGTACAACGCCGTGGAGAACAAGGCAACAACCAGCAAGACAACTGCTGAGACACTGTGAGGCACGCCTAGGGCTACGTATATCTTAGCCACAAGCCCCAGCCCAAACACCCCCGACAAGGCCACGAAAGCGAGGAGCCCAAGGGCAAGCATCTTGCGGTCCCACGCCAATTGATCTATCTCTCTTGTGTGTAGCTGTACGATGTATATACCAGAGAGCATGAAGCCCGCCGCCTTCGCGAAGGCATGCGAAGTAAATAACAAGGCGGTGGCCCAGTACCCGAACCCGCCCTTAATAGAGGCAGCGGCAACTAAAAGCCCCATGTTGGCGATGGTGGAATCAGCGAGGGCCCTCTTTATATCCACCTCCCTAAACACGAGGAGGGAGCCGTAAATCGCCGTCAAGAGGCCGTAGAGGTACAGCGCCTCCAGCGGCCAGTCCGTCCCAGCCTTCAGCCTCCATATCCAGTACGACATAAGCCCCACATGTACAGGGCTCAGAAGGGCGGAGAGAGGAGTGGGCGCCTCGGCGTGGGCGTAGGGAAGCCAGAAGTGCACGCCCAGAGTTCCCATCTTGATTAACATCCCGACTAGTAGTAAGAGGGCCGCCGTACCGTAGGCTTTAAACGTAGCCGCGTCGAAAGACTGGCCCAAGGCTGTCCCCACTAGGAACAGGATAGAGCCCACCTGGGCCCATATAAAGTACAAGAGGGCCACCACTCTCCTATTCCCGTAGCCGAAGTACCATATGAGGAGGAAGCTGGTGATGATACTCAGCTCAAGGGCGAGGAAGACGAACACCAAGTTTTCAAACATGATTAGCCAGACAAAGGACAACACGTAGAACGAGTTCACCGCGTAGTACCACTTCTCCGCGCGGACGTGGCTCAGGTACCGGGGGGCGTAGGCTGTGGCTAAAAGCCCCAGGACTAGGGAAACTGCCATAAAGGGTAACTTATCGGGAGTTGCCGACACCGCCACGTCTCCTATATACGGCACCTTCTCCAACAAGACGTGCCTACCGCCCAACGCCAGGTAGGCAAACATCACGGCAATCGACGCCAAGCCAGCCAGCACGCCTAGACGCACCGCGGCTAACGCCAATACAACTGCAAGAACTGTTGTCAGTACAAACAGCTCATACATAGCCCTCCTTAGCCATCTTGAACAACGTGGCGACTAGCATCAGCGTCTCCACCACCCCCACTCCGGCGGCCACCGCCAACGTATTTAAGTCGCCGTAAACCGCCGCCGCGTATATGGCAGACAGCGTCAACACCTCCGCCCCGATGACTACTCTTACCAGTGAGACGGCGGTTGCAATGACGGCCAAGCCTATTGTTGCAAGAGCCGCGATTACCAACAACTCCGTCATATGGACATCTCAATGGCTATTTTCAACGCGTAGATTACAAACACTGCAAGCAAGGGGATGAGGACGTAGTCCAAGCCAGCTGGCTGCGCGGCGCCTGCCTTAGGCACGCTTAGGAAAACTGTTGGGATTAACAACAAGGCCAGCGGCGCCGTGATCCTCACAGAAATAGTCTTAGGCGCGTCGCCGATAGACGCGGCCGCCACAATTACAAGCGTCAGCGACGCCACAACGTAGACCAGCGAGACGAGGATAAACGCAATGGGGCCCTTATACGCCGCGGCCCCCAGCGCAACTGCTACGCCGACGGCGGCTAACAAGAGAGAGGCGTATATGTTGTCCTTGGCTAGGAACAAGAGGAGGGCCAACAGGGAGATGGTCGAGACGAGGTATAGTTCCATGGCTGTTTGTAGGAGGGCCTTTTTAAATTTACACATAATACTATGTAACAAGTGCTAAGTTATCTTTGAGAAATTTAAAATTAACTATAATTAAAAACTCATCATTAAGAATAAGAACTATTGATCCCCCAACTTGTTAGTTTGATTATAAATTTAAATTTCGTAAACTATTAACTGTTAAAAATAGAAGACTTCTACACGTCTATGGTGGTGTTCAAAATATTAAGAGTAGATCTGTCCACAGAAAAAGTCAGCGAGGAGGTCTACAAAGAAGACGTGGTGAAGAAGTTCTTAGGCGGCAGGGGGCTAGGCGCCTATCTGGCTCTGAAGGAGTTGCCCCGCGGCATAGACCCGCTGTCGCCGTCGAATAAGCTGTACATATTTGCAGGTCCTCTGTCGGGCACTGCGAACTTGACCACAAGTCGTATAACCGTAGTGGGCAAAAGCCCTCTCACAGGGTCTTACACTCATTCCAACGCAGGTGGCAACTTCGCCTACTGGCTCAGGAGGACGGGCTACGACGGCATAATAATTGAGGGAAAGGCAGAGGACCCCGTCTACATTCTAATTAAAGACGGAGAGGTTGCCATAAGGCCCGCGAAGCATATATGGGGCAAGTGGACCGGCGCCGCCACGAGGGCGTTGTTACAAGACGCAGGTTTTGAGCCAGATGAGAAAAAGGCTGGCGTCATGACGATCGGCCCCGCCGGCGAGAACCTCGTCCGTATCGCCGGGCTACGCTTCAGCGACTACGAGCGCTTCGCGGGACGCGGCGGGCTCGGCGCAGTGGCAGGCGCCAAGAAGCTGAAAGGCATTGTGGTGTGGGGCACCCACTACCCAATGAGAGAGCTTGTGGATAAACAGAGGTTCTTGAAAGTGGCCACTGAGTACTCCACAATGTTGATGAACGCAGCTACCTCAAAGGCGTTGCACCAGTACGGCACCAACCTCCTCACAAATATAATCAACTCTATAGGCGGGTACCCCACCCGTAACTTTGAAACTGGGTACTTTGAACAAGCTGATAAGCTAAGCGGAGAGTATATCAAACAAAACTATGTCAAGGAAGTCCATGCATGTATGTTATGTCCTATACAATGCACACAGATGACTGTAGTGACCTCAGGTCCCTATAAAGTAGCCGGCGAGAAGATTAAGTATGAGTACGAGTCCACCTGGTCGCTAGGCGGCAATCTGGGGCTCGGGCAACCAGACGCCGTTTTGAAGTTGGAAAAGCTCGCCAACGAGCTTGGCCTTGACACCATATCGCTGGGCAACACCCTAGGCACATTCTTAGAACTAGTCAAGAGGGGTAAGATCAAGTACGACATCGACTGGGGCGACGCCGGCGCGCTTATTGATCTTGTCTACAAGACTGCCTACAGAGACGACGTTGGAGACGACTTGGCTGAGGGCGACTGGAGGCTTGCGAATAAATACGGAGCCCCCGACGCCTTTGTAGGCTCTAGAGGCCAAGGCTTCCCGGCCTACGACCCCAGGGCTTTGAAGGGCTTCGCCATTTCGTACGTCACGGCAAACCGCGGCGGCGACCACCTAGAGGCCTACAGCCCCACTTGGGAGGTGTTGGGAGTCCCCGAGAAGGTAGACCCACTATGCGAGACCCCCGAGTGTATTTCGAAACAGGTGAGGTTAGTAATCTACGCCCAGCATTTAATGGCGTTGACAGACTCGGTGACTTACTGTAAGTTTGCCACGTTGGACAAAGACGGCATATTTGAAAAGCACCTAGCGGACTTGTTCAACGCGGCGTTTGACTGGGGCGTTACAGGCCAAGACTTGCTAGTGGTTGGCGAGCGTATTTTCAACATAGAGAGGCTATTCCACGTAAAAGAGGGCAAATGGCTCAAGGACGAGTTGCCGCCGAAGATGAGAGAGCCTATCAAGACCGGCCCGGCTACTGGGCACACTGCCTCTAAGATGTTCGACGAGGGGATTAAGGAGTACTACAAACTGAGAGGCTGGGTAGACGGCAAGCCTACTTATGAGACGTTGAAAAGACTTGGCTTAGAGGAGTTCCAGTACTTATTGTAAGGCCTTTTTTCTCAGCGGCTAGTCTCAACAACTCCCCGATTTTTTCCACCTCTGTCTTAAGTGTGTAGAATTTTATGAGATATTGCCTACTCCCGTCGTCTATACATAGACATCTGCCGCATAGCTCTTGGGCTAGTTTTCCACATCTCGTCTTGCATATTTTCGAGGCAGTTCTACTACGTAGTTCTTCGAGATTATTAATACGTCGATGTTACAGGTGTAGAGTACTTCAAAAACCCCTCCTCAAGGAACTTCTCTGCGTCTTTTACATATAAATTAAATAAGGGGTTAGTTTATGTCCGTGTTCGCCGTGTTTTACCGCCCCGACCTACGCCACGTGGCTGAGGTCGCGATGAGAAAATACGGCGCCGTTGAGTTGAGTTGTAGCCAACGTTTTACCCACGTTTTTATTCTTGGAGGAGACGGGACTCTGCTTGAGGCTGCGAGAAGATATCCCTGTGTCTTGGACTCGGTAGTGGTTCATTTGGGGATGGGCAGAGTTAATTTCTACCGTAGCGCAGATATCTCTATTCCATTAGAAGAGGCGGTGAGCCGCGTCAGCCGAGGCGAGTATAAAGTAGTGGAGTTGTCTACCCTGCGTCTGGGCAACTGCATTGCCGTGAATGAGATCTCCATTTTTCGGAGGGAGCTGGGGAAGCTTCTGAGTTTTAGAGTGGCGACTGCGGAGGGACAAGTGGTGGGGAGGGCGGACGGGGTCTTAGTCTCAACGCCTCATGGGACTTCTGGCTACGTGGCGTCTACGTTCGGGCCTGTTGTAGACTACAGGTTAGACGCGGTGGTGGTGTCTTTCATAGCCCCTTACACCCTTTTCCTACGCCCCCTAGTCCTCTCGTCTAAATACGTGGAGGTTGAAGCCGCCGAGGACGCGGTGGCGCTGTGCGATGGGCGCGGAGGTGAGGAGGGGAGGAGGTTTGTGATTGGGCGGGGGGACAAGACGCTGAAGTTAGCCGTCTTCGGCGAGTTTAACTTCCTATCTAGAGTAATGGAAAGGCTTAGGAGTCTATGAGTTGCCACGTCTTAGACACGTCCGCTTTTCTCCACGGCAGAGACTTAAGGATTTTTACAGGCGTTTTATACACAACTAAAGAAGTGGTGGAGGAGTTAAGAGATCCGAGGGCCCAGGCCGCTGTAGAGGTCCTGGGGGTCAGGGTGGTTGAGGTGGAGGGGACAAGAGTTAGAGAGGTCTTGCAAAAATTTAAGGGTCTCTCCGCGGCAGACGCCTCTGTGTTGGCTTTGGCGCTGGAAACTGGGTGTGTTCTCGTGACTGACGACGGGCGTCTGGCTTCTGCGGCTAAGAGGCTGGGGGTAAGAGTTGAGGGGATTTTTTACGGGAGGAAGTAGGCCCCCGCGGCGGCCGCTATTGGGATTGTTAGGTTATCCTCTGGGCTGAACGCGTCGGCGAGTACTACAAGTGCTGTTATCAACAGGGCCGAGGGGGGGCTGAAGCCGACGGCTATTAAGGCAAGTATGTTTGCAAAGAAGCCCAGCAAAGTGCCGCTTACTGAGATTTTACCCGCTCTACGGCTTTTCACCACCGTGCCTGCTATGGCGCTAACTGCGTCGTACACCGCCATGCTGATGATTGACGCAAGAAGAGGTCCCTTCCCAAACATTACGTATGCCGCGAGAAACCCCACGGCTCCCATTAAAATGCCTAGGTAGCCGTGTCTCTTCTCGTAATCTCTCTCGGCAGATTCTATCAGCTCCTCTAGTTGACGCAATGTCTTGAAGTACTGCGACCTAAGCTCGGGCTTGTCTAAGGGGAGTAGTTGTTCTAGTCTTTCGAAAATTTCTTCGAAAGTTTTGAAAAAGTTTTGACGCAGTTCTCTCCACGTGGCGGGTTGCCTGACTTGTATGGAGTACACCAAGCCGCTTATTATAACAAGTGAGGTTACATAGTACTCGAAAGGCACGTTGTAGACAAAGGGCACTGCCATTAAAGCCGCGAAAAGGACGTGGAAGAGCTTCCTGGCTAAAAGCCGCCTTACCTCATCCCACGCCGACACGGTATCTACGCCTCTTAGTTTTAAATACGTATGGGGCAGACGCCCACCACTATCCTCACGGGGATGCCATTTTTAAGCTCTCTTACGAGTCTCCTGTCTAAATCTGCGGCGGCTTTTCTGCTTAATATCGCCACGGTGGAGTCGTCTACATACGCGCTTTTTCTCACCACTATCCGCCACTTTGATGTCGGCATAACGCCTGGCGTGTACGCCAAGACGTAGTCAAAAAACATTCCAGCGTCTATTATCACCACCACCTCCCCTCTTTTCTTCATTGCCTCTCTTACCTCATTTCTCAACTCTCCCGCCGCTTTTTCAGAGCAACAGGCCACGATACAGTCGCCTCTCTTCGTCACGTAGGAGTCTTTTGTGATTTCTAACGTCTTGGTGTTGAGCGCAGTTATGTTCTGATGACCCCTGGCTGTAAAGACGTCGTACGGCACCTCGCCTCTTAGCGTTGCCTCGATGCATGACATCGTTTAAATTTACTACTATTTTTAGAAGCATGGATGTAGAGACTAAGTTGTCGCTTGTGCTTAAGTACCCCGCCGAGGAGGTTCTCACAGTCGAAGAGCTGAGGGAGCTCTTCCAAGGGGGGTATAAACTGAACCACTACATTGGGTTTGAGATAAGCGGCTTTATTCACATAGGTACCGGCATTGTGAGCATGTCGAAGGTGGTTGACCTCCAAAAAGCCGGCGTTAGGACCACCGTCTTCCTCGCAGACATCCACTCCTGGCTTAACGGCAAGCTCGGAGGGGACTTAGACACAATTAGGAGGGTTGCGGTGACTTACTACGTGGAGACTTTTAAGAAGATTATTGAGACGCTCGGCGGAGACCCAGACGCCACACGCTTTGTGCTAGGCTCAGAGCTCTACCACCACAACGACGAGTATTGGCTCTTGTTGATGGATATTACAAGACATGTGACTTTGTCCCAGGTGAGACACAGTTTGACGATTCTGGGGAGGAAGATGGGAGAGTCTATCCCCCTTGCCTATTTGGTATACCCGCCGTTACAAGTCGCCGATGTATTTGCGCTGGAGGCGCATATTCCACACGGCGGAATTGACCAAAGGAGGGCCCACATCTTGGCAAGACAAGTGGCAGACAAGATTAGGTTCTATCCACTTACTGTAAACGGCAAGAGGGTAAAGCCAGTGGCGTTACACCACAGGCTACTACCCGCATTAAACATCTCCACGAAGCCCAGCAGTAAGGAGGAGCTCAGCGAGTTGAAGATGTCGAAGAGCATTCCTCAGAGCGCCATATTTGTCCACGACAGCCCGGAGGAGGTTAGGCAGAAGATTTCCAAGGCCTACTGCCCGCCCCGCGACGTAGAGTACAACCCAGTGTTAGAGCTGATACGTATTTCCGCATTCCGCGAAGAGAGGAAGACTCCTTTTGTTATAAAGAGACCCGCCCAGTACGGAGGAGACCTGGAGGTGTGGCGCTACGAGGAGCTAGAGACGTTGTACAAAGAGGGAAGGATCCACCCGGCAGATTTAAAAACAGCCGCGGCGGAGACCCTAAATTCCTTGTTAGAGCCCATCTACAAGTACTTCCAAGGCCCTGGCCGCCGCTTGTTAGAGGAGATGCGTAACATATCTATAACGCGGTAAGTACTGGAGAAGGGTTCCCAGAGCCCTGGGCGCCCTGGGGTCTGTCAAAGCTGCTGTTACCAGCGTCTTTAAGTGATCGTCGTAGTCCACGGCCGTGTACTCCCCTCCGTCTAGGACTTCGAGTAGCTTGTCTACAAGCCTCATGCCGTAGAGCACAACAAAGGCGTGGAAAGCGGCTCTTAGCTTTAAGCGCAACAGATAAGTGCGGCGTTCGTATATGTACGGGTCTCCTTTCAACAAGGCGTCTGCGGCCACGGCGCCGCTGAGGGTCGACAGCACGATCCCGCCGCCGCTTAGAGGCTTTACCAACCCGGCGGCGTCTCCCAAGGCCACAACTCTGCCGTGGACTAGCCTCTTTAAGGGAGGACCTGCCAAGACGCCGCCGCCGAATGGTCTTCCCACGGGGCTGCCCCTCACTGCTTTTAGTAATTTTCTAAGCTTCTCTACGACGCAACAACTATCTGCAAGACCTACTCTGTACAGTCCCCTATCGATTTCCACAGTCCAGGCGAAGTACGCCTTAGAAATCTGCTGGTTGTAAATCACAGTGATGCCAGGCGGCGGGGCGGCGGTTTTTACATCCACCTGTAGGCCCGGGAGCCTCACCACGTGGCCGTACCTACTTGACAGTCTTCTAGCCGAGCCCTCTGCCAAGACTACGTAGTCGTAGGGGCCGTGTCTTTTGCCGTCTAAGGTATACACATAACCCCTCTCCACCGCCACCACTTTCTTCCCGTAGTAAATCTTGGGCACACGTTCCGCTAGTTTTTGCTCAAGCCCAGGCCTGTCGAGGAGGTATATGCCTTCTTTGACGCGAAAGTAGATCTTATTCCTTAGGTCTGTGACTACTAAATCCTCGTACTTGTTTACCACTACGCTTTTCGGAATGCCCACAGCCTCGGCTGACTTTGCGCTTACGAGGCCGGTGCAGTGCCTAGGGAGGCCCACGGCTTCGTGTTCTTCAAACACGTCGACGTCTTGAATCTTAGATGCAAAGGATAAGCCGGCGGGCCCAGCGCCTACTACAGCTAACCGCATGGGCTTCCCCCACCTGTGGCCTTATATACCTCTGCCACTCTTATAAACACACAATCCCCTCTTCATGTGCAGTTTAAAAAAGCTATCAGAGACCCCGTCCATGGCTTTGTTAAGCTCACCGAAGAGGAGGTGGAGCTCATAGACGGGGAGCCGGTAATACAGAGACTTAGGTATGTGAAACAGTTGGGGTTTGTCTACTTGGTCTACCCCACGGCGACTCATACTAGGTTTGACCACAGCCTCGGCGTCATGCACATAGCCACATTGCTCGGAGAGCGGGTCATGCAACAAGAACGGGGCCGCGTAGATGAATATTTGTTAAAACACCTCAGAGTAACCGCCTTGCTCCACGACTTAGGACACTTGCCGTTTTCCCATTCCTTTGAGTCCCTGGCGGTGGATTTGTTACATATGGCAACAAAAAGGGGTTGCGTCGACGTCGATATTTCTATGTTTGATGTGGCGAAGCCCCACGAAGTTACAACGCGTCTATTAATAGAAAAGCTGGAGGCCAAGCTTTCTAAGCTAGGATACGACGTTGGTGTAATTAAGGCGTTGTTATTTGATAGAGGCGGGGAGTACAAGACGTTAGGTAACATCCTCTCAGGCGACTTTGATGCAGATAGGCTCGACTATATTATGAGAGATATGTACTTCACAGGCGCCGCCGTGGGGACCAGTTTTACTCACATAGATCTTGAACGAATTATAGAAAATCTTGAAGTCGTTGGCGGAAAGTTTCAATTTAACGAGAAGGCGAGGGTAAACTTAGAGGGCTACTTAATCACTAGGTACAACTTGTACAGACACGTCTACCTACACCACAAGACCGTGTTATTTACCGAAGTTGCCAGAGAAATAATAGCTGACAACATAGAGAAGTGTTTACAAGGCCAGGGAGACGAGACAATTTGTCAATACCTCTGCGACTTGGCTAAATTCATCACAGGCGAAGTGGACGGTGAGGTAGTGTGGAAGGCTACCGACGACTACTTCACTTCTGTCTTTGTCAGAGACCAGAGGTTTAGAGACCTCCTCTCTCGCAAGAGGCTCGACTACGTCGCCTTGTGGAAGAGGGAGAAGGACTTCTTAGAAATTTTCAAAGAGCCGGCCAGGCTAAACGAGGCTATAGACCGCTTGGGACCACCTCACTGGGCCCTGGTCAGCCGCTTGAAGAGTAGCCTTGTGGAGCGGCTTAACGTAGAGCTTGGGGAGAGGTGTAGACTGACTCCCGACGACGTCGTAGTGTCTTACGTCAGCTTTGACCCACGTGCCGAGGATTTGTACATATCTACGGCTAACGGGCGTATTTCAATTTCTGAAATCTCGCCGCTGGTGGCCGCCGTGAACGAGGCGTGGAAGAGGGCGCCTCACGTGTTTATACACGTCAGAAGAGGGGCGCTTGAACGTTGCGGAGAAGAGGCCTTGAAATATATAAAAGCGGTACTCGAGCCTCTTCTAGACTTAGCCGTTAGGAAACTACGGCAGGGGTACGCCTAGTTTTTTGCTTACATACGCCGCCACCTCTTCCCAGGTCTGTTCGTATATCCACTTGCCCTCCCTCGTCAGCTCGGCGGTTCCGTTTTTTATAACCACCTCCCTCTTGAGGAGTTGCGGCCAGACTCTCCAGTCGTACCTCTCCCCCAGCTCCTCTACTGCCTTCTTCGCCAGTCGGTCTATTTCCTCGACTGGCGCCGGGCCCTGAGACAACCTCTTCATAATCACGAGGCGGAGGTATTCCCCCACCGGAGAGTAGCGCTGGTATTGTACGTACATGGATATCTGATGCGTCTCCCTATTTATTTTCAGGAGTTATGAAAAAGACATAGGGGTAGGCCGAAAATTTTGAAAAACAGGACGCGGAGTCTACAGTGGTGCCAGTTCTGTCTAGGTGGCAGGTAGAAGACTTAGTAGAGAAGAGGGAGTTTGTATCTTTTGACTTAGAAATTTCGAAGTCTAAAGTGACGTACGCCGGGCGGTACGCCAAGTTTAACTACGGGGGGGCCGACTACGAAATTGCCCTAGATGAATTGCCAGAGGCTGGGGACTGCGAGGTGTATGCGCTTGTGAGAGGTAGGTGGCGTGAGTTGTCTATAGCAGATAGGCATTTTTACAAACTGTGTGTGTTTAAGAGGGGTTGGGCCCCCACTTTGATGATAGATGGAATTACTATGCACAGCGTGTTAGAAAACCCTCTGAGCCTCGCGGCGAGGAAAGTAGCGGGAGTGTGGGGACGGGTCTTTGAGTGTTGTACCGGGCTCGGCTATACCGCAGTCGAGGCTTTGAGGAGGGGGGCGCGCTACGTCCTAACTGTTGAGGCAGACCTCAACGTGCTGGCCCTAGCTACCTACAACCCCTACAGCCGAGGTCTGTGGTCTCCCGTCGTAGATATAGTGATGGGAGACTGCGTGGATTTAATACGCGCCGTAAGAGACGGCGCCTTTAACTACGTGATACACGACCCGCCGCGTATTAGCCATGCTACTCAGAGGCTGTACTCTGAATATTTGTATAGAGAGTTTTTTAGAATTTTAAAGAGGGGCGGCGGCTTATTTCACTATGTGAGTCAGACCGGGACGAAGTACAGAGGGCTGAACCCGGCGAGGAGAGTGGTGGAGAAGCTTAGGAAAACTGGGTTTGTAGTAGAGGATGTGAAGGAGGGCTTGGGAGTCTTTGCTAAAAGGCGCTAGAAGATGCGGGGCGTCTTGTTCAGCACCACCGCGCCCCCGTCTACGTACACCATGTCTTCTATCCTCACGCCGCCTACCCCCTCTATGTAGACCCCGGGCTCTATAGTCACCACGTTGCCTCTCCGCAACGTTTCTCTAGACGTGACGTAGAGCCTAGGCGGCTCGTGTACCTCCACGCCGACGCCGTGTCCGGTGGAGTGAATGAAATAGGGGGCAAAGCCGTACTCCGTAATTACGTCTCGGGCCGTCTTATCCACCTCAGCGGCGGAGACGCCTTCTCTAACTGCTTTCTCTGCGGCTTTTAATGCCTCGTAAACTGCGTACATGGCGTCTTTTAGGACTCCGGTGGTAGCACCCAGCGTTCTGGTCATGTCAGAACAATAGACGCCCTTCTTAGCGCCTATGTCCACTACCACTAAGTCGCCATGTTTAATCTTCCTCTCTCCGTATCGGTAGTGGGGAAAGGCTCCGTTGGGGCCGGAGGCCACGATGGGGTCGAAGGCGACGCCATCAGCCCCGTCTTCTAAAAACCACTTGTATACAAGGGCGGCCACGTCGCGCTCTCTGAGTCCTACTAGTCTCATTTCGCTTAGTCTAGTGTAGACTCCTTCTGTAATTTTCAAAGCCTCTTTTATTACTTGTAGCTCCTCCTCGTCTTTTACAGACCGTACTTCAAGCAACTCTGCAGAGACGTCGGCCCCTATGTCTTTGCTATCAGAGGCTACTTTCTTTTCTTGTAGAGGTTTTATTGCTTCTAAAAAGCTGGGCGCAATTACAAGCTCTTCGCCTGCTCTACGCGGCGGTATCTCGGCAGAGGCCAAGGCCACAACTTTGTCTACCTTTGCCACAGCCTTTGCTCGTGTAAAATCAAGTCGAGATACGTACAATATGGAGTGCCCCGTGGACAAGTCTACCACTAAACCTAAGGCGTCTGGCATGCCGACTGAGTAGGCCAAGTTCGGGGGTTTTGTCAAAATTAAGTAGTCGTATCTGCCAGCGAATCTCTCCACCAATTTTCTCAAGCCCATGGACTAGATGAGCCCCGTATATAAATAGCCTCAACTCCTCATGACTGAAAGAGGCACTGGTTTTTCGTATTTTCTTACAAGTGTAAAAAAGATAACGGATACGGTGTCGTCTTCTTTAACAGAGCCGTAGATCTCCCTAAGCTCGTTGATAAGCACCTCCCTGGACTCAAAACCTTCGGCTTCTACCACTTCTTCCCCCAATTTCTCCACTTTAGTGTAGTAAACACGAGTAATGAAGGCCTCTCCGTATATCTTGTCACAACACACAATGTACACTAGGGTGAACTTGGGCCTAACAACGCCGTATCTAACAGTGACTCTCTTCTTCCCAGACAAGACGTTTTCTAGGTACTTTTCTTTGAACCGCAGATAGGGGCCTAGGTCCACCTGCCTCACGTAGTGTGGTTATATCTGGGTATAAAAAGCGCTTATGTTGCCTGGTAATCTTTATATTTAGTGGCAATGCGCCTTTTGTGTGTGAAGTAGAGGTTTTTGGAGATGAGGTGTTGTTTAAAGGTCCCGAGCTTGAGGTCACAATGGCGTTTCTCTCTGTAAGAGAGGTGGCAGATAGAGTAGTGCTGGAGGAGGGGGGCCTTAGGGTCTCGCCAGCGTTGTCAGAACTGGTAGCTACTTTGAAGTCTCTCTGCGAAATGGACGTCTCAGCCCTTCTTCTCGACGTCAAGGAGTCGCTTCTTCACATGGGTTGGCTTGTGGAGGGACAACGCGACGTGGTGAGAATTAGAAAGAGCAAAAGGCTGGGAGTCTCGGGGTTTATCACTATGGAATACGACAAAATTGCAAGAAAAATGAATGTAGTCACTACCGAAAAATGCGCAGCCGACCTCTTAGCTCAGCGCGGCTTTCAAGTACGGACATCTAAATATTTAGTTGAGGCAGAAGGCAGGGTAGCCACGATACTTGAGGCGTTGAGACTTGAGGAGGAGCTAACATGCTAGGCATCGTCTTGTTAATAATCCAAGTGGCGGCGGTGCTATTCGCCGCCTACACCGGACGCCGAAAGTTAAAGAGACTTATTAACGACACCCAGGTCAACACAGAGGTAGAGTCTGCAAACGAAGATCTGCCAGACATAGACAAAGCAATTTTAAAACTTCTCGCAGAGCGGCAGGGCGTTGTATATCAAAGCGAGATAATTAAGGAACTTGGCCTCCCCAAGAGCACCGTTCACAAGGCCTTGAGACGCCTAAGCGATGGGGGCTATGTGGAGATTCAAAAGAGGGGGAGACTCAACGTAGTAATTTTGAAAAAGCCTACTTCAACGGCTTTAACAACTTGACCTCGCCGTAGGCCTTTAAGACGTCTATTATAATGGGGAGCGGGTCTTCTTCTAGGCTTTTATACCCAGCGAGCTTGACCTCGCCTTCTACGATCCTAATAAACCCTCCCCCGCTCCTTATGGTGACCTCCTTAGGTCCGAATATTATCTTAAACTGCCGCCTAGCCTCGCCCAGCCTCTTCGCCACCTCTGCGGCGAGCACTAACTGCTTGGGGGTCGGCTTGCCTCTGGGCTTTCTTTTCTTAAGCTCGCTTAGCTCTTCTTGTGAGAAGTCTCCCTTTACAACTCCCTTGACTTTGTCTACTAGTACTAAGTCTTCTTCGTAACCGATTACCTCAATGTTCTCGCCATTTTTTACCCTAGACACAACCTCGCTGAGAGAGAGCTTGTCCACAGAGGCGCAAATCTTCTTAAATAAATACGTTTAACATGTCGTGGATTCGGAATACTTGACGTGGCTAGTTAAATGCCCCTCTTGTGGCAGAGACATGGAGGTAGTTAACCAGTTTCTTCGAATTGACCAGCTAAGCGGAAGGCGGACTCTTGAAAGGACTATGGTGTGTAAGACATGTAACATAAAAATTAGAGAGTACGTACAGCTATGAGTAGGGCTGCTTTGTATAAAAAGTCGGAGGAGTTAAAACAGAGGTACTCCCTGTACGGCCTCTTCGCCACCGTCTTCTACCTAGTGGCAGTCTTGGTTGGCGGCGCCGTCTACGCCTCGACCAACCTCCCAGTTTACCTAAGCTTAAACGCGGCGTATGCCAGCGGCTACGGCACGTCGGTGTTTGTCCAAAGCCTTTTAGTACTTCTATCATTTATTCTCCTCGCTACGGGGGCCTTACTTGTATTCTTATCTAGAGCCACCACGGCGAGGGGCGAGTTTACGTCGAGTACAAAGTTAATACGCTCAAGCATTGTGGTCACAGCATTAGCCATCGTGTTCTCTGCCTCCGCCCTCTTCCCGCCTGCTTCTCACATAATAAATGAATTTTTCTATTTATACCTCGTGTTGATAATCATAGCACTGGGCTTAGCGGCTTACTCTACGCTACTCTTAAAAGCGGTGGTGAACTACTACACGCCTAGGCGGAAGTAGCGAGAGGGGTCCTTCACGCCTTCAATAAGCGATAGACTTAGCAACGCGTTAAGCAAGTTATTAAGCGGCGCCTCCAGCCCTGTACATTTAAACTTAGCACAGAAGGCGACCAAGGGGCGCCCCACGTCTATCTTGACTACATACGGCGTCTTTATTAGCCTCGGCACAACATCTCCCCTTAATACTGTGGAAACCCACAGAGGAAACGCCTTTTCTGCCCTCTCTTTTTCTAAAAGCTTTACAAGGCCCATCAAGTTTTTTAAAAACACAACCCCGAGTTCTACCCTGTCGTACTTCTCTAAAAGCCTTGCGACATGTTTGCCCAAGTCTATATAGACGTCGAGGATGGGCTCTAGGCGTTTTATAAACATAATGCCCTCCACTGCTAAGTCACATTTCTCCCTGTCAGGACAGAGGTTACACTTCTCACCAAGCTTCGCCCTGGCGCACACCACGCAAGTCTCAGTAATTTTACACATGTCCAGAGCAGGGGCGGCGAAGCCGCAAGACTTACACATAGCCACGCCGCTTGCGACATATAAATTACCCACGTCTCTCACCACTTGTAATTAATAAATCTATAAACCCCCTTCACAACTCAGTCCTATGAGCGTAGTTATCGTTGCAGAATCTCAAACTCCTGACGAGCCTACCCGCGATATATACTTTGAAGTTAAGAAGAGGGGACTTAGAGTCAGGTACATCCCAGTCCAGCGTCTCTCTGTAAGAATTTCAAACGGCAACGCCGCTGTAGAGACAAGAAGAGGGCCCCTCGACGCGTCGGTGGTAGTAGTAAGAGGCTTGGGGTATGTGGTAGATGCAAACACTTTGATGAGACGCGTCTCTACGCTTAAAATACTCGAAAAAAGCGGCGTGGCGGCCATAAACCCCGTGGAGTCTTTGCTCACATGTAGAAATAAGCTTGAGAGCATTTACCTCCTGGGGAAGGCGGGGATCCCCGTGCCGCCTACCGTAGTCACCGAGGACTTGTACGCTGGATATGCGGCAGCTAAGGAGCTTGGAAAAGTGGTCTTAAAGCCTATCCAGGGGAGCAGGGGCTTCGGCGCCATGTTGTTTGAAGACGCCGAGGTGGCGTTCCAGGTGATGAGGACGCTTCTCCTCACGCGTAACCCCCTGTATATACAGAAGTACGTCGAGAAGCCTAATCGAGACATTAGGATAATTGTAGTAGATGGAAGACCCATCGGCTGTATGTACCGCGTCTCTACCAGCTGGAAGACCAACATAGCACAAGGCGCCGTGGGAGTCCCTTGCAAGCTCAGTCCAGATCTGGAGGAAGTTGCCGTAAAGGCAACTGAGGTGCTGGGGCTTGTATACTCTGGCGTTGACATAGGCGAGGGCAAGGAGGGATACGTCGTGTTTGAAGTAAACGCCAGCCCAGATTGGAGAGGCTTTAAACAAGCTACTGGCGTAAACCCCGCCGTCGCATTAGCGGATTATATAGAAAAAGTGGCGAGAAGATGACTAGGTGGCTTCTGAAGTGCACTGTCTGCGGCGAGGAGAGGGAGTTCGAAGCTGGTTTTAACTTGGGGCTCTTCGGCGGGAGGCTATACCTATACTGCAGGCGGTGTAAGGCCAACCGAGAGCACTTAGTTCTTGGCTGTTTAGACGAGGAGCTGTGCCCCAGTGCGGGGGCCGACGTAATTGACTAACAAATAAGGCGTAGTTGTATTACACTGCTTGTGACTAGGTGCGAAAGGGCGTTTATGCTCCCTAGTGTGTTGAGAATTTTAGCCAACTCCTCAGCTTCTCCCTCTTCTAATTTGTCCAACAGCCTCTTAGCCTCGAGACGTTCTCTCTTCTTTTCCAGCTCCGCCTTTAGCTGTTGCAGAGACTGCCCCACCGACGCTATGCTCTTTTCCATATCTATACACGCGGCTCTCAGCCTCTTTTCCCTCTCTTGCAATTTCTTAACCTGCTCGTTGTATACGTCCATCCCAATGACGCCTTTCACCAAGGCCTCTTCCAACCTATGGTAAGACTTGTCTAGCTCTGACCTTGTCTTTTTCAAGTCTTCTATCATTTTACTAACTTCTCGTACCTTTATCTCGAAAAATCTTGGAAGCGCCGAGACGTCTAAGTCAACGTACTCCTTGGTGATCTTCACCTTGATGCTTGAGGTATCTAAGTAGTAGCTCTGGCCGTTGGTATCTTTTATCTCGATAGAGAGCAGTTTTTTTCTTCTTACGTCGAATTCCCCCTTCTCAGCAACTCCTATTAACAACACCCCCCCTATGTAGACCGGCTTGCCCTTTACTGTGGGCAACTTTACATCCTTCTTGTCTTGCTTTGCCACAGCTGAGAACAATCTCCAAAACACATAAATCGCTGTGGGTGTATTAAAAGGTCATGAGTTAAGATAGCTATGTATACCGACATTGCTCAGCTGGAAGAAGCTGTGAGGAATTGTACTAAATGTCCTTTACACAAGACAAGGAAAAAAGCAGTACCCGGCGAGGGGACGGGCAAGCTGGGAGTGATGATAGTTGGAGAGGCTCCAGGTAAAGAAGAGGACGAGCAGGGGCGGCCCTTCGTCGGCGCGGCGGGGCGGCTTTTAACTAAGACTTTAGCTAAAATAGGCGTGGCGCGGGCTGACGTTTATATCACGAATGTAGTTAAGTGCAGGCCTCCTAATAACAGACCTCCTACAAGCGAAGAAGTGGAGGCATGTCTCCCCTACTTAATAAACCAAATCACGCTCCTGAGACCTAGGCGGATCGTGGCCCTTGGCCTAGTCAGCGCCGAGACATTGCTCAAGCTCATCGGTAAGAGAGCTGAGAGCATGAGGGAGCTGAGGGGGAGGTGTTACGGCGGGAGGCTGGCGGGCGTAGAAGTTGAGATATGTGTTACCTATCACCCCGCTGCTGTTTTGCGTAATCCAAAGCTCGGCGACGTGTTTTCAAGAGACCTCTCCGTCTTCTTTAGAGGAGGCCTTGAGCAATACTTTATATAGGTATTTTTGGATTTGTGGATTTTCGCTGTATAAGGCGCGGTTGCACTGCAGAGGACCACTTAAGAGAATTTGAGTACTGCTCAAATATATACGGAATTCAAAAAATTAGAAGAACTGTTGCAGATTTAACAATTGAACAGATGGTCTTGTTGCAAAAAATAAGGCTGAACTGGGTCAATACGAAAAACCCGGTATACATGTATTTATCTGGAAGTGTTGTGCTGGACTGTCTGTGGGAAGAGGGCTTGTGTCGCCACTTAGAGGCCTTGGCAAATCTCGGTATTGTGGAGAGGTGGGACAGTGCGTATTACTTGCCACACACGTTATTATCTGACGACATTTTGGAGAACCTCCCGCTTCCCGAGGTCTCTGAAGAGGAGTACGAAGTAAAAAAGCATTATATCGTCAGCATGCGGGGGATGGGGGGCGAGGTCGATGTGGTGGACGCAGTAGCCAGGTTTATCGAAAAGGCCTCTGTATTGTTCGGCAGACGGATAGCTAGGGTTATAAAGGGGGTGCCCTATGTCCCTCAGCTGGCCAATAAATACACTGACAAGATCGACATATTGGCAAAAGCTGAAGATAATACTCTCACAGGTTTTGGATATGTTGATGTGTCTAAGACTTATCACCTCGGCTTCTCCATAGCCAAGAGTTTTTTGTTATACGGACTTGACAGAGTGGTTATTCTACACCCCTACGTAGATCACGGTTTTCATAAGGATGTGGGGAATAGGATTAAAAATAGGTGGGACATCTCGGAGGTGGGCTATGCCACTGTTAATGTGATGGAAGAAGAGATGTATATTTACAAACTTCCTAGAGCTAATAGGTATCTGTATATGAGCGTCTCTGCACAGAAATACTCTCGTATTATTAGGCAGTATATAGAGTCTTTATGAGGACGTTTGAAAAAACTTACGCCTTGTTGTTCGGCAAGTCTGCGAAGAAGATCAACGCCGCCGCCACCCTAGCCCTGGTCGTCTTCGCCTTGTTAAACGCCTGGCGCTACCCCCAGGCTCCTCTGTGGTATGCGGCGTTTGGCGCTGTGATGTTTACGCTGATGTTAGCCGTGGATCAAACTGTGGTAAACCCCAGGAGGTCTTACTATGTGGCAGTTGTGTCATCTCTGCTTGTGGCGTTTTTCGACTTTTTACTCGGCAAGCCGCCTCTCTCATTTGCCTTAGTAGGAGCTACTACAGTGGCTGTGGTGGTACAGTCGCTTAAGTGTAAAAGCCCTCTGTTAGTACTCCCCTTCGCCGCAGTGTCTGTTTTTTACTACTCAGTGGGGCTAGCGCCCCTGTCGATAGCTTCTATTTTATACGCCGCAGTGGTTTACGGCCTTAGGCCTCTTATAAGAAAAATGGCCGACGGCTTAGATGCGGTGTGTATGTTTTCTAGTTTTCTCTACGCGGCTTTTTCAGAAGACGACGTTATTGAAGACGCCTTTAGACAACTGGCCAAGGTGGAGAAAGTGCCGCTTCATCTCTACCGTATAGGCAACTGGGTAGTGGTGGTGTCTGATTTCCACCCGGGGCCTTTCCGACACATCGGAGGCGGCATGTTAGTAGACGTCTTGACAAGAGAAGTGGAGAGACTTGGTTACCGCTTGGTGTTTCTCCACGGAGTTGGGAGCCACGAGAGAGACCCAGTTACTAAGCAGACTCTTAACAGAATCCTCGACGCCGTTAAACAGGCCTTGGCGTATAGTAAAAACGGAGAACCTCCCAGAGGCATTATGCCGCGCCAAGTCGTAGTAGGCGACGTCAAGGCCACTGGGCTTAGTCTTGGGACGCAGCCTTATCTTGCAGTAGTGAGCAGAGTGGCCTCCGCCTCAGACGACATACCTCTATGGGTTGCAAATAGGGTGGACCCAGGACTCTTCTTACTGGTAGATGCTCAGAATAAGTTCGACGGCGAGGTGAGGTGGCACGACGAAGACGTTGCAAGCCTCGCCGAAGTTTTAAAAAAACTACACGAATCAGCCCCGTGTAAAAACTTCGAAGTGGGCGTGGGCAAGGCGGATGCGTCACTCCTAGACCCGCTAGGGCTTGAAATCGGTCCTGGGGGGGTTTCTGCCATAGTGTCTGTATGTGACGGCGTGAAAAGCCTTCTCGTTGTGTTTGACGGCAATAACTTACACGGAGGATTGTACAACGCAATTGTAGGGGAGTATACGAAGAGAGGCTATGCAGTGGTGGAGGTGGCGACTACCGATACTCACAGAGCCACGGGGGTCGGCCTTGGCAGAGGCTACAGGATCGTAGGGGAGAGGCTTGGCCACGGGGCTGTGTTAAGCCTTGTAGACGCCGCCGTCAGAGACGCCGAACAGAAGTTGGGAGCTCACCACGTGTCTTATCTAAGGGTTGAAGTAGAGGCGGAGGTATTAGGGACAGAGGGCTTTAGAAAGATTCAACACGCAGTTAAGATGTATAAAAAAGTAGGGCTTTTAGTTGCTTCTGTAATATTTCTCCTCCCCCTCGTGCTAACTGCGCTTTTGGCATAAGGCTTATATACAGATAAGGAGTTAGGCCTATGGTTCATGAAACTCCCACCTCCGAGGCTGTGCTAGAGTATCTTGAGTCGATGATGGAACGTCTAGAACAATGGGTAAAGGAACAAGAGAGGCAAGTAAAAGAGCTGGAGGCCCACGGAGAGGCTATGAAAATTGCCGACAGACTTGCCCTGTTGTACTCGGCGCAAGCCATGCTGAGCTATATAGCCCGCGTATTGAAAGACTTTGAGTCCTGGCTCAGTAACCCCGTGGTTACTTCAGTGATGCCTGAGGAGATGCTAAGACGGCTGGAGAGCATGCTTAGAGAAGTGGCGGTTAAGTTTATACAAGTAGATATTGAACACACCTCGGAGTACAGAGACTTGTTATCAAAATTTGCACGCGAGGGAAAAGTCCCCTCGATCTTAATGTTGTACGTGCAGCAGAAGCCACAGCCGCCGACAAGAAGGCGCGGAGGCGAAGAAGGCGGGACGCCTAGGTTTTTCTAGGCTTGTAGATGTCGAGGCGTACTTTATACACCCCAGGGGCGTAGTCTCTCACAATTCTCCTTCCAACTATTTGGCAGTTTGGACAAGACGACGACACTACTTCCTCAGCTTCTTTAAACGGCGCGTCTTCTCTGCCGAGGTGGTAAAAGTGTACGTACCCCTCTTCGAGGCACTCTAACGCAGTGGGAAAGTACTTATACGCGCCTAGGGGGAGGGTTAGTAAGACGCGGTCAAACTTTTGTTTAAACAAGGGCGCCACCTCTGCCACGTCTCCGTGCACCGCGACTGCGTTGCGTATTTTATTTATTTTGAAGTTCTCCACCATGTACTTAAACCCCCAGGGGTTTAGCTCAACGGCTACTACAAGCCTCGGCTTTGCAAGTTTTGCAATAGCCACGGCGTAGGGGCCGACCCCGGCGAACAAGTACAGCACCCTCTCGCCTTCTTTTACCTGCCCGGCGATCTCAAGTCTGTCTGTCTGGTCACGCGGAGAGAAGTAGACCTTGGTGGGGTCTACCTTTATACTATATCCATGTTCTCTGTGTATCACCTCGGTGGGCCCCTCTATCAAGACCTCGAATTGGTATAATCTAAACTCCCCCGCACGTCCCCCCTTCTTTCTCAACACCGCCTTTACGTGTTTATTTAACTGAACCACCGCCTTGGCTATGGCGTATTTATAATCCTCCAACTCGGGGGGGATTTCTAATATCGCCACGGCCCCGCCTCGAGAGCCGATTATGTCGAAGGAAGTCGGTATCTTGTCCACTAGGTGGAGGGGCACTTGGTCGCGTATAATTCTCTTCAACGCCACGTCGTAGAAGACTTCTGTTAAAATATCTCGGCCCCTGACCCAATCGTCACGCCTCTGCTTGGTAAGTTTTCGTCATTAAAAATATATACCCCAGCCCCTATTTAAACGTGTCATCGAAGAAGAAGAAAGCCGAGGCCGAGGCGGCGCAGGTCCAGGCCACCGTAGAGGTCAGCCCAGAGCTAGACGTAGAGGAGCTGGAGGGCGTGGGCAGAGTCACCGGGGCAAAGTTGAAAGAAAAGGGGTATTACACCGTGAGAGACGTGGCCTACGCCTCTGTGAAAGAGCTGGCGGAGATCATTGGGAATGAGGAGAGGGCACAACAAATCATAGACGCTGCTAGAAGGATGCTAGGCCTACACTCCTTTATCTCTGCTCTAGAGGTATATGAAAAGAGGAAGAAGATAAGGCGCATATCCACGGGCGTCAGAGCCTTAGACGAGCTGTTAGGAGGAGGCATCGAGACGCGGGCTGTCACTGAGATCGTCGGCGAGTTCGGCTCAGGAAAGACACAACTGTGCCATCAGCTTGCGGTAATGGTGCAACTGCCGGAGGACAGGGGAGGGCTCGGCGCCAAGGCTATTTACATAGACACCGAGAACACCTTTAGGCCTGAGCGGATTATGCAGATTGCAAAGGCGAGGGGGCTCGACCCAGACCAAGCTCTTCACAACATATTCTACGCCAGGGCGTACAGCTCAGATCATCAGATGATACTAGTCGAACAGGCCAAGTCGATAATTAAACAACACAACGTCGCCCTCTTCGTAGTAGACTCGGTAATAGCTCACTTCCGCTCGGAGTTTCCCGGACGGGAGAACTTGGCCGAGAGACAGCAGAAGCTGAATAAACACGTTGCCGACTTGTTGAGGCTTGCGGATGCGTACGACGTGGCTGTGGTTATAACAAACCAGGTGATGGCCCAGCCCGACGTCTTCTTCGGCAACCCGCTTAGGCCAGCTGGCGGCAACATACTTGCACACGGCGCTACCTATAGGCTGTGGCTTAGGAAGTCTAAGGAAAACGTCAGGATAGCGAAGATATTCGACTCTCCGTACCACCCCGAGGGCGAGGTGTCGTTTAGGATTACAGAAGAGGGCTTACTAGACTAGCGAAAAGAGAAGCCAGTTGTACAAAGACAAAAACTTGAAGTTAGAGAGGGCGAATTCCCAAAACCTCCTATACACGTCGTACGCCGGGTGCGTCGAGTATTTGTTAAGTATCTGAAGCGCTAGGCCCATGTGGCCTGCGAGGGCCAGGCTTATGGATACGTCTACGGCTAAGGTGCGGACAACTGTATATGCTAGAGTTTCTCCTTCCACGACCTCGGGGCTGTTTTTCTCCGCCACGAGAGCTGGCTGCACCCTTGCCACGAGGAAGTCGGCTATTCGCATCAACATGGCAACTGAGAGCTCGTATGCCAACTCGTCGAGTTTAAGCTCGGGGGGAGCCGACCACGTTTCTAACAGCTGAGGATCTGTCAACGCGTGTGCCACGGCTACTTCTCTCAGAACTCTATAGGGATCGATAGGCAGAGACACGTGTAGCACATACACGTCGTCTGTCTCTAACTTAGTCGACTCGGCGCCTATTATTACTACGTCGATGGGCGGAGGGCCCATAGAATATAACAACTCAAGAAGCATTCTCTTGGACTCCTTATCTACTTCTTTCGATTCCACTACGTCCATCGGACTTTTTAGTGAAAAACTATAAAAATGGAAAGCCGTGTGGTATTATGCCATTTGACGTAATTTTGACCGCGGACAGGTCTATGATGTCTAACTACCACAGGAAGGAGTTTCTTGGCTTTGGAACCACAGGCCCTGTTTTTGTAGAACTGCCCTTCGGGCTTTCTGAGAAATTCCATTCCTTCTTATTTGCGCCAAAGATTAAGGTAGATAAGTGGGGGAGGCCGTTAGAGGCGCCCTACGGCATGAGGAAGATGGAGGCTAAGCTAATCGACGCAGGAATAAACGCCGCTGTGATAGACCCCGACCACGTCCACAAGTATTTACCAAAGGCAAAGGTGTTGATGCTAAGCCATCACGACTATTTTGGGCTCAACCCGCCCAGCAGTACGTGGGGGGTTATCGTCGGCAAAGAGCCCATGAACGCCATGTTCTTTAGGAGATTTATGGAAAGACTAGCGCCGCATATTGTAAAAGCAAAGGCTGAAAACGGGCTTAAAGTAATCGTAGGAGGACCGGCGGCGTGGCAGTGGCTCTACTTCCCAGAGCTTGTGGAGAAGTGGGGAATTGACGTAATTTTCGACGGAGAGGGGGAGAGGCTAGTAGTGGACCTGGTTAAAAACGCCATTGAGGGAAAGCCGCTTCCTAGGTATGTCTACGTTGGGGTGTCAGAGGCGCCGGCGGTGGAGGAGATCTCTACGATTAAGTTCCCCAGTGTAAACGGCCTTGTAGAAATCGGCAGGGGGTGTCCCAGGGGTTGCGCCTTCTGCCCCGTGACTCTGAGACCTATGAGGTGGTACCCCCTTGAGAAGATTGAAGAAGAGTTGAAAGTCAATGCAAAAGCCGGCGTCGTGGACGGCATTTTACACTCAGACGAGGTGCCTCTCTACGGGTCTCACACAACGGAGCCAAACCCAGACAAGCTTATTGCCTTACACAAGCTGGCTAAGCGTTATTATAGAAAAGTGGGGTGGAGTCACACCACTCTTGTGGCTGTATATCACGGCGAAAAGAAGATGGGGAAGTTGTTTACAAAACTCTCAGAGATCATCCTCGACGAGCACCAGGACTGGTGGGGGGCGCAGATCGGGCTTGAGACCGGTTCTATAAGACTGGCGAGGAGGATAATGCCCGGAAAGGCCGCTCCTTACAAAATTGAACAGTGGCACGAAATAGTAGTTGAAGCCGCGGCTATTATGCACGAAGTCAAGCTCATCCCAGCTATTACTATCATAGTTGGGCTACCAGACGAACAGCCAGACGACGTAGTGGAAACAATAGAACTTATTGAGAGGCTACGGCCTTATAGGAGCCTAATAGTGCCGCTCTTTTACGTGCCCATGAGCCACGTGCGCTCTGACAAAGCGGGTTGGATAGACAAGCTGAACCTCTACCCAGAACACGTCGACTTGTTAAAAACGGTGGCGAGGCACTCCATCTACTGGGCTAAAGATATTGTAAACAAGTACTACCTAAAGGGGGCCCACTACGTGCCTCTTAAGCCTCTAATCAGCTACTTCATCTCGTACGTAGAGAAGCGGCTTGACAAGATAGAGGAAGACGTGGATAAGTACAAAGAGATGTTAAGACAAGCCAGGTCTTCTGCGCGGAAGGAAGTGTTAACCTTCGCCAGCTAGTCTCTTTTTTACCTGTTCTCTTACGTCTATTTTCGTACCTAGGCCTGCTATTCCGAGCACTTTAGCAAGTAGACACGCCAAGTCGCATTTTACACAGCATCTGAGGCCTACTTCTTCGTCGCATTCCACCTCTCCTTTGGCGCAAATAAGCTCTCCTAAGTATGTCCACGCCTCAGCTAACAGGGAAACCCTAGGAATTTTTTTAGAAAAAGCCAGGCTGTTGGCTATGCCGTATAGGTCTGTGACGTATATTGTAGAGTTGACTTCAAGTTTAGAGGCGAGCGACGACAAGCAGGGCACGTTGCGGGGCTCTATCTTGTTGCCACATAGTTCTAAGATTTTTTTAAACTCCTCCAGCGCCTTCTCATCGGCTTCGACATAGGCTACTAGGCCTTTTTTCCAATCTACCAGCGAGACTCCTCTACGCATGGGCGTGATTGAGTTTTATAAATAAGTTTGTTCAGACTGCCATGGCCGCCGAGCTGTGCCTATCTTGTACAGACAGGGGATACGCACTTCCTGTGGTGACGGTGACGTGTACAATTTGCAAAAAACAGGTGAGCTGGCGCGAGGTGGTGCGGCACTACATCGAACATGGCAAAAAGAGCGGGGTGGACGTCGTGTGCCCCATCTGTAACTCAAAAGTGAAGAGCCGTGAGTATAGACACCACGTGAGGAGACACTTTGTTAAAAGACAAGACCGTTCTTATATATGTGGCATATGTGGACGAAGCTTTATCTCTATTAAGTCGCTTGTTGTACACATAATGAAAACACACGAATGAGTTTTTTAGAGGCCTTATTCCTCTTAATCTGGCCCCCGTATGTGGCCAACGGCTCTGCGGTATTGGCTGGCAGGCTTAGGCGGAGGCACCCCATCGACTTTGGCAGAAGTTTTGTCGACGGACGTAGGCTATTCGGCGATGGGAAGACGTTCGAGGGCGCCGCCATTGGCATTGCGGCGGGGACCTTATTGGGATACCTTCCCAACTTGTTATACCACTACCTCACTCTGCTAGACGCCTTTGTCTTGTCGGCGTCTGCCGTATTAGGAGACCTCATCGGGGCGTTTGTAAAAAGGCGGCTGTGCATGCCGAGGGGTCACCCGGCGTTTCCGCTAGACCAGCTGGACTTCCTGCTCGTGGCGTTTCTCATGCTCAGCCTCTACCGCGAGTTGCCCCTCGATGTTGTGTTGTCCGCTGTGGTGGTTACTCCGATTATCCACAGGGGGACGAACTATGTGGCATATTTACTGGGCCTTAAGAAAGAGCCTTGGTGATTTTATATACTAGACCAATTTTTCTGTTATGTACATCGTCTTGGGAGATAGGTATACAGTTAGTTTATTCAAGCTTTTAGGCTTCGAGGGAAGATACGTTGACAATCCAGAAGAGGCGCTGGAGTTTATACAAAAGAATTTTGATAATTTCAACGTCTTTTTCATATCCTCAAAAATTGCCAAGGCTATTAGAAAAGACCTCGACGCTCTGCGCATGGCTAACCCCCGTAAGTTGTTAGTGGAGATCCCCAGCGTTGAAGAAGGCATGGAACGAGAGGTTAATTACCTACAAATTGTAAGACAGGTACTCGGCGGGTAGGATATTTAAAAACCCTTATGATGAGACGTCTATGTCTCTCTTCGAAGAGTTAATTCTTAAAAAAATTCGTGAGTTAGAAGAGTTGGAAAAGAACTTAGTTGTAGAAGTAGAGACAAAGATTAGGAAAGAAGCTGACGTAGTGCTTAATAAATATTCTGAACAGATTACAAAGGTTGAAAGCGATGTAGTACTTGAAAGAGAAAAAATGTTATACGATGCGGTAGTTGAGTCTAGGAGAGCTCTTGCAGAGACTTATGAAAATCTTCTCAAAGACTTGATTGAGGCCGTCTTCGAAGAAGTAGATAGGCTGAGGGGACAGGAGAGGTATATAAAATTCCTGAGATCTCTTATAGAGAACGCGGTAAACTACATACAATCAAAAGAGATGGTTATATATGCCTCGCCTAAGGACAGAGGGGTTGTGGAGTCTATTGCAAGGACTCTGGGCTTGATGGGCATAGTCTCTGAAAGAGACATCAGAGGCGGGGTGGTGGTGTCTACTAAAGATGGCTCTGTGGTCGTCGACTACTCTTTAGAAAGCATTATTGCAAATAAGATAGAAGAGTTAAAACATCTATTGTACAGGGAGACGGTATGAGTGGAAAAATTGAGTATATCTCAGGCCCTGTAGTGAAGGCAGATCTGCCCGGAGCTAGGCTTTACGAGCTGGTTTTTGTAGGCGAGATTAAGTTGTTCGGCGAAGTGGTGAGAGTTCAAGGTGATAAGGCGTTTATACAAGTATATGAGGATACCACCGGTCTGAAGCCGGGCGAGCCTGTGGTAAGGACCGGCGAGCCGCTTAGCGCATGGCTAGGCCCCACTATCTTAGGGAAGATTTATGACGGAGTGCAGAGGCCTTTGAAAAATATTGAAGAAATTTCTAAAAGCCCGTTTATTGCCAGGGGGATTGGATACGACCAGGCGCCGCCGCTGGATCTTGACGCCAGGTTTGACTTCGCCCCGCTGGTAAAGCCAGGAGAGCAGGTCTATCCTGGAGATGTGCTTGGCTCCGTCAAGGAGACGGAGTTAATTACTCACTACATTACCTACCCCCCTCTGCCAGAAAACGTGCCAGGCGAGGTGGAGTGGATTGCCGAAGGAAAGTATAAAGTAGACGACGTTGTGGCGAGGGTTAGGACTAAGCGGGGCGTGGTTGAGGTCAAGATGTGGCATAAGTGGCCTGTGAGACGGCCTAGGCCCTTTAGGGAGAAGCTACCCCCTGTGGAGCCGCTTGTCACGGGGGTGCGCGCGGTCGACACGATGTTCCCAGTGGCAAAGGGAGGCACGGCCGCCGTACCTGGGCCTTTTGGTAGCGGCAAGACTGTCATGATCAGGACTCTTTCCATGTATGCGCAAAGTAGGATAATTATCCCAGTCCTCTGCGGAGAGAGAGGCAACGAGGCGGCAGATGCGTTACAGGGCCTGCTTAAGCTCAAGGACCCAACCACTGGTAGGTCTCTGCTGGAGAGGACCACAATTATTGTAAACACGTCTAACATGCCTGTGGCCGCGAGAGAGGCATCCGTATACATGGGCACAACGCTGGGTGAGTACTTCAGAGACCAGGGCTACGACGTGTTGGTGCTCGCCGACTCTACCTCGCGTTGGGCCGAGGCTATGCGCGAGGTGGCTCTGCGCATTGGCGAAATGCCATCGGAGGAGGGATACCCCGCGTACCTCCCCACGCGTCTTGCCGAGTTTTACGAGAGGGCAGGCCGCGTAGTGTTACTCGGCAGTAAGGAAAGGGTTGGGTCTTTGACAATCGCCGCCTCCGTAAGCCCTCCGGGTGGCGACTTCACAGAGCCCGTCACCTCGAACACTTTGCGCTTCATAGGGGCCTTTTGGCCGCTGTCGCCTAGGCTGGCATATTCTCGCCATTACCCTGCCATAGACTGGCTTGTGGCCTTTTCGCGTTATGTAGACACCGTGGAGGTGTGGTGGTCTAAAAATGTGGCGCCTGACTGGCGGCGTATTAGAGATGTGTTGCAGTCGCTGTTGGTAAAAGAGGCGGAGTTGCAAGAAATTGTGAGGATTCTGGGTACCGAGGCTCTGAGCGAGTATGAGAAACATGTGCTTAACGTCGCTTTTATGATTAGAGAAGGCTTCTTAAAACAAGACGCCTACAACTCCATCGACACGCCTTCGGCGCCTATTAAGCAGTACCTCCTCATGAAGGCTATCTACACCTACTACGAAGAGGGGCTTAAGGCTGTGGAGGCTGGCGTCTCTGCGTCGGCTCTTAGAGAGTTAGAAACTGTCAAGCGTCTGCCTAGGCTGAGGATGGAGGCGACTAATGACGTGGCGAAAGAGGAAATTACGAAGTTTATTGAAAAAATGGTAAACGAAATAAGGACGTTGATGGCTGGAAAGAAGTAAGTTTTTAAATAAATTCTAGAAAGGCGACGTGTCTCGCGTATCTCTGGGGGTAAAGGAGGTCTCTGTTATTCCGAAAGAGGATGCAAAGCTCTTGCTTAGGCAACTTAGGCTTAGGCCTTGGCAGATTCCTTGGATTAGGGCAAGCGATCCCCTTGCTGTTAAAGCCGGGGCTAAGCCAGGCGATGTTTTGAAGATTGTGCGCGAGTCGCCGACTGCGGGGGAGAGCGTTGTCTACCGCTTAGTAGTGCCGGGGTAGTCAACTTTTTAAAGTGTATAGTCTAATGGCTTGATGGTTGACTTGCTTCCACTGCCAGTGCTCTCTGCCAGGGACGAGGGGGGGTTCCCCTCTAGAGACGATAGGTGGGCTTTGGTTGAGCGTTTTATCAAGGACAAGGGGCTGGCAAATCATCAAATAAAGTCTTTTAATGATTTTCTTGATAAGAGATTGCCTAAGATTGTAGAGGATTTTAAAGTAGTTGAGACAGAGATCAAGGGGCTGAAGATTGTGCTTGATAAAATTGAGGTGGGCTGGCCGAGGATTAAGGAGAGCGACGGCTCTGAGTCTTTGATATACCCAATGGAGGTGCGGCTTAGAAACGCCACTTACGCCGCGCCTTTGTACCTCACCGCTACATTGTACGTAGACGACGAGCCTTACGCGACGGAGACTTTTTACATCGGTGAGCTCCCCATAATGGTAAAGTCGAAGAGGTGTAACTTAACGAGGTTGAGACTTGGGGAGTATGCCAAGAAGTTTGAAGACCCGCAAGACTTCGGCGGGTATTTTATAATAAACGGCAGTGAACGGGTCATCATCTCCCAGGAGGACCTAGTGGCAGATAGGCCTATTTACGACAAAGGCGACAAGCCCTCTGTGAAGTATCTTGCGAAGACTATCTCCACTGGGATTGGGTATAGGAGTACTCTTACCGTAGAACTTAACAAAGACGGAGTGATATATGCCACTCTGTCCGCCATGCCTGTAAAGATACCGTTCCCCATATACATGAAAGCGTTAGGACTGGAGACTGACGAGGATGTGGTTAAGGCGGTTTCCGACGACCCCGACATACAGAAGGAGTTGTTACCATCTCTCATCGCCGCTAACCAAATTGCTATTACTCGGGATGATGCGTTAGACTACATAGGCGGCAAGGTGGCGGTGGGGCAACCAAGGCCGATTAGAATTGAGAGGGCTTTGCAACTACTAGACAGGTACTTCCTCCCACACCTCGGCACAACTGTGCCAGATGAAAAGAAGCAGCAAGAAATTAGGATTAAGAAGGCGTTGATGTTGGGGCAGATTGTAAAGGGCTTGGTAGAGCTTCAGCTAGGCCGTAGGAAGCCGGACGACAAAGACCACGCGGGGAACAAGAGGGTTAGGCTAGTGGGCGACTTGATGACCCAGCTTTTCAGGACTGTGTTTAAACAGTTTTTACAAGAGCTTAAGAGCCAGTTGGAGAAGTACTACGCACGGGGGCGGATTCCACACATCCAGACCATAGTGAGGCCTGACATTATTACTGAAAGAGTTAGGCAGGCGTTGGCTACTGGCAACTGGGTTGGCGGGAAGACCGGCGTCTCGCAGATTTTGGACAGGACTAACTATCTTTCGACTCTTAGTTACCTGAGGAGGGTGGTGTCGTCGCTGTCTAGGACTCAGCCTCATTTCGAGGCTCGTGACCTCCACCCCACGCAGTGGGGCAGGCTCTGCGCAGTGGAGACGCCGGAGGGTCAGAACGTCGGTCTTGTGAAGAATCTCGCCCTTCTTGCAGAAATCACCACAGGCGTCGACGAACACGAGGTGGAACAGTTGTTATACAACCTAGGCGTTGAGTCGGTGCTTAAAGCCCGCGAGGAGGGCGTGAGGGGGGCTGAGGTGTATTTAAACGGCCGGTTAATAGGCGTTCATCAAAACGCTGGGGAGTTAGTAAACACTGTAAGGAGGCTTAGGCGCCAGGGCAAGATTAGCGATGAGATTAACATAGCGTATTTAGACGGCGCGGTTTTGGTTAACTGCGACGGCGGCAGGATTAGGAGGCCTCTCCTCATAGTAGAAGATGGGAAGTTGCGATTAACAAAGGATGTTGTGGAGAAAGTAAAGAGAGGTGAATTGACTTGGGACGATTTAGTTAAAATGGGCGTTGTGGAGTACCTTGACGCCGATGAGGAGGAGAACGCAAGAATCGCCACTAACCCGCAGGAAGACTTAAACGACTACACCCATGTTGAAATTATACCATCTTCTATACTGGGCGCTATCGCCTTGATTATTCCGTACTTAGAGCACAACCAGTCTCCTCGTAATCAATACGAGGCGGCCATGGCGAAGCAGTCTCTAGGACTGCCTCAGTCTAACTTCTTGTATAAGTTAGACTCCCGCGGCCATATGTTATACTACCCCGAAAGGCCGATAGTCACGACACGGGGGCTTGAGCTTGTGGGGTATTCTAAACGCCCCGCCGGCCAAAACGCCGTGGTGGCGTTGCTTACATACACTGGCTATAATATGGAAGATTCCGTTATTTTAAACAAGGCTTCTGTGGAGAGGGGGATGTTCCGCTCGGTTTTCTACCGGACGTATGAGACCGAGGAGCAGAAGTACCCCGGCGGCGAGGAGGATAGGATTGAAATTCCAGACAGCTCTGTAAAGGGCTATAGAGGGCCAGAGGCCTACAGCCACCTGGACGAAGATGGAATTGCACCCCCAGAGGTTTATGTAAGCAGTAACGAAGTGATCATAGGCAAAACCGCGCCTCCTAGGTTTTATACAACTCTTGAGGCTGAGAGGATTTTAAAAGAGAGGAGAGATGCCTCCGTCGCCGTGCGCCGTGGTGAAAAGGGCATTGTGGACCGGGTTATTGTCACAGAGTCGCCGGAGGGCAATAAGTTAGTTAAAGTGAGGCTGAGAGAGCTTAGAACACCTGAGCTTGGCGACAAGTTTGCGTCGCGTCACGGCCAGAAGGGAGTATTAGGTATGTTATTAAGACAAGAGGATATGCCGTTTACAGAAGATGGAATTGTGCCAGATATTATTGTCAATCCACACGCGTTACCGTCGCGCATGACAGTGGCACAACTCTTAGAGAGCATAGCTGGGAAGGTTGGAGCCATGACAGGACATCTTGTTGACGCCACTCCGTTTGAGGGCGTTAAGGAGGGCGATTTGAGGCAACTCTTGCTCAAGTTAGGATTTAAGTGGGATGGGAAGGAGGTTATGTACAGCGGGATAACGGGGGAGAAGCTCACTGCTGACGTCTTCATAGGGATTGTCTACTATCAGAAGCTTCATCACATGGTAGCCGACAAAATCCACGCAAGGGCGAGGGGGCCTGTGCAGATATTAACAAGACAGCCCACTGAGGGGCGCTCTAGAGAAGGCGGCTTGCGTCTAGGCGAGATGGAGCGCGACGTGTTAATTGCCCACGGCGCCTCTGCGCTGTTGTACGAGAGGCTGGTGGAGTCTAGCGACAAGTACGTAATGTACGTCTGCGAGCTGTGCGGCTTGCCTGCGTATTTAGACGCTAAGACTAATAAACCTAAGTGTCCAATACACGGCGACGCTGGGCAGTTCGCAAAGGTGGTGGTGCCCTACGCTTTTAAGCTACTGCTCCAAGAGTTAATAGCGTTGGGAATATACCCCAAGTTGGAACTAACAGAGGCATTAGAGTAACGTAGGAAGATTTAAATATTATTCTGTTACTCTACGCCGTGTCGTTAAGGGAGGAGGTTGATACTATCCCCCGAAAAGCTATCAAGTCTATCAAGTTCGGCATTCTCAGCCCGGACATGATTCGTAAATACTCCGTAATGGAGGTAACCACGTCGGAGGTGTACGACGAGGGAGGCCTCCCGGTAAGAGGCGGCATTGCAGATAGGAGGCTAGGCGTCTCTGAGCCTGGGGCGCGGTGCGAGACATGCGGACAGACGCACGATGTCTGTCCCGGGCACTTTGGCCACATTGAGTTAGTAAAGCCAGTAATCCACGTGGGGTACGCGCGTATTATATACGACATACTTAGGGCTACATGTCCTAACTGTGGCAGGATTATGTTGAGAGACGAGGAGATTGAGAGATATAAGGAGAGATTGGCGAGGCTTAGGAAGAGGTGGAGACTACTTGCCCAGAACCTGCATGAAAAAATTAGGAAGAAGGCTTCTGAGAGAACTACTTGTCCACACTGCGGCTATAAGAAGAACAAAGTGAGGTTTGAAAGGCCTTACTACTTCTACGAGGAGACTGAAAGCGGTGCCTTGGTGAAGCTAGACCCGGAAACCCTCCGCGACCGACTTGCCAAGGTGCCTGGAGAGGATTTAGAACTTCTAGGCATTAACCCCACAGTGGCAAGACCTGAGTGGACTATTTTAAAGGTGTTACCCGTGCCGCCGCCTCACGTAAGGCCTTCTATTCAACTTGAGACTGGCATAAGGTCTGAGGACGACTTGACGCATAAGCTGGTTGACATAAGTAGAATGAATGAGAAGCTTAAAATTGCCATAGAAACCGGAGCGCCTACGAACGTGGTTGACAACTTGTGGGACTTGTTGCAGTACCACGTGGCTACTTATTTCGACAATGAGCTCCCCGGAATCCCCGTGGCGAAGCACAGAGGCGGCAGGCCTTTAAAAGGCATTGCACAGAGGCTTAAGGGGAAGGAGGGGAGGTTTAGGGGCTCCCTCTCTGGCAAACGTGTCAACTTCTCCGCCAGAACCGTCGTAAGCCCAGACCCCCACATTAGTATCAACGAGGTAGGCGTCCCGGTGGACATCGCCAAGATATTAACAGTACCTGAGAGAGTGACCTCTTGGAACATCGACGTCATGCGCGAATACGTAATTAGAGGACCCGAGGCTTGGCCTGGCGCTAACTACGTAGTCACGCCGGAGGGAAGGAGGATAGATTTGAGATACGTAAAAGACCGCAGAGCCTTGGCGGAGAGAATTGCGCCCGGGTGGATTGTAGAGAGGCATTTAATAGACGGAGATATCGTATTGTTCAACCGACAGCCTAGCCTCCACCGCGTGTCTATGATGGGACATCTTGTAAAAATATTGCCTGGGAGGACTTTCAGGCTTCACTTAGCTGTCTGTCCTCCTTACAACGCCGATTTTGACGGAGACGAGATGAACCTACACGTGCCTCAGACCGAGGAGGCCAGGGCCGAGGCAAGGACCCTTATGTTAGTGGAAAAGCATATTATCACGCCGCGCTATGGCGGCGCAATTATCGGCGCGAGGCAAGACTACATCATTGGAGGCCATCTCCTATCGCATAAATCGACATTTTTAAATAAGAAAGAGGTGGCCTACCTTCTGGGGGCTGGTAAATCTGCGGAAGACCCGCCTGAGCCCGCGATACTCCACCCAGTAGAGTTGTGGACTGGCAAGCAAATAATTTCCCACTTCCTGCCCAAGGATTTAAACTGGGTGCAACCCACCGCGTTTAAGAGCAAGTGCCAAGAAGCATATAGATGTTTTGGCGACGAGTGGATTATTGTAATAAACGGAGAATTAGTAAAAGGCGTCGTAGACAAGAAGTCCATCGGCGCAGAGCAGGTAGACTCGCTGTGGCATAGAATTGCCCGCGACTATCCGCCTGAAGTGGCTAGGAGGTGGCTTGACTCCTCGCTTAGAGTCTTCCTTAGGTTTTTAGACATACGCGGGTTCTCCTTTGGCATGGACTCTATTTACATACCCGACGAGGCTTATAAAGAGCTTGACAGTTTAATTGAGAACAGCTTGAAAAAGGTCGAGGAGTTAATAGAAGAGTTTAGAAGTGGGAGACTAGAGGCTATGCCTGGGTTTACAGTGGAGGAGACATTTGAAAACAAAATTACAGAAATTCTCTCCAAAGTCCGTGAAGACGCCGCAATTGTAGTTGAAAAATATGTAAAAAAGGATGCAGAGGGTTACTTGATGGCGAAGACCGGCGCTCGGGGGAGTATTGTAAACATTGTCCAAATGGTGGCCACGTTAGGGCAACAGACTATTCGTGGAGAGCGTATAAGACGCGGGTTTAGGACACGGACGCTTCCTCACTTCCCTGTGGGCGATATCGGGCCTTACGTAGGAGGTTTCGTGAGGAGGTGTTTTAGATGCGGCTTAATGCCTGTAGAATACTTCTTCCACGCTGCCGCTGGCCGCGACGGGCTTATAGACACCGCTGTCCGTACGGCGCAGTCTGGCTACATGCAGAGGCGGTTGATAAACGCATTACAAGACATCTACGTAGCCTACGACGGCACGGTAAGGTTCGGCGGCGCAACTCTCCTACAATTACTCTATGGTGAAGACGGCGTAGACGTGAGCAGGTCGGACCATGGAAAGGTTGTAGATATAAAGTCGCTGAAGTTATGGATAAGATGATTTCTAAACAAGACCTCTTGGCAAGAGTAGAACGCGTCTTGCCTAAGCCGCTTTATAATGAACTTGAAAACGCCGTTAAGGAGCTAGACGACGAAAAGGCGCTACGCCTTATTCACAGAGTGTTAAAACTGTATATCACGTCTATTATAGACCCAGGCGAGGCGATAGGCATAGTAACGGCTCAGTCCATCGGAGAGCCTGGTACACAGATGATCCTGCGTTCGTTCCACTACGCCGGTCTGAGGGAGTTCTCCATGGCTAAGGGTCTGCCAAGACTTATCGAGGTGGTAGATGCGAGAAGGCGGCCCTCTACTCCTTTGATGTTTATATACTTGAAGCCTCCTTATAATAAGAGTAGAGAGGCGGCGGAGCAAGTGGCAAAAAAGATACAACAAGTGACTCTGGAAATGTTAACTAAGGAGGTAGATGTGGACTACGTCACTGGCTCTATTACAATAATCTTAGATCAAGAGCAGTTGAAATACAGAGGCCTCTCTGCTAAAGACGTGGAGAAGATAGTAAACAAGACAAAGGGAAAGGACATGTCGATGTCTATGAAAGGCTACACCATAACTATTAACCTCACGACGCCTGATATTTTAAAAATTAAAAAGGTCCGTGACAAGATTTTGCAGATTAAAATCTCTGGCATAAAGGGGGTGAGGAAAGTAGTTCTTCAATACGACTCAAAGGGGGGAGAGTGGTATGTCGTCACAGAGGGGACGAACTTAGAGGCGGTGTTGCAATTGGCAGAGGTAGACGCGACAAGGACTTACAGCAATGATCTACACGAAGTAGAAGAAGTACTCGGCATAGAGGCCGCCAGGACGCTGGTGGCTCAAGAGATTAAACGCGTGCTTGACGAACAAGGCCTTGATGTTGATATTAGACACATGTACTTAGTCGCAGACGCCATGACTTGGTCTGGCAAACTGAGACCCGTAGGACGCCACGGAGTAGTCGGCGCTAAGGAGTCGCCTCTTGCTAGGGCGGCGTTTGAAGTCACTGTTAATACTCTTATAGAAGCTGCAGTTAGGGGGGAAGAAGAGCAGTTCAAAGGCGTGGTTGAGACTATTATCGCGGGAAAGTACGTCCCGGTGGGGACTGGGATTGTAAAACTCTTGATGCAATTCTAGTCGCGTAAATTTTTTAAAGGTTTTATTCCACTGCGCAGCGTGGTGGATATAAGCAGAGAGTTGCAAGTAGCCATAAACACAGGAAAAGTTGTAATAGGCTTTGAAGAAACAAAAAAGGCAATTTTAGCCGGGACCCCCAAGCTTGTCGTACTAGCAGCAAACGCCCCCAAGTGGGCTAGAGACGACATTGAGTACTACGCCAAGCTTGCCAACATCCCCATTTTTATATTCCCTGGCTCAAGCATAGAGTTGGGAACTGCCGCTAAGCGCCCACATAAAATAATGGCGTTGGCAGTGGTAGACCCTGGACAAAGCGAGATTTTGAGATTAGTAGAACATGCCTGATATACGGCTCACAGAGGAAGAGATTAGGTACGCCACTCTTTTTGAAAGCATTACTGGAGTAACGCCGGTTGACGTGGTGATAGACAACGACTATTCACGTATAATTTTTATAGTGCAAAGAAGCCAAGCCGCCATTGCCGTGGGCAAGGGCGGCTCAAACGTCAAGATGTTAAGACAAATTGTTGGAAAAGATGTGGAAATTGTAGAGGCAGGCGACACGCCAGAGGAGTTAATTAAAAACAGCCTATACCCCGCCAAGGTGATTGTCGTCAAAATCACAAAGGCGCCTTCAGGGTCTAAGGTGGCTATCACGACAGTGGCGCCGGAGGATAAGGGTGTTGCCATTGGCAAGAACGGGAGGAATATAGCGAGGGCTCGGTTACTAGCCAAGCGTTATTACGATATTGAGAAGATTGTACTAGCATGAAAATTTATTAACCGTCTGATTGGGGGAGGCTGTGCCTGGAAAAAAATCTCCGTATGGGCTGTTTGCAGGTGGTAAGCTCAAGAAGAAGAGGCAGAAGTTTAGGTGGAACGACGTGACTTATAAGCGTAAGATGCTAGGACTTGTAGAGAAGTACGACCCCCTAGAGGGGGCTCCCATGGCTAGGGGCATAGTGTTAGAGAAAGTCGGCGTGGAGGCGCGGAAGCCCAACGCGGCCGTGCGGAAGTGTGTAAGAGTACAGCTTGTGAAGAACGGGAAAGTTGTGACAGCCTTCGTCCCGTACGACGGCGGGCTGAACTACATCAATGAACACGACGAAGTAATTATCGAGCGCATCGGCGGGCCCGAAGGCAAATCTCTTGGCGATATCCCCGGCGTGCGTTTTAAGGTAGTTAAGGTAAATGGAGTTTCTCTATGGGCCATCTGGCGTGGTAAAAAACAGAAGCCCACGAGGTAAATGCCTAAGGCGTCGGTCGTCGAAAAGAGTGCGCTTTTTCTAAAAGCTGTTATAGAAGACGTGCCCCCTTCTCTTATCAACTCTCTCAGGCGTGTTGTGATTTCAGAACTTCCCGTAATGGCGATTGACTACGTCGTAGTTGTCAGCAACATGTCGGTTATGTACGACGAGATGCTTTCACAAAGACTTGGTCTTGTGCCGCTTATCACCCCACTCAAAGACCTCCCCCCTATTGAGGACTGTGAGTCTGGGCTTGCAGACCCTTCTGAGTGTACAGTGCGCCTTATGCTTCAAGTAACCGCCGACAGCGATGTAGTGGTGTACTCAGGCGACTTAGTCTCTGACAGACCCGACGTCGCACCTGTGTATAAAGACATGCCTATTGTGAAGTTAGTAAAAGGGCAGGGCGTCGTGTTGGAGGCGTATGCAAAACTAGGACGGGCAAGAGATCACGCGAAGTGGCAGGCCGCAACGGCTAGTTATTACTACTACCCGAAGGTGGTGGTTAAAGACGGGTCTTGTAGAGAGGCTTGTAAGGAGGTGTGCAAAAATCTTGAGGACCCGCTGGAATGTACTTTCAACAAGGCGTGGACGTGTAAAGACTTGTGCGGCGATGGTGTCGATGTGTCGTGGGAGAAGAACAAGTTCGTATTCTGGGTTGAATCCTTTGGCAATTACGATGTTGATACTGCTCTAAGAGAGGCCTTTAGAATACTAAAGAAGAAGTTCGCCGATTTTACGGAGACGTTGCAGAGAAAGGCAGAGGCTTTGAGAGAAGCAAAAGTTTAAATATTATACATCTCGGAGTGGCGGTATGCCTCCTAACCCCACTGGGCCCACTAATAGACAGCTTAGGATGTTAACTAGATTTCTGAGAAAGGCGGCAGGCGCTAATTCTGCTAATATTTGGAAGGCCGTCGCCGAGCTAGTAGAAAGGCCGAGAAGGAGCCGGGTGGTAGTTAACGTGGGCAAGTTGAATAGAGTTTTAAACGACGGTGACGTGGCTATTGTGCCCGGCAAGCTACTTGGAGGCGGTGAGTTGAAGAAGAAGGTTGTCGTGGCCGCAGTCAACGCCTCTCCTAAGGCCGTGGCCAAGGTGTTAGAGGCAGGCGGCGAGGTGTTGACTATTCCAGAGCTGGTAAGAAGATATCCAAAAGGAAGCGGGGTGAAGGTAGTGATATGATCAAGAAAAGCCTAGACTTATCTAACCTCCCAGAGAAGGGTGAGGTTGTAATTGACGCAGAAGGTCACGTAGCTGGGAGGCTCGCCTCCTACATTGCCAAGATCCTGATGGCAAGGCCCGGGTTGCGCGTAGTTGTGGTAAATGTGGACAAGACTGTGATTACTGGCGACAGGAAGATGGTGGTAGAGTGGGTAAAGAGGAAGATAAGCGAGTGGAGGACTCATTACAATCCAAAGAAGGCGGGGCCTAAGGTGCCTAGGAGGCCTGATAGAATTTTCAAGAGAATTGTGAGAGGCATGCTTCCGAAGAAGCAGGAGGCTGGTAGAAGCGCGTTAAAGAGGTTGAGGGTTTACATGTCTGTGCCAGTGGTGTTCTTGGAAAGAAAGAGGCTGGTTGTCTACGAGGTGCCGCAGGCGAAGCTGAGGCTTAGGCCGTTGCTTAAGGCTGTGACGTTAGAAGAAGTGTGGCGGCAAGTGGACGAGGCGGCTTGGCGGCAGTGGAAATTGGCACAGGAGTTGTGGAGTAAAAGAATAAAACAGGCCGCTAGTAGATAGCCATGGAGATGCGAGGCACAAGCGTTCTACAAGAGGCGCCGAGGGTGGTGATAGCAATAGGTAAGAAGAAGACGGCGGTGGCGAGGGCCGTGTTAAGGCCCGGCGTCGGCAGGGTGAGGATTAACGGCTATCCCTTAGAGCTGTGGCCTATAGAAATGGCCAAGATGAAGATGTATGAGCCTCTCTTGTTGGCTGGGGAGTTGGCAAAGAAAGTCGATATTGACGTAAACGTAGAAGGCGGGGGGTATATGGGGCAGGCGGCGGCGGTGAGAATTGCCATTGCAAGGGGGCTTGTTGCGTATTTCCAGAGCCAAGAGATACGGGAATTGTTTGAGAAATACGACCCGTACATGCTAAAGGGAGATCCCCGCAGGACTGAACCAAAGAAGCCCGGTATAAAACACGCGAGGAGTAAGAGGCAGAAGGCGTATAGATGATTATTCCAATTAGGTGTTTTACTTGCGGGAAACCTTTGGCACATTTATACGCGACCTTTAAGAGGAGGGTTCTTTCTGGTGAGCACCCGGGAGAGGTTTTAGACAGCCTCGGCGTTACTCGTTATTGTTGTAGAAGAACTCTCCTCGCCCACGTCGAGTGGGTTGACGACGTCTTAGTTTACGAAAAACGGGGTTAATTTTATATAGTAGAGGGTACGAGGTCTTCCATGCCTAAAGCGCCTCAACAAACAAAGCTACCATCGCCAATTAAGGTGTTGACTAAAATGTTGAATAAAGAAGTGGTGGCTAGGTTGAAGGGCGGGGTGGCCATTAAGGGGGTTTTGACTGCGTATGACGGCTGTATGAACTTGGTGCTTGACGACGCTGCGGAGTTAGACAAGTCAGGCGAGCCTGTAACGCGATACGGAAGGATTGTGGTAAGAGGCTCACAAGTTATTTATGTATCTGCTTTTGAAGTCACTTCATGATAGTAGTAGAAAAAGTAGATAAGACCCCCACGGCGAAGAGGCTTGTCGAGATAGTAGAACGAAAAGGCCAGGGCCACCCGGATTACGTAGCCGACGGGATTTCTGAATGGGTCAGCCGGTACTTGTCTAAGTACTACCTCGACACTTTTGGCGTAATTCTCCACCACAACGTGGACAAGACTTTGGTAGTAGGCGGACAAGCTGCGCCGAGGTTCGGCGGGGGGGAGCTACTTCAACCTATTTATATTCTCGTTTCAGGGAGGGCCACGTACGAAGTTAGGACTAAAGACGGCGTGGTGAGAGTGCCCATAGGTCCAATAGTGGTTAAAGCCGCGCGAGATTGGCTACGAGAGCATTTTCGCTTCCTTGACCCAGACGTCCACACAGTTATAGACTACAGAATAGGGCAAGGCTCTGCAGATCTCGTGGGAATATACGACCTTGGAGTAAAGACAGTCCCCTTGGCAAACGACACGTCGGTGGGCGTGGGCTACGCCCCGTTAACTCCTTTAGAAGAGCTGGTGTATAAGACTGAGAGGTTGCTAAACTCTAGGGATTTTAAGTCGAAGTTTCCTGAGGTAGGCGAGGACGTAAAGGTAATGGGAGTTAGGGTAGGCAAGGACGTTAAGCTTACAGTAGCCAGCGCGATGATTAGTAGACTGGTAAAAGACAAGTCTCACTACCTGTCTGTAAAAGAAGAGGTGAAAAGAGCTGTAGAAGACTTGGCGGCCAAGGTGGCGCCTGAGCACAACGTAGAGGTTGTGATAAACGCGGCCGACAAGCCAGAGCACGGCATCTTCTACCTAACCGTGACTGGCACCTCTGCAGAGCACGGCGACGACGGCATGACGGGCAGAGGCAATAGGGCAAACGGATTGATTACTCCTATGAGGTCCATGTCACTTGAGGCAGCCGCTGGCAAAAACCCAGTTAGCCACGTCGGTAAGATCTACAACGTTGTGGCTCAGAAAATAGCCGATAGAATATACAAAGAGGTGAGAGACATAGTGGAAGTCTATGTGGAGATCGTCTCACAGATCGGCAAGCCGATCAACGAGCCGAAAATTCTTAACATAGAAATAATCAGCAACAAGCAAATTGGCGGCGAGGTGAGAAACGAGGCGGAGGGCATAGCTAGGGAGGAGTTGGACAAGATTACGCAGGTAACGGAGCTGATCTTAAGAGGCGAGGCGAGTTTATACTAAGCCTCTTCTGTACTGTTGTAAAATCTTCTTTAAGTCAACCCCCTTCGTTGCGTCTAGCCTATTTTTTATCTCCCTCACTAGACTCTGTACCTTGTCCACGTCTATTATGTAGAAGTCGTCTATGGATAACACAGAGACTAGTTTTAGAGGCACTCCCAACGTCTTCTTGGCAACGGCCTCGTCTATAGTTTCCACGTTTTTACAAATAGTGCCCGCGGGCTCGTCTCCTTTACACTCCAAGGCCTCTGAAACATGTAGCAACTTATACTTAGAGCCGTAGTTTGTCAATATGTCTAGTACTAGTTTCTTAAGCCTTGCAATTTCCTCCTCCTTCTCAGCCACTAGCCTCGCCAGCGTCTCTACTCTACTTTGAAGCTCTCTGTATTTCAAGTCTTTCCACCTTTCGTCTTCCACAAGTCTCTGCAACCTCAAGTACTCTCTCTTAACCTCTTCTAGTTCTTTTTGCAGTTGCGTGTTTTCGTACTCCAAGGCCTTTATTCTCGACTTCACCTCCTCGTTTACGGGCGCACAGGGCTTCTCCACGGTGATGTACACCACTTTCGTCTCCCTCGACTCTTTCTTCTTCAGCGCCTCGGAGACAGCGTGTGCTATGGAGTAGCCGCGTACAACAAGCGACTTGGCGTACTCCAGCTGGTCGGGCTTTAAAATCCCGCCGAATTCTTTCTCGATTTTTTCGAATTTGGGCTTGTACTCCAGATACGCCTTGTAGGCAGCCGCCAAGGCGTCTCTCTCGTGCGTCGACTTGGCGGCCCAGCCAGCCCTCTCCACAAGCTGAGTCTTGTCTTCTGTTGTGAGGTCCCGCTCTGGCACGTACAACGCCGCCCCGCTCATAGCCGCTAGTTTTTTTACATACTCCGGCGGCTCGCTCACGTCTGTTGCCACTAGTATGGGCACGCCCCACTGGCTCACGTATCTAACCAAGTCTCCTCTTGAAAAACTCCGCCTAGCCACGGTGTCTAAGACCTCGCCATCAAGGGTGATAATCGCCAGCCCAGTCACGACGCCTGGGTCCACTCCGACAATTAAAAACTTAGAATGCGCCGGGGCGCCTCTCGCCTTTGCGGGAGTGGAGTATATAGACACAGCCACGTCTATGCTTCTAAGCGGCTTCACGTATCGCCTCACCACCTCTCTGCTTGCATATACCACAAACTTGGCGGAGGTTATCTCCCCTGACTCTTCTTTGATAAACAAGTCGTAGTCAAGCCTCGCCTCTTTAAGCTTGTTTTCAATCTTCGAAGCCATGTCCTTGATTCTAAGCGATATGTTGCGCATATACCTATTTCTACTCATGCCCCCTGGCGTAGTGGATATCCGGCGGTGTACCAACACCACTGTCTCTTCTTCATAAAGCTTAACCGAGGCGCCTACGCCCCTCCACGCCAGCATGGCCAAATAAGAGGCGGTCTCCAGAGGGTCTAGACGGCCCTTATTTACTCCAAAATGCTCTCTCACTAACTCCTCAACAGATCTATAGCCGTCCCCCCCGCGGGTCACCTCCACGACGTCGACTACGTACGGGAGCTTCCCCAACGCCTTTACTACAAGCCTGCCGTATTGAAACAGCTCTCCTACGTTGTCAACTGCAAGAACTGAACACTTATACTTTTTAAAGAGACGTAAAACGTCGCGCACCTCTGCGACCCCCCTCTCCACGACCACGTTGTTTTCTAATACGGCATAGGCAAAGCCCCCCGGCGCCACGTCGAGGCCAAGAATAGCCACGTATTATTATGGACTTTATTATGTTAATTGTTTTTTTAACTCGTCTACAAACACTCGTCCTATTTCTCGGCGCCGTGCCTCGCCAACTAGCTCCTCCCAATCTAACTCGACCCCCTTCTTTTCAAAATACCTCGCCATGTTGTCTATGTCCCTTTTAAGACGCTTCTCCCAGTTGTTGTAGCCAACTGGCATCCACTGAGGCCAGTCGATCACGTAGCCGCGTACGCCTGCTATGATGTTGTAAGGCGACAAGTCGCCGTGGATTATGCCAAGCCTAAGCGCCGTCTTTATCGTGTTAACCACGTCTCTGGCTATTGGCCTCACATCTCCTTGGAATTTATACAACTCGACGCCGTCGATATACGCCATCACCACGACGTGTCTGTTGTATGCAATAGGCTCAGGCACGTTACCGCCCTCGTCAAAAATTTTCTTCAGCGCAAAGAACTCCGCAAGGGCGGCTAGGCGTGTCTCGTACACCTCTTGAAGATGTTCAAACTTCCTGACTATACGTCTAAAGGCTTCTTCATATCGAAATGCAGAGACTCCGCCTCTGTGAAACTTCACAGCGACTTTAACGCCGGAAGACGTCTCGCCTGCATATACCACAGACTCCTTGCCGACTCCAATAGGCGTCGGCGACAGCCTTATTACTTTTCTCTGCGCCCTAAGCGTATGTATGGCCAAGACGTCGTAACCCCAGACAGTTATTTTCCAGCCTAAATACGCCGCGCGGTTCCTCCTAAGCAATCCCAAGTAGTGGAGCCGTCTAATGCTATCAACGACCTCCTCACGCCTATACCTAGCCCACTTCTCCACCTGCTCTTGGGGGACGAACTCATACCTCTTATGCCCCGCCTCGATGATCCTAAGTATCCGGAGATCTTTTTTTGACAACAAACGATACGCCTCCACCACGTCTTTGATCACAAAGTAAAGCACAGCCACATATATAAGCGACACCCCGTGGACGTAAGCTACGGCGGAGTAAAACTAATATTGTACCCTCCACGTACATGTGTGAAACAATTAATAACCCTGGTCTCGAAAGAACAGGCAGAGGCGGGGCAACGATTTCGTGTTTTTAACATTCCAGACGAGTGTAAAAAATGTAGGCTCTACTCCGTGTGCCTAGGCAGATTAGTCCCAGGTCGGGCCTACAAAATAATAGAGGTAAGGCCTTCCATGGGCCAGCGTTGTTTAATCACAGGCGGGGAGATGGTGCCTGTCGTAGTAGAAGAGGCGCCCATCGTGGGGCTTCTCCCATTGAACAAGGCCTTAGAGGGGGCCATCGTCACGTTCGAAGGCGAATGTGTGGGATGCGAGGGCTGCCCCGACAAGTTGGTACAGATAGGAGAGAAGGTCAAGGTGACGAGGATAATTGGCAGGACTAAGTGTAAGAACAGGGATTTCGCTATCGTCGAGTTTTACGCCTTAGGAGCGCCTTCACTCTCAAAACCAAGTTCCTCAAAGCCTTCTCAAGCCCCTTCTCGCGGGCCTCTTTCACGACCTCTTTCAAAACCTTCTGGGCCTCAGAGACCTTCCCCTCAGTAGCTAGTTTCTCTGCCTCGCGAAGTCTCAGTATGAGGTTTGCGGCCACCGTCTGTACGTCCTCCGCCATGTCGCAACACAAACCAGCTCTTTAAAAACTTTCAACCATTTAGATTTTTAAGAACTTGCTACGCCCCACCATGTGGATAGAGTCGCCTTGTACATCCGGAACTTAGAAGAGGCGTTAAACAGCCTCGTGTTGAAAGACCCCGCCTATAGGAGAGTTGTAGAGCTCGCCCAGGCCTATTTAAAAGACTCTAAGTACTACTACTCAGTAGGCGATAGAGAGACCGCCCTCGCCACTGTGTCTTACGCAGAAGGCTTGTTAGACGCGCTGAAAATCATGGGCGTCGCAGACTTCGTATGGCGCAAGCCCAGCGAGATTAAAAACGACAAGGTGGTCATGGTCGCCGGCACGTTTGAAATCCTCCATCCTGGACACTTGACATACTTAAGAGAGGCTTGGAAACTGGGCTACGTCGTCGCGGTAGTCTCATCTGACGAAAACGCAGAGAGGATCAAGGGAAGGAGGCTTGTCATACCCCAGAGCCAGAGGGCCGAGGTCTTGTCAGGTCTCTACTACGTACACAAAGTAGTGCCAGGAAAGCCAGGAAACATCTTCGATATTTTAAACGAAGTTAAGCCCGACATAGTGCTCCTAGGCCCTAACCAACAAGTTTCAGAAGACGTTGTCAAGAAAGAGGCGGAGAAGAGGGGATTGGTACTAGAAGTAAGGAGACTGGCAGGTTTGAGACAGTGCGAGCTTTGTAGCACCTCGAAGATTATCGAAAAAATACTGAAGATACATGCTCAATCTTGACGCGGCGAGACGCATCCAAGAGTTGTTAAGAGGTAGAGTAGTGGCGTCGTCTGTCCCCATCGTAAACACAGTAGGAGGACTTGACGTGGCGTACAGCGGAGATTTGGCGTATGGAGCCGCCGTCGTTGTGGATTTACACTCTTTAAAAGTAATAGACTCGGCGGTTTCGATAAGTAGAGTAGTAATTCCCTACGTCCCCACCTACCTCGCGTTTAGAGAGCTGACGCCTATGCTACGCGCCTATTTTAAACTTGTGCATAAGCCAGACGTGATTTTAGTCGACGGCCACGGCGTAGCCCACCCGAGGAAGTTCGGCATAGCGTCTCACATAGGCGTAGTATTAAAAAAGCCGACTATAGGCGTCGCCAAGTCGAGACTATACGGAGCCGAGAGGGGGGACCTTATAGTTGACCCAGCCACAGGCGAGGTCCTGGGCAGGGTAGTTATATGTGGCAAGAAGAGGTTGTACCTATCAATCGGCTCTTACATTACGCTAGAAGACGCCTATAAGCTAGTCCAAAGACTGTGCACAGGAGGCGCCGTCGTCCCCATACAACTGGCTCACGAACTTTCTAAAAAAGCAAAAACTATAAAGCCGCGTCGATTCGACTCCTGGGGCGAGGCGCTACTTAACAATTAACACAGGCACCTTGGCCCTAGAGGCCACTGCCTGCGACACCGAGCCCAGCACTAATCGCTGAATAGCTGAAAGCCCCCGCGACCCCATTACAATAAGGTCCGCCTCCTTCTCCTCGGCGTAGTTTAAAATCTCCGTAGCTGGCGCTCCATTCCTCACCTCTACCTCTGCCTCGAGACCTGCCGAGGCTATAGCTTTCGCAGCCTCCTCAGCAGTCTTCCTAGCTCTCTCCAGCGCGACTTGCGACGGGTCGGTAGCCACAGTTATGACGAACAGCGCCGAGCCTAAGGCCTTGGCAAGCCCCACGGCGTGTTCCACCGCCTTCTTCGCGTGCTCCGACCCATCGTAAGCCACTAAAATTCGCTTATACATGCAAAAACAGACTCACCAGTTTATTTACTTTACTCCCAGCCCTAAGTACTGGGACATCCCTCACCTCGGCACCTTCAACGTTGTAGACAACAAAAACGCCCGCCAGACGCCGAAACGAAAAATATACGATGAGGTCTTTACATACGCCGTTTAAAACAAATCGCCACTACACGCGGCAACCTATTGAAAAAGAGTAGAATGGCGCCGGGGGTGGGATTTATAGGCCGGCTTCCGCCGTGAACCCACGCCCCCTTGCGGAGACGGGATAACTCGCCTAGGCCTCGAGTCCCGCGCCTTGGGCCGCTCGGCCACCCCGGCG
>JBEULK010000075.1:0-16191 GCA_041287325.1 Pyrobaculum sp. | reverse complement strand
AACAACTAGCAGCCGATGAATACGTCAAGAAGGCGTACCTAGGCATGTGAAAAATTAATAACTAGTAGACTGGTTTGTAGAGACATGAGGCGGCTGTTAGACATCGCCGAGGAGGAAATAGCCAGTTTACTCAGAAAGGGGGCCGCCGTGGCGATTGAGGCGTTGGAGAAGGCGTTAAAAGAAGGCGTGGAGCCTGATGAGATTAGAAATATGGCCTCGCAACTCCACGACGTGCACCACGAAGTCTCTGACCTCGTCATGGAGGCTGTGGCGAGGTACAACCCAGTGGCTTCTGACCTCAGGTTCTTAAAAGGCGCATTATTTGTGTCATATGACATATACAGAGTGGCTAGATACGCATACGACGTCGCCTTGGTGAGAAAGAAGCTAGGCGAGGGGTGTCGGTCAAGGAGAGTAGAAGAAGTTGGAACAGTTGTTAAGAAAATGGTCGCCGAGGCGGTAGAAGCCTTTCTTACAAGACAAGCCGCTAAGGTGGAAGACCTGGAGAAGTTAGACGACGAGGTGGTGGACAAGTCTTACGAAGAGGCACTTCTAGAAGTGTTAAGAGGAGCAGATAGATGTAAAGTCTGGGAGACCGTAGTGTTACGGCTATTAGAGAGAGCCTCAGACCACGCAGTGTATATAGGAAACCACGCCTACTACCTAGTCACTGGACAAGTGAGGAGGAGTTAAAAGGCGAGGGCAGGTGTTTAAAGACGCCTAGGCCTGCGGCTGTTGGTTAAGAGACTTGAAGTATTGATCGCACGCCACGGCGCGTGTCAGGCAGAGGTATCTCGTCAATTTTTCTGATATCAGCTTTTCGCGATATGCCAAGACTCTCTTCAACGCTTCGCTTTTCGCACTGCGCCAGTCCTCTGTTAGGGGAACTCTAAGCTTTATTCTTATAATTACGTGATCTTTGTCAGACTGCTCGCTGAAGTCCACGGCAACTACGTTGAAATCTTTCAACACCTCTCTCAACTCCGCCTCGACCTTCCACACGTCTATCACCGACAGCGGTAGCTCGACCCTGACCCAGACCATCTGGCTCTCGCTCCACTGGGGGGTGTAGTCCACGACGCCGGAGCTGAGGAGCACCATGTTCGGTATCCTCAGCTCATGTCCGGTGTCTAGGAGCAGGGTGGTGTAGAAAAGCCCCACCTCCACCACCCTCCCCTTGTAGCCAGGCACGACGTAGTCGGGGGAGAAGTATTTGTAAGAAGGCATAAAAGCCCACTGGTACGGTATCTGCGTGGTCGCCACTCTCACGGTGTCGCCCACCGTGACGAATTTCGTAGCCATTATCAACAGCCCTGCGAAGAGGTTGCCCAGCACTGGTTGCAACGCAAAACCGAGGATAAGGCCGGTGACGGTGCCTCCAAGCACGGCGGCCTCGGCGCCGAAGCGGGAGGCTAAGAGCGCTAGAAATACTACGAAGAGGAAGCCCACTATCTTAATAGTGTTTCCCACTGCGTACGCCTTTTCTCTAATAGTGGGACGAAGGTGGAAAATTACGGCGTTGCCAATGGTGTTGACTATTATAGTCCCGGCGGTGGCGATGATAAGGCCCTTTATTAAGTCAAGGTACTCTTGTGGAATAACTATATTAAAAATAGGCAAAATCTCCTTAAGAATGTAATATACTATAAATGATAATATAATTACGAAAAATATTTTAGTAAAAACAACTACTATTAGTTTTTTCATTTTTAGTTTTTACTTAATTTTTATGTCTAGAAATGACTCTATATGTGTAGGGGTTGTCCTCTCTAAAACCGCGGCGAGAAGCCGCGCCGCGTTGACGGCGTCTTTTAGACTTATTACCTCCACCGGCGAGTGGACGTAGCGGGACGGTATTGAAATCACGGCGGAGGGTATGCCCTCCCTCCTAAATGCAATTGCCATGGCGTCTGTGGTGCCGCCGTACAGAACCTCAAGCTGGTAGGGTATGCCCACCTCTTCTGCAATTTTTACAATGTGGCTCCGTAGCTTGGGATGCGCGATAAACAAGCCGCCTCTGCCGCCGTCTAGTACTTTTATGGCAGGCCCTCTGCCCACTTTCGTGACGTGTTGCCGCTCTGACACGCCCGGCACGTCGGCGGCAATTGTGGTGTCAAGCGCAACTGCGTAGTGGGGGCTGACCCTCTCGGCTGCGATTTGAGCTCCCCTGAGGCCGACCTCCTCCTGAACGGTGGCCACGGCGTAGACAGTGGCCGGGGTTTCTTTTAAATGACGTAGTGCGTATAGCATGACGGCCACGCCGGCTCTGTCGTCAAAAGCCTTGCCGGTCACCAAGTCGTTTTGAAGCCTCGCGACTTCTCTGTCCAGCACTGCGACTGATCCAATGGTAATGCCCATTTTCTCCACCTCCTCTCTGCTGGCGGCTCCCACGTCTATAAACAAGTCTTTGATCTCCGGCGCCTCTCTCTCCTTGCCAGAGGGCGTTACATGCGGAGGCATTGAGCCGACAACGCCGCGCACCCAGCCGTCGCGGGTCTTCACCCACACCCTCTGCCCCACCAGCGTCACCTCGTTCCACCCGCCGATAGGCCTTATTCTCAAAAACCCCTCTTTGTCTATGTGGTCGACTACTAGACCTATCTCGTCAATATGCGCGGCCACAAGCGCCTTGTAGTTAGTGGCGCCTCGCCTGACGCCTATTACATTGCCCCACCGGTCCACTATTACTTCGTCTACGTAGGGCCCCATTTCTTTAACCACCACCTCGCGCACTTCGTCTTCAAAGCCCGAGGGCCCCCTCGCCTCTGATAGTTTTTTCAATAGTTCGAAAAAGTCTTCCATAGGAGCTAGGGAAAAGCCAGCTATTTAAGTCTATTTAGATTACTTACCCTTAAACTGCGGCTTTCTCTTCTGGAGAAATGCCGACACGCCCTCGATCACATCCTCTGTGCTGAACAAGATGCCGAATTGAGTAGCCTCTGTGACCATGCTGGCCCATATCGGCGCCTCTATGCCGAAGTTTATGGCGTATTTAGCCATGGCCAGGGCAAGCGGCGGCTTTTCCGCCAGCTTGCTGGCAAAGGCCCTAAGCTCTTGTTCCAACCTGTCGGCGGGGACTACTTTATTCACGAGGCCTAGCCTCTCGGCCTCCTTGGCCGGGATTCTGTCACCTGTGAATATGAGCTCCTTGGCTCTGTCTCTGCCAATTAGTCTAGGAAGCCTCTGCGTGCCTCCCGCCCCTGGTATGAAGCCTAGGTTGATCTCGGGCTGTCCCAGCTCTGCCGTATCTGCCGCAATTCTGAAGTCACACGCCATGGCCAGCTCAAGCCCCCCACCCAGCGCGTAGCCGTTGAGCCCGCAGATTACAGGCCTGTCCAGAGACTCGATACGCTCAAACAACATCTGTAGCTTTCTAGAAGTTTTGAATATTGTTATCGGCGTTGCCCCCATAAACGCCGTGACGTCTGCCCCGGCTGAGAAAGCCCTGCCAGAGCCCGTGATGACGACGACCCTGACCTTGTCGTAGTCCATTTGTTCAATCTCGTCGAGTACTTTCCACAATTCCTCTACCATTTTGGAATTAATTGCGTTTAGTCTCTCTGGGCGGTTTAATATAATCCACGCCACGCCTGGCTCATATCTCACAATTAAGGTCTCTAACTTTTTCTCCTCTGCCTTTACATAGGTGTAGAAGCCCTCGCCGGTCTTCTTGCCTAATTTCCCTTTTGCAACCATTTCTCTAAGCAACGGGTCGGGCTCGTACTCCTCAAACCAGGTCTTGGCCTTCCACTCTTCTAGCGCCTTTACCATGGCGTCGATGCCGAACTCGTCGGCAAACTCCAGAGGCCCTTTCGGCCAGTTGAGGCCTAGGCGAACAGCCTTGTCTATGTCTTCTCTGGTGGCTATGCCTTCGCGTAGTAAATAAGCCGCCTCGTTTACGGCAGGTGCCAAAATAGACGCCACGTCTATCCTCTCCCCCGCGGACTTAGGCACCTCTGGCCACTGGAACTTCCCCGCTGCTGGATATTTGTAAAAGCCCTCCCCCGTCTTTACGCCGTACTTCTTCTGTTGGCACTTTTCTTGAATTAGGGGACAGGTATGGCTCTTGAACCCCCTCTTCACTATTGCGTCGCCGATGAAGCAAATCACGTCGACGCCTATGTAGTCCATTAAAATAAAGGCCCCCATTGGCAGACCTGCCCTATACATTAACGCCGAGTCCACCTCTTGGATGGTCGCCTCGCCTCTAGTAACCATCCAACACGCCGCCTCGTTCACCCTAGCCAAGATCCTATTTACAATGAAGCCGGGCACGTCTTTGTTAACAACGACAGTTTGTTTCCCAAGCCTCTGGGCGTAGTCGGCGATCTTCTTGACAGTCTCGTCGCTGGTATACGCGCCTTTGATAATTTCGACGAGGGGCATAAGGACGGGCGGGTTGAAGAAGTGCATTCCCGCCACCTTCGGCCTCCTCTCCGACCTCACAGCCTCCGCAATTTCTGTAACTGGCAGAGAAGAGGTGTTGGTGGCCAATATTGCCTCTGGCGGCGCGCATCTATCCGCCGTGGCGAACACCTGCCTCTTCACGTCAACGTTCTCCACCACGGCCTCCACCACCAGCTCGGCGCCCTCCGCGGCCTTGCACACGTCGTTGACCACAGTCTTAATTCTAGACAGCACTACGCGGGGGTCCTCCTTGATCTGCCCCTTTTCGACCAGCTTCTGGAGAGACCCTTCGATGCTTTGAAGCGCCTTCTTTAAAAAGTCCTCCGCCACGTCTACCAAAGCCACTTCGTAGCCCGCAATGGCGAACAGTTCGGCGATGCCGTGCCCCATCGTGCCAGCGCCTATTACCGCCACCTTGGGCATGAAGTCAAGAAAGTCTCAATTTAAAAATAGATACGTCTTATAGTTGAAAATTATATTTTAGCTAATGCAAAAGCTAATTTTTGTAAAAAGCCTGGAATAGCTCTCATAACGCCAGGCCAGAGGGGACTTGTGACAAAGGCCCCAGAAGCGTCATCAATTTCTCTAACCTCCTCTTCAGTTAATATAAGACCCATAGCCGCGACGACATCTTCGGCTTGGCGCCTAGTCTTAATGCCAGGGATGGGGAACGCGCCCTTAGCCACGTGCCACGCCAAGACCACAGAGGCTGGGGACACGCCCCTCCTCTCGGCGATTTTTCTCACAGTTGCTACCACGGCCCTTCCCTGCGGAGTTCTTGCCCTCTTCACGGCGGGGTCCATCGACCGGGCCCTGTCTCTTCCCAGTTCCTCCTTCACAACTGCCCCCTTGGCCAGGGGGCTCCAGCTGATGACGACGAAGCCGCGTTGCCGTCCCAGCTCAATAAGGCTTTCGGCGGCTCTTTGCAACGGGTTATAGACCACTTGGTCAGAGACAAGGTCGTACTTCTTGGGGCACGTCAACGCCTTTTCCATCAACGCCGCATCAAAATTACTCACGCCCATCTCGGCGGCTAGGCCCTTGGCCACCACCTTTTCCAACTCTTGTACGGCCTTGCACAACGGGACGTAGAACGGAGGGGGCCAGTGTAACTGAATGAGGTCTACGCGGCCGAGCCTCTTCTTGCTCCTCTCGGCGCTTTTCAAAGCACGGCTCCAGTTGAAACCAGCGACCTTAGTAGCCACGACAACATGGGGCCTCGACTTGACTAACCCCCCTACAAACTCCTCGCTCTTCCCATTGCCGTAAACCTCTGCGGTGTCTATAAACCTCACGCCGTTGTCAAAAACAAACTCATAGGCTCTTTTTAACTCGGCGAAGTCGACCTCCCAAGCCCCACCGCCAGCTTGCCAGGCCCCAACGCCGACAACGCCCACGTCAAGAGGCCCGATCTTCACAGTGGGTAAAAAATATTGGTTTAAGTCTTTGCTTGTTGGAGTTTTTGAAGCTCCTCTGCCTTCAGTTCACGCTTTAAAATCTTGCCGACGGCCGACTTGGGGAGTTCGTCTCTAAACTCCACAGCCCTCGGCCTCTTGTAGTGGGCTAGCTTGTCCTCAGTCCACTTAATAATGTCATCTGCCGTCACCTTGCCTTTGCACTCATCTCTGAGTACGATAAAGGCTTTTGGAATCTCGCCAGCTTCTGAATGAGGCACGCCTATAACCGCGGCTTCTTTCACACAGGGGTGTTGGTACAACACTTCTTCGATCTCTCTAGAGAATACGGATAGCCCTTGTACTTGATCATGTCTTTCTTTCTGTCGACGATGTAGAAGTAGCCCTCTTCGTCCATATATCCCATGTCCCCTGTCCTAAACCACCTAAGGCCGCAACATTCGAAAAACGCCTGGGCGTTTTCCTCAGGCCGGTTGTGATAGCCCTTGAAGACCTGAGGGCCAGAGATTACGATCTCACCCACCTGCCCTGGCGGCAATACCTCGGGCTTGTCGGAGTCTGCCACCGCCGCATATGTGGAGGGTATGGGCAGTCCTATGGACCCCGCTTTTGCCTTGCCGTACAGCGGGCTGACGTGAGTCACGACGGCGGTTTCAGTAAGGCCGTACCCCTCCCTCAGCACTGCGCCTGTCAATTCTTCAAACTTCTTCGCCGCCTCGACGGGAAGCAGCGCTGCGCCGGAGATACAGAAGGCGAGGCTTGATAGTTTAAACTCCCTGGCTTTTGGGTGGTTGATGATCATATTGTAAAGCGTAGGCACGCCGTGTAGCACGTGGGCGCCGTATTTCTGGACTAGTTTCATAAGCTGAAGTATGTCTGGTCGAGGCATAACCACCACTGTGGCGCCGTCGAAAATGCCGTAGTGCATGACGGTTACTTGTCCATATATGTGATACCAGGGTAGGAGCTCCATCATCACAAGCCTCTCAAACCCCCTCCTGCGCCTCACCTCGTCGTATAGAGGTTTTAATCGTTGTAAATTAGATGTTGCCATGCGTTATCTGGGCCCCTTTGGGAATACCCGTTGTGCCTCCTGTGTACATCAGGGCGGCTAAGTTCTCCAAGGGGTTTATAGACGCCCGGTAGGAGGTGGGGCCGTATTTAAGCAACTCTTTATATGACATCACCCTGCCCCCATATTGGATCTTCGGAGGCTTTAACCTCATTTTTGCCAACGGCTTAATAAGCGGGGGCACGTATTCGGCAATTTCTACGACCACCACGCGGTCTATTTGATACATTTTCATGGCCTCCTCGACGTTTTTATATAGGACGTCTGCGGCGAATAAAATCCTGGCCCCGGAGTCTTTTACCTGGTACACGATCTCTCTCGGCGTGTAGAGGGGGTTCATCGGCGTCACCACAGCCTCGACCTTCAAAGCGCCGTAGTAGATAATGGGAAACGCAGGTGTGTTAGGCATGTATAAAGCAACGACGTCTCCCTTGCCAATGCCCCACTCCTTCAAGGCGGCGGCCACGCGGTCGCTGTGATTGCCCACAGTCTTACTTATAAGTAATCTTGTTGTGGAGAAGCTGTACTACACAGTGTGTAAAAAATGCGGCGCCAAGTACTTCCCGCCCCAGGCCGACTGCCCCAGGTGTAAGTCCTCCGACATGGATTGGAAAGAGGTTTCCAAGGAGGGCGAGTTGGTAACGTGGACTGTGATAAACGTAAAGCCCGCAAGCTTTGCTCATAACAAAGACTACGTCGTTGGGATTGTGAAGATGCCAGATGGGTTTAACATAACGGCGTGGATAGACGCCGAACCTGCCTCGCTGAGGCCTGGAATGAGGATGAGGCTTGTGGTGGGCAGGCGGCCCGGGGGAGTATGTTACATACTGGTTTAAACCAGCCTAAGTTTTAAAATGAGTACTTTTTCCCTCTCTCAATGGAAGACGAGTACATAGCCCTCTTAGACAGGGCGTATAAGCTAGTCTCGCCCAAGGCGCAGAGAAGGGCTGAGATTCCAAAAATCGAGGTTGAGAACATGCCTAGGAAAACCATCATACAGAACTTCGGCCAGATCGCCAAGAGGCTGAACAGAGACATCTACTTCATGGCTAAGTTCTTCCAAAAAGAGTTGGCAGTTCCCGGCACAGTGGAGGGAGACGTCCTTATTCTACACGGCGAGAAATCGCCTAAGGTGGTTGAGGCTGTGTACGAGAGGTTTATCCGCTACTACGTAGTCTGCCCCGTGTGCAACTCCATTGACACCGAGTTGAGGAAAGAAGGTCGTCTATTTATAATGAAGTGCCTTGCATGCGGCGCCTCTACTCCAGTTAGGCCACTGTAAATGAACCCCCTCGGGGTAGCCGCGGCGCTGGCCGCCGCCACGATCTGGGCTCTTGTGATATTTCTCTACAAAAAACACATGGAGAGCCTAGGCGCCTTAGTTGTGAACTTCTCACGCCTCTTCTACGTCGCCGTGTTTATGTGGCCTGTGGCGTTCATGGCTACGCCCAGCGCAGGGCTAACCGCAGCCGTGGCCAGCGGCCTCTTGACGCTGGTAGTGGGAGACAGCTTGTATTTCTACGCCATACACAAGGTGGGAGGGTCCATAGCGGCGCCTCTGGTGTACAGCTACGTGGTAATTGCCCAGTACTTCGCCTTCGCGCTTGGCGAGGCCGTGTCGCCGTTCTTAGTAGTATCTTCTGTTTTAGTCGTCGCCGGGGTGTCTCTACTCGCCAGAGGCGGAGGCCCCGCAAGAGTCGATGCGTTGGGAGTCTTCGCGGCGCTCGCCGCCGCCTTGATGTGGTCGCTCGGCATGACTGCAATAAAGGTGGCTTCTATCGGAGGAGTGCACCCCGCTGTGATAGCGTATGTACGAGCGCTGTCTGCACTCGCCGCCCTCGGCGTTTATCTATACGCGAGGCGGAGAGTGGTCTTGGTGAAGTCGTATGCCTTTGCCGCCGCCTCTCTACTAGACCTGGGAGTCGGGTCCTCTCTCTTCGCCTATGCCGTGGAGAAGGCAGGTCTATCCATTGCAACAATTTTGGTGGCGACGTCTCCGCTCATCACCCAGCTCTACGCCAGAGCCGCCGGGTTGGAAAAACTTACGCCGCTCCAAGCAGTGGGGGCAGTAGCCGTATTCGCTGCGGTGGCGTTGGCGGTTGGGTTCCGCTAGTCCCGGCCTTTTACTGTGCCAACTACAAACAGCGGGACTTCGAACTCTCCGCCGTAGTAGTAGAAGAGGAGGACTTTAACCACCTCTCTCAACATCAGCATCAAGTCGCCTCTCCTCACGCCGGCGGCCTCGGCGGCCTCTTTCCAAGGCTTAGCCTCCAAGACCTTGCTAATGAGAACTCTCGCCGCGACGTCAGGAAGCGTCGGCCTCCTCTTCTTTGAACTGTAGAAAAACTGCGTGGCCAGCATGTATACGGAGTCTGTCACGTTTTCATACGTCATGGGGCCGTAGGCGTACGCCACGAGTCTGTCTAGCTGGTTTTTCGAAAGCGCGGGGGCTCCGTCGACCTCCCACCCCCAGTCTTCAAGCAAAAGTTGCACTTCTGCGGGCGTCAAGTCGCCGTAGGGGCCCATTAAGGAGTGGACGAGCCTCCTTCTAAACTCCACGTTTGCATACTTAACAAAGGCCTCCGCCTCCTCGTTCAGAGGCTTTACTAACAAGACGCTGTACTCCCCCGAGGTGGGGTTACGCTCAGGTGAGAGGTGTATGGGGACGTAGCCGTTCCTAATCCAAAACTTCAACAACCTGTCGTACACTCCGAAGCCCACGCCGAGCCAGTCCATCCCCGCCTCTCTGGCCTCCTCCTCGATTTTTTTCAGCATAAGAGTGCCGAGGCCCATGTCTTGTAGCTCTGGGTGAGTGGCGATTCTGACAATACGCCAGCCCCTCAGCTTGGCGAACTCGGGCAACCGCCAGTACTTCAAAAAGCGGTCTGGGATGATGTTGCCAGGTAGCTTAAGCCCCCTCAACGCCTGGTCCACAGAGAGGTCGTCAAGCGCCCCCTCAAAGGCCAGCTCCACCGACACCACCACCTTGCCGCTGGGAAGCGCCAACGCACGCGCGGTGTGATGAGGAGCGTCTAACAACATCCCCAAGTCGTCAGGCTCGTTGCGGTAGTGCGCCTGTACGTAGATGCCGAAGAACTGCCTAAACGTCTCCTCGTCTTTCAACACGTCCTCTTCTCTTAGGTAGACAACCTCGCCTTTTTTCACATATTCTAAATCTGCGGCGTCTGGCTTTGCAGGCTCTGCGTTCAGCAAAAAGGCGTCGAATAGCCACTGCTCCACGGGGTCACCCCTGCCGTAGCGGATAGGCTCCTCCATCTCGTATAGATACACTTCAGTGTCTTTAGACTCCTTTAAGTACTTTAAAAACCGTATTGAAAAGCCCCTCCCCGCCCCCTCGTAGCCGTGAATCGTAGTGGCGAATACGAGGCGGTTGAACTTCTTATGAGCAGTATAGAGAACCGGAAGAGGCACGGCCGCCGCCTCGTCTATGGCGACCACGTCGGCGTTTTCCCTCTTTAATAACATGTATGGAGTCACCACGTCGATAAAAATCCCCTTCGCCTTCACAGACCTCACCTCGCCCCCCTCCTTCTCAATCCCCGGCTTGTAGCCCAACGCCTCAAGCCCCTTCACGGCGAACTCTATGAGAGTCTCAAGGTTCGCGTACTCCATGGCGGACACCACGATCTGCACCCTGGACTTCGCCTTCCTAAGCTTGTGGCCAATGCCAGCCAGCCCCAGGCCCAAGGCGGCGCTCTTCCCCCTCCCCCTGTCGGCTATCACCACGAGCGCCTGCTTCTTCTTGGGCTTTTGGTAAAACGTCTCAAACAGCTTCAAAACCTCCACCTGGTCTTGCGTGGCGGCCAGGCGGTAGATCTTAAGGGGGATGACGGCCTTTTCGGGAGGCTCCGGCTTCTTAGCCTCGTAGGGCTTTACGTCGTCTACGCCGGAGGACTTAAGCAAGACGCCGCGGTCTACGTCGTATACCACGACGCCGGGGTGTGTGTAGAAGCTCCTCCACACCCTCTCCTTAAGCCTGTGCCTAACGTCGTTAGGCGTGAACTGCGGCACGAGCAGGGTGGATTGAAACTTAGTCACGTAGCGCCGCCACTCCTCAAGAGGCGGCACTAAAAAGACGTACACGCCCCCACCCCTCACCACGCCGCCCAGCCTACCCACGTCGTTAGGCTTCAAGTCGTTGACCAAGTCCAAGACGGCAAAGTCGTACGTAGTGCCCAGAATTTTCGGAGTGTCTTTATACGGCCGGAAGTCGACCTCCACCGGCACATCTTGCACCGCGTCGCGGAAGTAGTTCATCCTCTTATTCGCATCGGAGAACTCAGGCTGGAACATGTAAAGCCCCTCCCCCCCGCCCCCAGCCGCGGCGTACCCCCTCAACACCTCCGCCGCCCCCTCCGCCAGCTTCCTATCGTCCACGCCCACAAGCACGAAAAGACGCCTATGCCGAGCCAGCCGGGCAAGCTCCACCTCCCTCTTGGCCAGGTCTAAAAGCACGACTAGATATACAAACCCGATAAAAACCTTTTATAACCTTCGTACACACCAACAGTGGCAATACGTGACGTGGTTAAGCTACGAGATTCGTTCATAGCAACAAAGTTGGGACCGCCGGAGGAAAAGACGACCCCTACGTTTAGAGCCGTCGGCCTCGGACCTTTCGACGAGTTCGAAATAAGGCTGAGGCCCCTGACGGTTTTGATTGGGAAAAACTCGGTGGGTAAAAGCTTGGCGATGACTGCCATGTGGCTTTTTGCATATGTTTTACCAGGGGACTTTACAACTGATGAGGGCTTGGTGAAGAAGTTTGACGAGAGGCGGGACGAGGCGGCGCTACGTGAGCTAATTATAAACGCCGCGGAGAAATACCTAAAAGCGTTTGCAGAGGGCATTTACAAAATCTCACACGAAGTCACAGCGCTGAGAGGCTCACGGCTTGAGTTAACTGCCGCATCAGGCAAGAAGCTTGAAATAGAAATAACCGAGGGCGGGGCCTTAATACACAGAGAGGACGTAGCCCCCATTTTCAACCAGGTAGAAGTAGTTAAAGAAGGCCCCATGTTTAGAATAACCTACAACGGAGTCGAGGCTGTAGTGCCCGCGGAGCCTCTTGCCAGCGTTATTAATGGAGTTTTGTTGTTTGTCAACACTGTGTACTACCGCGAATTATACCCATGGCGCAAACCTTTGTATCCACTGCTGGCGCCACACTTCTTAGTCGACGGCAGGTCCGGATTAATAAGGGCATCTAAGCTGTGGGCGCCGTGTGAGCTCAGCGTTTTAGATGATGAGTTTTTGAAAAGTTACTACATGCTTTCTGAGAAGACGCGTTTGCTAATTCCAAGCGAGGCGTTTCAGAGCTTTGTCAAAGAGCTAGGAATAGAAAAAGCGGAGGCGCGACTTGAAGGCGGCTACTACAAGCTTTATGTCGAGCTTTGGAACGGAGTTGAGATGCCCATCGAGTGGGCCCCCTCTGGTGTGAGAGAGGCATTACTGCCAGCCCTAGCATTAGAATTGACGTACGGCCTTCTGTTCGTCGAGGAGCCAGAGGCGCATCTCCACCCGGCTGCCATCGTCAAATTCGCGCAGCTCCTTGCCCACGCGGTGAATAGGGGGAATAGGCGGGTCGTGCTCTCCACTCACAGCGACTACTTGCTCTCCAAATTGAGCAACTTGGTAAGAGCCTCGGCGCTGGACGAGGAAAAACTTAGGAAACTGGGCCTGCGCAGGGACTTGGTCCTGCCGCGTGATAAAATCGCCGTCTACTTGATTAAAGCCGACAGAGAGCGAAAGAGGTCTGTAGTCGAGGAGCTTCCTGTAGACGAAGAGGGGATTTCTGAACAAGAATTCAGCAAAGTCGCCGAAGAGCTCCTAAACGAGTCCAGCTACGTCTCTCTACTGCGGTCATAGAGTAATGACCTGTGAGGTCATTGACAAGAGTTGTGAAGAACTAGATCTAGAAAAAATCGCCGAGGAGAAGGGGTATACCGGCAAGAGGGCAGACGTGTTGTGTATATGCGGCGACGTGGCTGTAATTATCGAGGAGACCAGCGGAAGGGCGAAGAGAGAAGATGTTAGAAAATTGTTAGCGTCAGTCGAGTTTTTGAAAAATGCAAATATGCTGACAGGTAGACCAGCTCGTGTGTGTTATACATCACAAAAGGGGGCTTGACAAGGGGGTAGTCAATGAATTAGAGAAGGCGAGAAGAAGCGGGAGATGCGTCCCAATCTCTGCCAACTGCGATGACGACTTAAGGAGCAAATTGAGGACTGTATGGGAATTTGTTAGACGATGACTGGCTTGCACCGGGGCGTGAGCCCCCTTTCGCTTGCCATTTCTAGTAGTGTGGATATTGCCTTCTCTCCCCTGGGCCCCATGTCTCGTGTGTATTGGTTCACGTACATATCTACAAACCGCGCAGTCTCCTCTATGGAGAGGCCTCTGGAGAACTTCTGGGCGTGTCTAAGCGCATCTTCTCTGTGGGCGTCGGCGTATTTAATAGAGTCAGAAATGGCCTTAGCCACCTGTTCTGCAAACTGCCTTCCCAAGGCGGCGCGGACCACGTCGAGGCCTAGAGGCGTGGGGAGTCCTGTCTCGCGGAGCCACCACTCTCCGAGGTCAACCACCTTCTTAAGCCCCAGCCGGTGGTAGGTTATCTGCCCCTCGTGGATCACCACTCCTGCGTCTACTACGCCGGCGGCGACTGCCTCTAGAATTTTGTCAAATGGTATTTCCACAGTCTTTACGCCGGGCATCGCCAGCTGGAGGAGTAGCGCCGCTGTGGTGTATCTGCCAGGCACGGCGACGTGTCTGACGCTGCCGCCGTTTGACACCACCACGGGGCCGTAGCCCTCGCCCATAGAGGCGCCTACTCTCAACACGTAGTACTTGTCGCAGACGTAGGCCAGGGCGTGTGTGCTAACCGCCGTGACGTCAAGTAGCTCCGCTAGGGCCAGCTTGTTCAAAGTCTCGATGTCTGCTAAAAACTCAACATACGTAGCAGGAAACCTCACGGCGCCAGAGGCGACGCCGTAGAACATGTAGGCGTCGTCTGCGTCTGGGGAGTGGGCAAGTCTAACACGCATGTGGGAGGCCCACTACGCGTTATTTATCAGTTGCGCCGGAGGCCAAGACGGTGGCGACGGTGATGAGGACGTAGGCGAGGAGAGTGGCGGCGCCCGGCGCCTGGCCAAAGAATATGAAGCCCCACACGGCGGCCAGCACAGGCTCCGCCGTGGCCACCACAGAGGCCCTGGTGCCCCCTACCTCCCGCACGGCGGAGGCAAATAACACATACGGCACCAACGTCGCAAAAACGCCGAGGTACGCCCCGGCGGCCGCAGTCACCAGCGTAGGGGGTTTGCCAAACCATGCAAAATACGCCGCAGCCAGAGGCCCGGTGACCACGGGGGTGTAGGCAATGGCTCCCAGAGATGCCTCCCGTTGACGGCCTCCTGCTGCCAGCACCCTAGCCGACGCTATGTAAAGGCCGTAGAATAATCCAGAGGCAAGGCCGGTTGCGACGCCTATCAGAGAGATCTCCCCCGTGGCTGAGGCCGATAAGAACAGGGCCACTGCCGCCAAGACCAAAGCCACGCCGGCTGCCTCGCGCATCCTCGGCCTCTCGCCTTTTAGAGAAAGGGCGGCGGCCGTCCATAGCGGGGCCGTGTACAGGAGATACGCCGCCGGGCCCACGCCTGCATACAAGGCGGCAAGCGGGTACGCCGAGAACAAGCCCCCCAGGAGGAGCCCCGGCAGGAGGGCTCCCCGGCTCAGAGGGGCGCCTAACAGAAGGGATGCAACAGCCGCAACTACAGAGCGTATAAAAGCTAACCACACGGGGTCGCCCCCCAAGGTAGCTACCACTCCAATCGTAGACCAAAGAGCCGCCGCGGCTAGTATCTTAGCCAGTGCAAACACAGAGGCGGGAACACAGTAGCTTAAAAAGACGCCTCGGGGTTAGAACTCCTCAGAAGAGATGTCGACATCCACACCTTCTGCGAAGTCGGACGTTTCTTCTCCCACCAAGGCCGCCCACACAGCCAGGTCAATGAAACCAAGGCTGAGCAATAGAGGCAACACAGGGGCGACGGGATCTAGCACTGCGGCGGCCTCCTCGTCTTTTCCCTCTTTCTTAAGCTTATAAGCCTCGTCGACGCGTCTCTTAGCCTCATTCCTCCACTGTGCCAAGACCTCCCAGCCCTTTCCTGACAACACATACACCTCTCGTTTTATTATGAACCCCTTCTCCCGCCGCTCCACCAAGCCGTACGCCTCTAAGGTGCTTAAAATAGAAGAGACATCGTGTTCAGGCATAGCAAGCTCTGCCGCCAGCTCGTCGACAGTCTTCGGCCCCCTTGTCAACAGCTCTAGCACGGCGTAGTACTCTGCCTTGAACTCCATGGCAGCCTTTAAAAACTGTGATAAAAACGTTTCTAGTGATGTGAAGCGGCTGCAAGACGACTTGTGAAGAAGATGGGAAGAGCTGACTAAGCTCGTGTCCCAGCTCCCTGGCGCTTTCTTCGTCTTTATTTCATCAAGTGTGTGACCTATCTAAACGGCCTTTAAGACGCACGACGCGATTTTGCCGGCCCTCGTCTTTTCTAAAATCGCCACCTTGCCCGCCACGGCCAGGGGGCTTAGCTATCAAGTTACATAGTCCTAGTAACGCTTAGCCGACCTCTGGTGTACGACACTAATAAGGGCTTTACGAGGCCCACTAACGCGGCCGTTGTACATCCGCCAAGACGTTGCCCGCTATAGACGTCGCTGAGAGACGTCTATGCTAATTTTTCATTGTATCAATGCAATACATCTTGTAAATCTCTTGTTACATTCTTACATGGTCAAGAGGATTAGCATAACTCTCGGCGACTCTGTGTATAAACATTTGGAGATCGCCATGGCATCGGTCGGCGAGACTAACAGGTCTAGGTTTATTGCAAACCTCGTAGAACAGGCGCTAGTCGAGTATGGGCAGGTTAAGGCGAGGTTCGCGTTGATAGTCCTCGTGTTCGACCACACGGTAGGCGAGGTGGACAAGATCCTCACCGAGATACAACACGACTATAGGGACGTCATCAAGGTGACTACCCATATACACCTCGACGAGAAGAACTGCGCCGAGGTCATCCACGCGGCGGGAGATCCCGAAAAGATAGAAGAACTCGCGAGACGCGTCAAACAGCTCAAAAGGGGCCTTAAGTTCATTAGAGTAGTGCCAGTGGCATACGGCGAATAAGCCCGTCTGGCAAATAACGCGGAAGTAATATTTTTTAAGAGTATTGTATTTCTACATATGCACATCCCAGATGGAT
>JBEULK010000074.1:0-2110 GCA_041287325.1 Pyrobaculum sp. | reverse complement strand
AGGATTTCCCACTGGGCGTAGCATCCTGGCGGCGTGGTGCCCAAGACGTAGAAAAGGTAAATTACAAGCGCCGCCGACACTAGGCCGACAAGCGAGAAGACGATAAGAAGCGGTAGCCACAACTTCACATAGTTTAGATGCCCCCTTTTTATATACATAACACTATATGCAAAAAGTTCACCACAGGTTGCGAAATTTATATAAACCACTCGGCGAGGAAGACCATGAAGTGGGAGAAGAGACATGCCCCTTCTTTCACCACGCTTGCCATATACCTAGACCCTGGCGAGGCTGTGACGGCGGAGGCGGGGGCCTTTCTCTACGGCCTTGGCGACTTCGAGGTCAAGACCTCTACGGGGGGTCTTCTAAGCGGGTTGGCCAGAGCCGTGCTGGGCGGGGAGTCGCTCTTCTTCAACACCTACGTGGCGAGGGGCGCCGGGGCCACGTTGGTATTAGCACCGCATTTACCAGGCGACGTGGAGTACATACCGCTTAAGGGAGAGGAGTGGTTTATCCAAGACGCCAGCTACCTCGCCCACCATGGCGACGTAAAAGTCTCCGTCGGGTGGAGAGGGGCTAGAGGCTGGCTTGCCCAGGGAGAGCTCGTGTGGCTCAAGGCGTCGGGCACGGGAGGGGTGTGGGTCTCTGCCTACGGCGCCGTGGAGAAGATAGAGCTTGGCCCAGGCCAGTCCGTCATTGTTGACAACAACCACTTCGTGGCGATGCCCGCGACGATGAGGTGGAGGACTAGGAAACTAGGCGGAGTGAAGTCTTTCCTATTCGGCGGAGAGGGGATAGTCATGGAGGTGGAAGGCCCTGGCGTGTTGTATATACAGACGAGGATACTAGACCCACTGGCGGCTCTTATTGTAAAATTAATCGGCCAGAGGTGATTTTATAATTGGAGATACATGGCTATATGTGAAAATTTTTGAAATAAGGGTCAAGAGGGCCCTATCTCCCTCTGGCCTTCCTGAGTACGACTATGCGTTGAATCCCTACGTGGGGTGTCTCCACGGCTGTTATTACTGTTACGCCGTTGACTTCACCAAGGGGCCTCCCGGCGCCGCCTGGGGGGAGGTGGCGTACGTAAAGGTCAACTTATTAGAAGTGTTGAGGAGAGAGGTGGCGAAGTTGCGCCCCGGGGTTGTGGGCATGTCTACCGTCACAGACCCGTACCAGCCGCCTGAGGCTAAGTACAGGCTAGCAAGGGGGGCCGTTCGGCTGTTAGCCGAGGCGGGGTTTCGCGTCTCTATTCAGACCAAGTCGGGCCTCGTGGTGAGAGACTTGGACCTCTTTCAGAAGTACAAGAGCCTTGTAGACGTGGGCGTCACTATCACGACGCTGAGAGATAAGGCGAGGATGCTGGAGCCCATGGCGGCCCACCCCTTGGCCCGCGCCGGGGCTGTTAGAAAGATTGCCGCGGCTGGCGTAAAGACGTGGATTTTCTACGGACCCGTGGTGCCGGGTTTTAACGATGGGAGAGAGGACGTGGAAGGCGTGGTGAAGCTGGCCCACGAGACTGGTTCTGAGCTGATATACGACAGGTATAGGCCCAAGCCAAAGGCGGGGGCCCTACTCGCGTCTAGGTACAGACCCGTGGCGGCGACGGCGGAGTGGTGGCGCCCCGTCAAGCGGCTCATTGAATCGATATGTGGAGAATACGGCGTAAAGTGCGTAGACGTAGAGGAGGAGTGGCGAGGCGGCGGGCGTTAGTGTTTTTACCTGTTAGGTATATATAACTGTATGTGTCTTGACCTGTGTTTTACGTATACGTTAACAAGAGAAAGAAGAGAGTGTTGTTGACTAAAGAGCGGATTTGCAAACCCGAGTGGAGGCTGTTGGGGGCATACCCACGTGTAGAAGCCGCTATGCGGCTGGCGCGGTTCATAGCAGACGCCCGCGACTACGTCTTGGAGTGGGACATCTACTTCTCAGCAGACCTCCCGCAAAGCCTCTAAAACCGAGCTCCCCAAGTATTGCAACCTCCGCCTAGCCGCCGAGGTTCGAGGTCAGCCTCAGGCCCAGCCTATGCGGCCTGCGTGCATATGCGCGTGGCGGCTTTGTCCAGACTCGCGGCATCTCGTACGGGCCCCTGGCTGTATGTTAT
>JBEULK010000073.1:8605-16798 GCA_041287325.1 Pyrobaculum sp. | reverse complement strand
GTCAAGGGCGCTGGTCAAATGTAAAGGGGCGCTGTATAATATGTACGCTTTACAAAGGTAAAGCGTATAATATATACCCTTGGCATATGTAAAGAGTATAGTATATACGCTTTACTAAAGTAAAGCGATATTAAATACGCTTTACAAACGCCAAGAATATATAATATACACTTTACAAATGTATAGAGCAGAACAGCATGCTTTGCTTATGTTTAAACTGCCTGTTTAAAAGTCAAGCCGACCCTTTAATCATTTTACACACGCCGTCACCGAGGCCCGCCGATATTATACAAACTTAAAAATTGCTGGGAAAAATGTTAAGGGGGCCTTTTACGCGTATAAAGCGTTTAATTGCAAGTATAATTAGCCTCTTTTAAGGCGCCCTTAATATAAGCCCTCAGTATTTTCCACTCTGGTGTGTCCATAAACGCCGTTCTGTCCTCTGGGTCAATGGCGTTGTGAAACGCTTTGGTGAATTCTTCCGCCAGCTTTCTGGGCACAGCCACGTATAGCGCCACGTATAATGAGCGCCTGCCAAATGTCACTTTAACCGATTTTGCTTTCCACTTAGCCATAATGGGACCCCATGGCGTGTCAAATTTGACGCCTGGGTGCCTAACCCTAAAGCGCGCGGTTTCTATGCGCCTCTTTATTAACTCCTTATACTGCTTAGGCGTAGTGGACATGGTGGCGGCCCAGTAGTCCACAGCCACGTCATTAATCTTGACAAATTCCACCACCACGTATTTGTCCAGAACCCTCACGTACACGTGTCCGCATTTCTTAACCGCGTCTGCCAGCACGGTTACTGCGTGCCTTATCCTTTCATTTTCCACGTTTCTGGAAAAAGCTGGGTTTTTACCGGTTTTGGGGGTTTGAGTTTGGACCATCACGTTATAACTAGGGTTTTAAAAACACCTTAAGCGGGAATTTTCGCCGTGCCCACACAGCCAATCTTTCATATGCGTGGACCGTTTCTTCCGGCACAAAATTTGTGGGGTCCCCTATCAAAATAAGTTAAGAAAAAAAAGGGGGGAATTTTTAGGTCCTTTTTACGGACCGTACCTCTTAGCAAGTATTAATTTGTGGCATGTGTTGCTATACCACACCCCGCCTTTCTCAATTATGTCGCCCACTATACTCTGAACTCTTTCCGGCAATTCTTTGTATATCTTGGTGCCCACGTCTTTCCCCACTACAAAGTAAACCGCCGCCAACTCTAACTTTCTGTCAAACACGTAAACCGCGTGTGAATTTAGCACTTGACGCGTCTTATTATCGCTGAAGTACACCGGTATCCCGTACTCATATATTATGTACTGGGGTTCTCCCAACGCGTAGTACCTCCCCTGTCTTATGTCCTCACAATCCACAGACCCGTCACCGTACACAGCAACCACGTAGGCACTGCCGTACCCGCCTTTTGTGTAGACCTCATTTAGCTTTTCCACTTGGTCCACCACGGACACACACATGCTTTCTAACGCCCTAATTTGGGGGTTTTGGATTTGTGTTTCGGACCCCATGTTATAACTAGGGTTTTAAAAACACCTTAAGCGGACTTAACCCTAGGTCAAGTTTATAAAACCCTAGGAAAATACGCCTATGGACAAAATCCAAGAGTGCTGGGAAAGCGAAATAGGGAAGCTGTGTGCCGGCACTAAGGTGGTAATAGCCGCCGGAAGCGATTTGATAGAGGGCAGATTTGTGGGATATGACCCCCTAAATGATGCTGTTTACGTTGAGCGCCAAGACAAAAACACCGTGACGGTAATCCGCGTGAGAGACATAGACGTAGTCTTATTGTCACTATAAACACCCCCCCTTTTTTCTTCCGAGATTTAAAGGGAGTGGGGGGCTAGCCCCCCACCCCCTATCTCTGTTTTACCCGCCCCCTTTCGGAAAAAACGTCTGAGGATTTAAATCTATCGCTTTTTTACAACCGCTTTGGCTTTCTCGTGACGTGGCGCCACAACCATTATATCCGCGTAACTGTTTGACGCCACAGCCACGTTGCTGACTCTGTTTAATGCTGGGCTAGCGGCACCAGCCACGTTTGACGCCACAGCCGCACTACTGACGTTGTTTGATGCCGCTGTATACGGCACGTCAAATATAGCCCTCAGGAATAGAGTAGAACCAAAGAATAGAAAGGTAACCAGCCCAGTTAGGACAGCCCCCCACACTGTGGCGTGTTCTAAGTAACCCTCTATTGGGGCAAACGGTATTATGTATTTCTGCCCCAACAACTCCCTAACGGCCCAAAAACCGTTTACCACAAACCATATGAATAAGCCTGAAAGCCCCCAGCGCACTAAAAAGTCACCAAACCACGTCCTTATGGGGCGCCTAGGCGGGAGAGAGGCGGCAAACGCAAGTCCGAAAGCCAGCTCCATGAACCAAAGCCAGTAGTCAATTTCTTTATGCAATTCCATGGCAGAGGCGTATATAAGTCTTTTTAAGCCAGCCCCTAGACACCGCCTTGATGTTATATATTACTATTCTGTCATTTGCCACCACGTAGTCTGGGTTTGATGGCGCCTTAAAAGACATGTTCTCAGCCACCAAAACGTAGTACTCACGTCCATCATCACCTCTGACAACCTCAGCATGTCTGTCTAAGAACTCTTTTGACGCCCCCCTCAGTTTACTACGCCTATAGACAAAGACGGCACAGCCGTTTACCGTGAAATCCCTAAACGTGTAGTCCTTTCTGCCGTAGGTCACCTCCCTGCCCTCAAGCAACATGCCGTCAAGTTCTGAGTCCTCTGACTCAGACAGCAACTCCCACCCGCCCTCAGACGCCACGTACCTTTCTACCGCCTCTCTTACCATGGCGCTAATACTGCGGTACCTATCTCTATTTTTCTCATATAACCGATACAACGCCTTAATCAAATCTGGGTCCATGGTGATGCACAGAGTTTCTTTGTAACCCATAGAAAAAAATGAGAGGGGGATATAAAACCTTTGGTGAAAAAAATGAGCGGTTTATTTCCTTGGATATACAGTAATTAATGCCGATTTTGAGGGTTGTAGGGCGTACGCGTTTAACGGATACACCACCACCTCTACGCCGTTTGTAGACACCTGACTAGGCATTAATCCCGTTGCCGACACTTGCGTAGAATTGCCTACAAGCGTCATAATTTTGTGATAAGACGTGCGTATATTACTGTCCTCACGTATTGTTAGGCCAATATGAGTCTGGTTTACTACAATTTGTGCTAGTGTAGGTCTGCCCGCTATGTACCTATAGCTGGGCAAATAATTGGCGCATGTAAGTGATGGTGTCGCGCCTGTTGCATAAGTCGCCACGTATACGTTGGGGTTGACTGTGGATTTCTGAAACTCTACGTAAAACTTGCTAAGACCGTACTGGACATATCCGCAAACTATTCCGTTTTTAAACGCCCAGACCTCACCGTACTGAGTGGTGATGTTCACTAATGTGCCGTTTGGGAAGTAAACCGCGTATAAGATAGGAAGTGACCCTTGGTATACAGCCACAGAGACGTTGCCCACAAAGTCAATCTTCCCCCACCCTGTGTGGAAGCTAGTTAGAGAGGTCACAGACGTAGAAAAGTTGCCCATGCCAACGTAGGGAAGTTGTAACACCGTTACTTTGAGCACCATCACAACTGCCGTGGCAATTGCTATGCCCGCTATTATGAGCGGAATTGGAAGTCTCATAGTCCCTCTAAACGTGCGGCTATATAAACGTTTATGGGTTAACCTGGACAACATAGGTCCCACTCCCCGCTATGTGCGCAACCCAGACGTAGTTCACCGCCGTGTTGGGCGCACTTGACACCATTTCATAAGGTGCCGTCTGACCGTTTATGTAGACAATACCCCTGTCCATGTCTATCTCAATACGCGCTAATAGAGTTCTGTCTGGCGCCTCAGTACCGCTTCCCGGTACCGCGTAATAGACGTTGCTGACGTTGCCAACTCTCATGTAGACCCCAATCCACCCGTCACTGACCTTATAATAAGCATAGGCGTAAGTCCCATAACTGCGAAATTCTACCGGCCCTGAGGTGAAATTCATTAGCCCGCCCTGCCTGCCTACAACAAACGGGTACACATAGGCGTTGCCAACTCTTATTCTCACGACCCCTATAGTGGCGTTACCCGTTACTGAGGACCCCGGAAAGAAAGCGTCATAATAGCCGTACGCCGTCTTGGTGATAGTGCACGTATTAGAGTTACACACCGCGTCAGCCGGCACGTATACCACGCCAACGTACCCACTTGGCCTCTGAGTTGGGTAAAGATGAGTTACACCTGGGGTGCTGGGTGTTGTTGTGTTAGAGGGGGGTTGGGACCCCCCACCTCCGGCACCACCGCCTTTATAATAATACCACACGGCTATAAGCGCTATCAATATCACCAACGCAATCGCCAGACCAAGCTTCCCGTTTCTCTGAACATTAGACATGCCTCAAAATACTGTAGTGTTATTTAAGCTTTTATGTAGATTAACTCTTTTGTTATCACCACCGCCAAGTCTTTTGTGTACACCGTGACCGAGTCCTCCTTAACTTCCAAAACCGAAATACGCGTCACGTAGTACCCCCTTTCGGCAAGATAGGTTTTGACCGTTCTAAGTGCGTCTGAGAACTTCCTCTCAGCCAATTGGGTCCGCAAGGTGTCTACCAGACGCTCAAACTCACTTTCACGTTTTAATTCAGATGCCCTTTTAAATTCGGACATGTTAAAATGTAAATCCTGGGTAAAAAAATCTAACGTTTGTGTAACCTTTCCAATTCCCTAGCCCAACCCTTTAGTGTGTCAGCCACGTCTGGGGGCGCAAACTTGGACATATAGCGTAGATTAATCGCCACAGACCTTAGGCTTTTAGCCTCACTCTGTGCTATGCCCTTAAGCGCCTCTACTGCTTCCTCAGTAGAGGCGCCCCTGACAATGAGTCTACCTATTTCAGCCACTGACCTAGGCTCAAGAGTGAGGTAGTAGTTGCTTTCCCTATAGAACCGAGTCCACGTAGGGTCAAACCGTTTCATAAAGATTTCCATTTTGTCAAGCCACGTCTCATGACCGGTTTTAGCGTATTCAAACATGCCTTTGATAAACTCCCCCACCGTCACTTGTTCTTTAGTGGGGTGGTAATCATGCGCCACGCTGAACACCGTGGCCATGAACTTGGCAAACTCTTTGCTGATTTCCTCACCGTGCGCCTGATATGCCAAAGCCGTTATGTAGGCCCACGAATAAATTGTCTTGTCTTCCCTCTCCCACGTCTCTACGCTTTCAGCAACGTAGTCCCACGCCCCCTCCCACCAATCCCAATCGGACAGCTTATCTTCCTCTACCTCTATCATGGCTTCAAATTGTTCGGATTCCATGAAAATGGAAAAACCCTGGGTTTAAAAGTATTAAGACGGCAACAATAGAGACAGCCCTATGAAATACATGCCTCTGGTTGCCAGCCGTCTGTGTAGCAACATAGCGTAACCCCCCGTCCAAAGCGCTTTGCGTAGGCCCGGAAAAGCAAAGGCGAAAAGCGCCAAAGCCGCCCAATCCGCAATAATCTCAAAGACGTGTCTAGCCGGCTTAAGCAAGTGAGTTATAAGTGAGAAAATCCCGATAGACACTAACGCGCTAACAAAACCGCCCAAAAACGCGAAAATAAGCTGTCCGATAATCATGCCCGCGAAAAACGCAAGCAGAGATAACGCCATGCCACCCAGTAGTACCATGCTTAGACCTATAGTCAAAGCGCCTAACCAAGGCGCTAGCAACGCCTTATAGCCAACCGGCAGATTCACCACAAATGAGTGTAAGACGCCCTCTATGAGGTCTAAGACAATTGATGTTGCCCTAAGCAGAAAGTTAAACAAAACAGCCACTAGCGCGGCAACAATAACCGCGATAAAGGCTCCTAAGAACATGGCAGACGCCCCCGTTACAAGACCAACGCCTAGGCCTATTGTAAATAGTTGCCACATGCCGTTAATGACAGACGTGAGGGGGGCAAAGACCTGCGCTATAATATCCGGAATAACCGGACCCGGGACAAATGCGCTAACTGAGACGCCCAAGCCGGCCATCACGCCGCCCAAAAGCTTATCATGCCTCACCGCGTCAAGGACAATAGACATAAGCGCTATGTACTGAATAGCCTTAAACAGATCATTATCCGCAAAGCCTAAGTAGACAGCCATGGCGCCATAGACTAACCAAGGCGCGAAAACAGCAACTACGGCAAATGCGCCTAGACGTCCAAGGTCAAAAAAAAGCAGGTTTTGGCTCATTACACCAAAGTAATCGCCGTTGCCCACATGGCAGACGCGCCTAGGTGTTTACGCGATATGATGCCCAACGCCAATTCTACTATAGAAACCACCGCGCCAATTTGCGCCAACACCGCTGGGTCAATTGGTATTAAATACAGAACTGGCGCTATCCCGCCCAACGCCTCTAAGTTGCCCCTGAGCGCCCTGCCTAATTCGGGCAGTAATGCGATACCCAATGCTAATCTTAGGTAGTCAGGAATCCCCGACACCAATGCAGATAGTACTATGTTGCCGAGAACCACATAGCCTATGCCGACTAGAGGCGCTTCCTCTGTGACGGACAACAACCTTGGCGAAACTATGGCCCATGCGAGTAGGGCGGCTATGCCCGCCCCAAAGGCAACCTCTAGCGTCTTAGACACCGCGGCAAAGAGAGGCGCCACCAAATACAGAGAAATGTCCTTAATCACGCTCACTATGGCAGAGTTGTCAGAAGCCCAAATCATTAATATGCCCAGATAAAGCGCGCCAAGCCTCTCTATAATTCTTTCAGATTCATGTGTGAGCACCCACAACGTGAGCGCGCCTACGTACATGGGGACAAAATACGCGTACACTCCCGCGGCCTTTGAGGCAAGGGCACCGCTTATGAAAGCCGCTGTGATGGCGAATAGCACGTATTTGCGTGCATATACGGCAATTAGCAATAAGCCGCCTAGAGTACCTATCGCAAATGGTATTATCATGTAAAGAAAAAATGACTCTAATTAAATGTTTAACGTGACGTTAATGCGCTATTGGGAAGTACTGCATCAATAACGTAAGCGCGCCATATACAATTAACGCCAGACCTATCCCCCAGAATACATATCGTGGTACAAACGCTATTATAATCCCGGAAATTATAGCAGTAATTGGATTAGTGACGGCAACGTTGATTACCGCGAAAATGGCCTTAAGTGCCTCAAACAGCGCCTTCAGTAACGCCTCTAAGAACACCACGTCCATGTCTGCCTCTCCTCTGCTGGTTTAAAATCTTTGACTCAAACTCTTTCGCCTCTCTTAAAATGGCTTCAAATTCCGTCTTTACGTTTTCACACGGCACCAACATAACAAGTTGGGATAGAAACAGCCTTATGTCACGCAAGGACCTAGAGTAGTGGTACTGCCATAGTCCTTTTATATATTTGAGGCCTAATTCGGTAACACACCCCTCCTCACTTAGATAGCCCATATCTATTAGGAATTTTCTGCGTTTACGCGCATAGGTGGATTTCCCAGACATGGCAAACCATGATATCATGGGAAAAATAAAAACTCAGGATTTAAAACCTATCGGAAAGAAAAAAAGTAGGGTTACCTGAAAGCCGCTATTCTGCCAGCAATACCCGGACCCCACTTAATCTTCCACATGTCAAAGTTGAGATCAGCAAAGGCGCCAGCCTGCCTCACACAAGCCTCCATGGACCCACCGAAATACTCCTGAAATGCCTTTGGGTCGTACTCTCTGAGTGCCGTGCACACTCCGACTGCGTACTTTAGTTTGTACCTTTCCTCAGCCGCTTCCACAGCCGGTGAACCTTGTACTGTGTCTGGGTAGCTTCCCACTACCATTTGTCCTAACATTTGTTCCGGCATGAAAAAAAGAAACGCCCCCATTTATATACTTTCTCTCAGCATTTCTATGAGTCTGCCTAGGGGGTCCCGCGTATCTATGTAAACCACAATGTCTTCCTCACCCGGGAGTGGGGTAATCCTAATGACCCCCCACCTATAACACTCAGGAATCATGCCTGGCCTGTGTTTATGCTTTAGGTGTTTATTATCATCATAGCGCATGGACTCTCTTATAGCCTTAGACTTAGAACATGCGCATTTCGCTATTAGGTGTTCTTTTACCCTCTCACGGACATATTTCCTGTAGTAAATGACG
>JBEULK010000073.1:4174-8505 GCA_041287325.1 Pyrobaculum sp. | reverse complement strand
TTCCGTCATGTGTTTAGGCAACGGCTTATAGTCCGCGTCTATAGACACGTGGTACCTAGGCGTAGAACCGTCAAGATAACACGCGGACACCCCCACCACTACCTTGGGGGTGTCCAGCTTATGCTTTTCATAGACTTTTACAAAAAATGTTTTTCCGCCTATCTTGACCGGGAAGAAATAGGCCCCAGTTTTTCCCTTTGCGAGTATTATACCGCTAATCATAATCTTCCCACCAATACCTACGCCTACTGTCCGTTAAGCTGGACAGCAACGTGGTTGCCGCTATGCCGGCTAACAACTCGGCCCGCGTCTTAGACACCCCCATTTCTTCCAACGCCTTCCTCATGTTGTCATAAAGCCACGCCCACAGCAACGCCAATCCAAACGCTATGCCTAGGACTATTGCCAACGCTAGCTCAAACATAGCCCAACACGTACTTAATTAACTTTAGATAGGACCCCTGAGCGTCTAGCAACACAGACATCAAAGCATGATTAGCACACTGAGAACCCATCACCTGCCTGGCTAAATATAGCGCCCTAATCTCAGCCATTTTACTCTCAATTAACGCGTCAATTAGCAAATACGCCGGAAGACAATCCTCATGAGGGGCTTCCTGGGGGACTTGCTGGGCCTCTGGTTGCTGAATTTGCTGAGGCGGCTCACTTTGCTGAGGCGCCACTTCCTGAACCACAGACTCTTGCGGTATAGGCACTACGCCTGGGACCTCTGAAACTTGTTCTCTCTTTTTCTTCCTCATAGTCCTAATGAAACCCTGGGTTTAAATATCTTTGGTTTCACCATGTTTTACATTTATATAATTCACACGCCATGAGCAGCTTATAATTTTGTAAAGCGTGCGCCCCAACTTTCTTGACATATCAAACCCACACTGCTTATAAACGTAAAGTACATAGTACATAATGCGCAATCGCGGCTAAAATAAGGAATAGGAAACTAGCCGCGGTAAACCAGCCTTTGCTCACTCTGTCCAAGACAACGTGGACAACGCCCAACACAACCCCAGCCACTACTGAGTTGTAAAACACCAAAGCGTGTACAATTATGACCACGTAGTTGTGAAACCAAAGCCTGTGACCACGCGAGTGAGTCAGCATATCGCCAACTATAGTTGCCATGGCTATCCTGCCCAAGACGTCAAAGTTCAGAGTGCCAAATAAGACGCAGTACGTCAAAGCGCCCCACGCTATGTGAGTAATCCACTTTACCACACCCTCCTATACCCGTAGTAAATGGGGATATACAACGCGGTAAAAGTCAAAATTACAATTGGTGCCGGAATCACGGCAATTACCTTAGCAACACAACGCTTTTCTCCCGCCGGCATGACAACCCACTTGGGCCAGATTAGCGCCTCAATATAGTTTTTCATTGTGTCTAAGGGAGACGTGGAAAGAGTAAACGCGTTGGCATATTCATAACCGCGTTCAAAATAGTGGACCACCGGCACGTATATACGCCAACCGAAAAAAGACGCCTCAATTGTATACACTGACCAACCCTCACACACGTTATGGGACGGCATTGTAAAAATCACCGAAAGAGGCGGCACGTAGGGGTGGGCGGACGGGGTCAGCACTATGCCGCCTATCCCCGTCCCAGTAATTAGCCACCCTAAAGACAGATATGACACGCCTAAAAAAACTAGGTAGGTTAGAACTACTAGCTTTCTTATCATTTTTTGATATTATAGAGGTGCGCCAAGACCTCTGAGCCTTTGCCGCACATCACGTAGGGCTTGTCTCTTATCTCTATGAGGCAGACCTTTTCCTTATCTAAAAGACGTCTGGGTTCTATGTCACATGTAACCTCAAAATCATTGGTAGGCGTTGGCACTACTACGCATGCCGTGGGCTTTGTAGACCCCTTTAATACCTGCCACACCATGCCTACCTCTTAACTGGTTGTATATTTATCTTGCACTCGCCCGTTTTGCCTAATACCCTGAGTCCTTGCTGAGACGTCTCAAAAGCGCAAGAACCTTCCACGCCTAATAAAACAAAAGACCCCTTTATCCAACCCGGACTTTGGACGGTAATAAAGTCACCGTAAGCCACTACATTACACGCCTCAATCCCCCCAAACCTAATGTAGACGTAGTCACATGCCGCATATGACGTTGTTTGCTGAGAAACTGGGGTAATAACCACAGACCCGCTTTGAGGTGTCTGTCCGCCCTGGACAACCACGGCCTGTGGTTTGGTGGTGGGTCCCGTGGTGGCTAAGTACAATATGTAGATAATTAACATGGCAAGTCCAATGTAAATAATCAACCTCATGTCAGAAAACAACCTGGGGTGTTAAAAAATCTATCACAGAGAAAGCAATGCGTAGAGTAACCACAGCGCCAACATGATAGACGTCAAAGCAAGGGCAAAATAGTAGGAAACACGCATAGAAAAAATGGGGTGATTATCGGTAAATCTCTGCCCTACCTAGGATAATCGCCGTACCGTCTACGTAGTACCAACCACGGCCCAATTCTTTGTATTGACCCACAATAATTTGGATAGGCCCGTCTAAGACATGAACAACAAATTTGCCGCTCACCATGGAAGCGGTTACAACCTCACCTTGAACCGCTTTGTACTGAAAAACTATAGTGCCGTTAACAAAGGCTTTACCTTGGACAACGTATAGCGTTTTGTTAATAGGCGTGTTAATAGCCCTGACTTCACCGCTTAGTAAAAACACCTTGCCGTCTACGGCATAGCTTCCCTCAAACACGCCAACAACGTGATCAGACGCAATTACGCCTAAGTTGTAAATAAGACCGCCTCCCAACAATAGTAGTGACAGCGCCCCCAGCAATACTCTGCTATTCATAACCTCTACCAACTTGGTTAAATATAAAATATGCTATGACGCCAATAAGCAGTAACACCGGCAACATCAAAATGCCTGAATACGCCATTAGTGTCAAATAGGCGTTGTATACCACGTGGCCAATAATTGAGCCCACTATGCCGGACTTTTTATACGTCTCATAAAGCCAACGTCCGCCGTTTGCTATAAGCAAAATAGCTAATAATGCGGCAGGACCTAAAGCATAGTAACGTGAGGGGAAGTGCAATAAGACCCAAAAAGCGTTGCCGACAACTCCAAGTGGACGTGATATCAATTCCTCATAGCCAACTAGACCTAACCACGTCACTGGGTTGGTCATGTCAATTTTAGAGGTGAAAACGCCCATGGACAAATCTATGTAGGAGTACAATATGTGTCCTATTCCTAATATCACTGCGAGTAACGCCGCCACTTTATATATCAAACGTCCATATCTAATTGCCGTGTAGATAAGGTAGAATATGCTGAATACGGCAAGAACCGCCATGCCCATCATGCGTAATGGATACAGCAACGTTACCGTTGCGTTGTTTCCCACAAACTTGAGCTTATCCGCGTCTTTAATCGCAACCAAAGCCACAACTGCGCCAGCCACTATGACAAACTGAGTCATGCCTATAAGACCATAGTACATGAGTACAAACAGCAACGCCAAAATTGGCGAAACGTGGTACCCGTACTCTGCGCCATATAGCTCAAACACCGCCAGAGACCCCAGCACTATTACTGCCATGCCTAAGGGGTCTATCCTGCCTAGGGCAAACGGTATAAGCGCCATTATAACCGCTGACGTTAATACCGTACTTTTGTACAACGTGCTGAGCATAAACCACTACTTTTCCTATGATATAAGTTTTATCGCCCACTTAGGCCTTATGTATTTTGCTATTTCAGGCATAATAATGACTGCCCAAAACTCGCCTCCGTCTAAAATAATCACTTTGTGTCCATAAACGCGATACTCATAACGTTTACGCCCTTCCACCGCCACCCCCACCACCGCTTTGGGCTTGTAAAAGTCTTGCCACCGATTGGGCCTGTCTTAAGTACTGAGCCATTATTGACTCAAATACCGTTGCTGTGTCCGCGTACACCGCCGTGAGTTGCTCACGCAACTTAGCCAAAGCCGCCTCATAGTCACGGATAATTTCTGTGACCACCCTAACCGGTATTAATAATTCGTGTGGCACGCCCACGCCCACAGCCGCTTTGGCCCACCTAGAGTACACTTCCCCAACCGTTAAGTAGAACAATTTGAGGGTGCCCTCTATTTCAATAATATCCCCAATCCCCGTGCATATAGGCGGAAGTGGCGGAATTGATGCGCATGGCGGCATGTTGTCAATACGGACCTCTTTGAATCCGTCACCATTTGATGAAACGTACACGCCTGTCCGCGTGTCATAGTAAATCATTACAACCTTGGCGCCAGTAAACGTATACAGTACAAATATGTGGGACA
>JBEULK010000073.1:0-4074 GCA_041287325.1 Pyrobaculum sp. | reverse complement strand
CCCCCAAACACAGTTTATCCCCTGAGGCGTACAACGTTTGGATTTTCCTGGTTGCCATATCTATGATTTTGAGCTTATCCATAAGTTAAGAAAAAATCCCTGGTTAAAAAACCTATAGTTCACTTAATCTTGTACTGGCACTCCATGCAAATGAAGACCCCGTCTGACATGTCCTCTTTAGAGAACATGATTGAGCCAAAGCCAGCCTCTTCCACCGTGCGCCCACACGCCACACACCTAATGGTACGCCTTAGTGCCAACACCAACTTTAGATAGCGCAACATTTCGTTGTCGTCAGGAAGTGACGTCCACAATTCTCCGTTGCGTGATGCGGCAATTACTTTCATTTTCTTGGGGTCCGCCAGCTTTTTGATTAGTTGTTGGGAGTTGATTTTTGACACCATCAATTATACCTATGATTTAAAAACAACTACGGAGAAAAAAAAACTAGGACAGTTTAAACGTGACTTGACCAGAGTCGTAGGGGTATACGTATATCAATGAAAACGTCTGAATTGTAAATCCTCCAGACGTCCACTTGCCGTAGAAAGTGGTAGACGTTGTCCCCAACGCTGAATACCTGTTTAGCCTCAAAGGTGATGTAGATCCCGCATAATCCGCGTACCACGCCTTGTTAGTTGTGTCAAAGTATATCCTAGTAATCTTATACGTACACGTGCTTATTGTGCTGGCAACGGAAGTCATGTTAGGCACAAATAAGTAGTAGTTGCCTAGACCAACTGCCACTGGGGTGGCGCCAACCTCATAACAAACATTATATGGGTCTACAACTCTAATATACCTCTTAGTACCGTCAGACCACACTTCGTAGGTGTATCCGCCTACTATTACGGAAAAGTCTTTATCCGTTGTCGCAAGAATAGCCACTATATACGTAGAGTTGCCGAGATATACGTCCACAGGTACTGTGCTAGATATTGCTATAGTCTTGGCAGACGTCTCAAAATCAAAACCCTGACCGTAATAAATACTGAGTGTGGTGTTGCCCAAACTATAGTAATATGCTGACGCGGCAAGCATGTTCACCGTGATAATCACGGTTACCGCCGTGGTGGCAACCAGCGCCAGAAACAGAGGAATCGGGACCCGCCTCATAAGTACGCGTCTAACTCTAACTAATAAATTTTATCTCGGCTTTCCGATAAACGTTGTGCCTGAGTTAACCTTCCACGCATAGCCGAGTAATATAGAGAACCCCGTATAGTCAAACTTATAGTAGTCACCCATAGCCTGTCCTGGAGTTGGCGTCACGGCAGAGGACCATGTACCGCCCCAAGACCCCCAGCTTTTATATGAGCATGAATACCACTGTGAGGCAGAATATATGTTGGCAATACTATAAGTGCCCGGAGAGGGAGAACTACACCAATTAGTATCTACTTCCGTTTGGGCGGCAAGTCTGAAAAACGTTACGTCGCCAACCTTTGTTGCAACTTTGTAAGGAAGTAGGTCCCAATACGTTGTCCCTGTAGACGTCACTCTAGTACAATAGTACAACAACGTGTTTGCGTCTAATTTATAGAAACGTACCGGACCTTTCGGCAGATTTGCTGAGTAAAACACTCCCGTGGACATGCTGTCCCAGTTAACCACCGTGGGGTAGAAATAGGTGTTACAAGACCCGCCGTAGGAAGAGGCGTAGGCGAAATAAACAAAACTTGCGTCACCGCTCACAAACGTAAATGAGCTAATCATAAAGTTGGTAGTGCCCTTGCTAGAGTCCCAGAGGTAGTGGGTGCCGTTGTAAGTGACGCGCGGGTCAGCAGATAGCGGAACAGATACTGAGACATTAATAATCACAGTTATTGCCGCCGTTGCCACTAACGCTAAAATTAGTGGAATCGGGAATCTCATAGTCTCTAATAAGTCCCCATTATTTACTTTTTCCCTAAAGCTTTAACTAGAGATAGCAACTCAAGAAACGCTGGGTTGGTGACAACATAGTTGCCTACTAGGGCCAGAGGGATATTCAGATAGGCCATAAACTGGTCAATTTGGGAAGTCAGCACGAATAGTCTTATTCTGTATAAACACTCAGCTAGCTCACGCCGCCATGCAACCATGGCTCCAAAGTTTACATAAGAGGACAGCAAGTACCCAGCCAGCTCACCCACGTCTTTAACCACCCCCAATTCAGCTGGTAGACACATTAGCCAATTTTTCTAACAACTCTTTAGCCTTTTTGTCACCCTTAAGTCTATTTAATACGTTGTTAAGCGCGTCACACATAGTCTCTGAGATAGCAACGCCTTAAAAACTCTTTGGTAATTGTAGACCCTACACGTTACAAGACGCGGTTTTAGCCAAACTACGGTAAATGCCTACAACCGCGGTAACCAAACCATCATTTATCTCATAAAGACTCTGGACTCGGTACTTCCAAAGCACGTTGTCATATCTATTACAATAGACAAAAAACGTGGGCGTGGAAAGCACGTAGATAAGCCCGTGCTCATTAACCGCCCACTCACCAAGTTGCCACCTAGCCACCGATATGTCCACCACTTCCAAAATCCTCTTGCCTATGTAATACTTAACCGTCTTTAAAGACAGCAGTTTTTTGCACGCAGGACACTCTGCCTTAATGGCAACCGCCAGCTTAGGGCCTGACACATATTCTTCCGCAACGTCCCCCTCACCCTCTGGGGGCGCCTTTTTACGCCTAGGCATGTTTTATATCTACTTTTAATTAAAAAACCTATGAACAGCAAATCCGTCTGGCTAAGCGCCATAGCGTTGCTTTTAACGTTAGTTCAGACGTTTGCGGCAACGTTGCTATCGCCCACTGAGTACATAATCCTGGACATAGCGCTTTGGGTCCTAATACTCATAAGCGTAACGTATTCCACCGAAATCACCCTGAGCCTATACAACGTCACCATATGGTACAACGTCTTGGTGGTCTCAATACTAATGACCGTGCCGCAAACAGTAATCGCTATAGAGTTGGCGCGTGCCGGACACTACACAGCCGCGTGGCTAGACTCAATACTGTCCACAGTAGTAGACGCGGTATTAGCCACGGCCTTGGTGAGGCGCCACGTAATCGGCTCACCGTACATATGGTCACTACTGCCAATTATGGTTGTGTGGTCAGTATTGGCCCTATCAATAAACGCCGCAACGTACATGGGGGTCAGGAAAGAAATGATAGGCCTATGGTTGGTGGCAGGATACGCGGCACTACCCATTTGGATAGTGAGGCGTAGTGGTGGTGGTGGAAGCATGCCGCCTCTAGCGGTATTGGCCAACACGTTTATGAACACCGTGGCTATGGCAGTAGCTTCCTACAACCTAACACACGCCCTATACTCTCTACATATGGAAGAAACAACGTTAGGCGTGGTGTCTACCTTGCTGGCAACCCTCCCAGACCTAATTGTGGCGCTAATCATTAGGGCGTCTTTCGCATTGTTAGTTAATGATGTTGCTGGGGACAGAGAAATGGTGGCCACTATGCTGGCTAGCGCAATACATGACCAAATATCCGTACCCGCCCTAATATTGTTGGTGGACCCCCAAGCCCTGACCTACTTCCCGCATTACGTTGCGCTTTTTGCCGTGGTTGTAAAATTCGCGTTGCTGGACAGACACGCTTTCTACTACGTTGCTTTGCCAGCCTCTATCGCCCTACTGTTTCTACTTGCGTAAACCCAAAATTAATTAAACCCCAAGTTTTTATTGCCATGGCAAGAACTGAGCGCTCAATAAGAATACAGCAAGAGTTTGAAAATTTGACCAAAACAGACCCTGTGTCCGTGGCAACCGTAGATTTAGTGGCGGACACACTAAATATCTGTAGAACAACGGCTTTGTCATTAGTGAGGAGATCCCCAGAATATGTACTAATACGCTATTCAAAATGGGCGTTGTATATACACAAAGTTGTGCTTGACAAAATAATAGAGGAATTTGCGTCCTACCTAGCCCACAGACTGAAATACACAATACGCCCCACGTGGATATTACGCGATTTAGGTCTATTTAAAAACACAAAATGTGCTGTGCTAATATACTACGCGCTAAACATGCTGGCAAAACCCGTAGGGCCCG
>JBEULK010000072.1:0-2181 GCA_041287325.1 Pyrobaculum sp. | reverse complement strand
CAGCTGTACGACCTACTGCCAGGCGAAAAGCCCCCCTTCGACGACGTGTGGAAGTGGACCGGCGGAAATCCGCGTTATTTAGAACAGCTTTATAGGGCCGAGAAGCCCAAAAGACGAACCACAGCGCAAAGCGGAAAACAATGCCCTAGACCCCCGGCCGAAGCTCTGCCGCGTCGTAAACAAGAGACGGCGGTCTGCCGCCGGACGTGGACCCATAAAGCGCCTTGGAAGACGCCACTAAAGCCACTGCAGTTAAACTTCGAGACAACGCCGCATCCACAGGGCCTGCAGAGAGGAGCATAACGTTTATTAGTGGACACACAATACAATGATGACATCCCTCAGAATTGAGAACTTTCGTTGTATCCAATCGCTCAGCCTCGACATCAGGCCCGTGACTCTGCTCATGGGGAGAAACGCCACGGGGAAGTCCAGCGTTGCATACGCGGCCTACTACTACGCCAAGTCCCCGGGGAGAGACCCCCGGCAACTCCTCCGGCAGCTATACGGCACAGGCCTAGAGGCGGTGGCGCGGCACGACGGAGGGCCCGTCTTCCCCGTGGTAATAGAGGTCGAAGGCGACCGGTTCGAGGCTAGGAGCCCAGACGAGGCGACTCCGCCGAGGAGCGCCCCCTGGACGGACGCATACCTCCTACCGTCGCAGAGAATAGGCCTCTTTAAGGTAATACAAATATTGCCGGACTTGATGGAACAGACGTTAAAGAAGACAGACACGGCGGCGGTCTTCGCATTCGTCTTCCTCTTTGAAATAGTAAAGGCGTTGCCCCTAGTCCCCCCGCCGCTGGCCCTATTCGCAGAGGATCTGCTAAGGCTCTACACAGGCGCCGGCTTCGCGAGGAAGATAGAACACATGAACATGGGAGCCGCAATAGAACACGTCGCCCCGCTGCTCAGCCTCGTCAAGTTCACGTACGAAGACCCCTATACTAAAATCCAGTTGCCGCTGACGTCCGCCCCAGACGGCGCCGCAGACGTCGTCCTAATAGACACCTTCATCGAAAAGGCGCCGAGGGGAAGCCTGGTCGTGGTGGAAGAGCCAGAGATCCACAAAAACCCAGTGGCGGTGGTCGAGCTCGTCAAGGACGCCGCGGCGAAGATCACAGAGAGGGGGCTCACCCTACTCGCCACAACCCACAGCGACTTAACGGCGAAGGCCCTCGCGAAGGCGGTAGAAGAGGGAAAAATAAGAGCAGACGACGTAGCCATCTACTACCTCGAAAGAGACCCCTGGACAAAGGCAAAGCAGATAAAGATATACCAAGACGGAAGCATAGAAGAGCTCCCCGACGCCGAGAAGGTCGTCACCTTGTTGTTTTGAATTAGTAATAGACCACTCCGCCCTAACCCCCTACGGAGACAAGCCAGAGAAAGAGGCCATCAGAACACTAGGCAACGTACTCCCGCAACACCATGTCGTGTGGCACATTTCTAGAGACTAAAAACTCTACGCGGCGTAATTTACAGGACTTGGAAACAACGTCCCCTCCCAAAATTCCAAGCATCGCTCAGTAGAGTCATAGACGATTTGTTAAAATTCGCAGAGTCAAAAAACAGCGCAGAAAAACTGCTTACAGAAAAGATGAAATTACACTCAGTGGGGAGAAGCGCCTACAAAAAGGCAAGCGAATCAAGACTAGAAATACCCAGCGAGTTGAAAAACGAAGACGCAGAGGTACTAGCCATAGCCCTGTTGGTAGACGACCCAGCCACCACAGACCACCAGATGCTAGAGATCGCAAACATGCTAAACATCAAAACATACACAGCCAGCTCCTCACATACCTCCAACACCACCAAGACCCGACACAACGACCGTGACACCAAACAACGGGCCTTCTACAACTCGTCGGCGTGCCCGCGGCGGCTTTGCGCCAACTCCACATCTAAGCCGCGGCCACGGCGCAGAGGAATCCGCCGACTTCAGAAAGCCGCCCATGTGGAAAACCTACCACGCGTCTGCGCCCAGCTCCCCGCCACGCCAGCTCCCCATCGAAACGGCCCCAAGAAGACGCTTCTCAACACGAGATCAGCTGAAGCCCCTCCCTTACGGCCAGCGTCTGAAAAAAGCTCCGCCTACCAGAAATGCGCGAGGCGGGCACACGCAGACTTGGCCCGGGGCCTACGCGCCCCACACCAAGTCTTTACCGCACGACGTGTTTT
>JBEULK010000071.1:0-17324 GCA_041287325.1 Pyrobaculum sp. | reverse complement strand
CCAGGGCCTTTGTAAGTGAGGACAAGTCCATGGACAGTGACAACTCCTATTATTTAAAAGATGCGGCAGATCTAAGGCTGGCTACTAGCCTAAATACAAAGTAGTAGCCAACGACCGTGATTAAGAAACGCACGTAGTTAGCGGCGCTCCTCTCCGGCGTGTCGCCGAGATACGCCGACAGCTCTTTCGGCAAAACGTTGCCAAAGTCAAACGGCACGGCGAAGGCGGCGAGATTAACCAACACAATCCCCAACAAGGCCACCACGAGGCCCTCGCCTCTTCTCAACTTGTAACTCCACCAGAGAGGACGTACTATGAGGTACCAGAACCCAAACAACAACGCCGCGTTGAGGGCTAAAAGCGCCGTTTCAGTAAAGACGCTACCCAAGACGTACAACACCACGCCTATCCTAAGCGGATAGCGACACCTCACACCCAAGACCCCACACACAACAAGAGAAACGGAGATAATATACGCACTCAACACCCTAGACACAAGATGAGCCGTCGTAAAAGGAGGAATAACCCAGAGTAAAAACAGAAGGAAAAAACCCAAGGCCGTTGGGCCTACCCAAACCTCACGTAGAAGCCGCTCCATCCCAACGCAAACGGCTCCCCAGGACCTGAAAACATCTGACCCAGATACTCACCCCTCGCGTATAGCAGAGAGATGGTAAAAGCATTCTCGTCACGGCTAATAGTAGCAGGTTTGGCCCCTCCCACGTACTGACCTTCTGGATACATACGTAAGTCAAGCCGGGCCAGCCAAGACGTGGTATCACTAAAACCAAACCTTATAAGGTAGTCCCATGTCATGGTTTTTATACTTCCGCCTGTGCCCGCGTCGTAGCCAACGCCGAAGAAGTAAAACTCGGGCGTCCCCCCAACCCCGCATTCATATGTAGAACTCGGTTGAACACCTGTTAGCGCTATGTCTAGGCCCCACACTACGGCGCCGACAAGAGCCGCCTTCAGCGTAGCGCCCCACGGGGTGAATGCTAAACCGGTGAGCACCGCAGAGGCAGTCGTGACAAAGGCGCTGGTACCAGTCACCAGCGCATCGATAAGGAAGTTACGACTGTCTGCATGATAGATATAATACGAACGATCACTTCCGATTGGAAATTCTACTGCTACACACATTTTCTTCAACTCTGGCGTCACCCAGAAAAATTGCAAAATCTGATAACTAAAAGGCACATGGTATAACTCAATGAATGCTTGACTAATCACTGTTTTGAGATCGCCTGTTCCACTACGAATTATGCTAGATTGCGTTATAGTTACCCACGCTGCTCTTGTTATAGGTTTTTCACCTCCTTGAAGTCCTGTTTGTATGTCTTGGTCATACCAGACGTTAAACATAAACACGTCTCTTAAATGCATCGATCTATACACCTTTTCCCTACTTATGCCGTATAGATACTGAAATGATTGGAATATGAGCCTAATATCTCGCCAGGTTTGGCTGGTGTGCCACCATATCTCCGGCCACCTTATCCCGTATAGTTCCAGCTTGTATATTATCAGTGCCGGTGCGCTACCACTTAGCGCTGGCGAGAAGGTGAGTGTCAACGGGGTAGCTCTAGTCGCGTTGTACGTGAAGTCAAACTTTGTGGCTTGTTCCATGTCGACTGCGTAGTGTAAGTCGAAGCTGAATATTCTACAACCGTAGCTGTCGACTCTATAAGTACTTGACGACACTGTGGCCACGTTTAGCGCGCCTAATCTGATAGTGACGGTTAAGCTATTAGTGTTGCTACAAGTCTTAGCCTCAAATCTTGCGTCTAGAAATGCGTAGTGTCTGAAGCCTTGTGGGTACCTAGCTATAAATGTCACTGAGTATATAGAGTCAGTAGACAGGTCGGGCACAAGCGTCAGAACTCTTCCTGGCTGCATGGCCGCCCACTTCCAGTGTGCCGGTAATAGCGAGTACACACTGTAGCCCTGGGCTGGCCTTTTCACTACGGTTGCGACAGATATATTAAAGCTTCTTCCATAATCACGCGCATCTGCATATACATATAAGTAGTAGTCGCTGTATGAGCTTACATCAAACGTGACAAGTTTGTAATACGCAACGTCGTTAAGGCCATATTGGCCAGACCAAGAAGAAAATAAAATTCTCCGAGTATCACTAAAGGTATATGGATCTGCTGTTGTTACCAGCTCTACGTACACGGGGTTGGGCTCTGGATCTAGTTTTTTCCATGACACCATTACGTATACTCGTACCACTCCCTTGCCGAAGTATGCCCACGCCGTCTTACTATCGCTGAGGGGAGCAAAGACATAACGCCGTTTGTATATGTCGAAATCTGTGGCTATGTAGTAGCGGGCGGCTCTATACGAAGTGTAATACGGAGAAGTGGGAGGATTGGCGTATACAAACGGGGCGAAGGAGAACGTGTCCCACTCCCACGGGCTGATATACGTAGTAGTGCTTCCAGACCTACCACCCATGGGCTGCGCCACAGCTGTGTCGTTTTTCTGCCTGCCTATTTTGGGGGCTTTATCTGGCTTCTTAATCTCTAAGGGCCGTCCACTTACGAATAGCTGGCCGTTTTTCTCTTCGGCAACCACGACGTACTCTATTCTGTGGGCTACGCCGACCGCCGGGCCGCGCGGGGTGTTGACAACAGGCGGCGGGCCTCTGTACAAGTCTGTGCTGTTGTCGGCTGGCACAAGTCTAAACCTTCCAAGACCTCTTATCTCGACGTCGACTGCCTTGGGGTGGCTTTTAGTAAAGTTGTTAAACGCGTGGCGGGGCACCGCGAGGTAGGTGCCGTAGTAGACTGGCATCGAGGCGGCCTTCCCTACTTCGGCGAGGTAGACAGTCTTGTTGACATACACGTGTACGATAGGTACAGGCAGTAGCTGGTCTTTAACCACTACGTAGGGGTATGCGCCTCCCACGTCTAGGTCTACCAACACAAAACTCTGCGCATATGCCAACGCCACTGCGGCCAGAACTGCTAACCAAACCCGCAACATGCTCAGAAAAAAACGGTTTTTTAAGTTTTTCGCTACTGCTTAAATATTTTCTATTCTGCTAGTTTTTCATGCCTTATCACATCTGGGCTGGGGCTGAGGACGTGTCTCCTATCGTCGTCGGGGTGGGCGACCCCGGCAGGGCTCGGCTATTTGCCTCGTTGCTCGAAGACGCGAGGCTTGTTAACGAGAACCGCTTCCCCGTCTACACGGGCCGCGTCGGCCACAAACGCGTGTCGGTAGTGGCGCACGGCATCGGGGGGCCCTCGGCGGCTATTGCCCTCGAGGAGTTGAAAATGCTTGGGATGGAGGTCTTCGTCAGGATCGGCACCGCCGGCTCTTTTGGGCGGCTTGCAGTAGGCGACGTGTTGGTGGCCGCAGCGGCCGCCGCGTACCAGGGCGGCGTGCTGGGCGCCTACTTCCCGGGGGCCCTGCCGCCGCTTGCCGCCGACCCCGAGCTCGCCGTGAGGCTCGCCGAGGCTTTGAAGGCCCCTGTTGGGTACGTGGTGTCTAGCGACGCCTTCTACGCAGAGGATCCCCAATTCGTTGAGTATTGGCGTAGCAGGGGGGCGCTTGCCGTAGAGATGGAGTGCGCCGCCGCCATGGCCCTGGGCTGGGCCAGGGGGTTTAAGACGGGGTGCGTCTTGGTGATTTCTAACGTCGTTGGCAGGCACGAGGTGGTAGACCTTAGACAAAAATTTATAGAAGTGTTTAAAAAAGTCGTGGAGGTGTTATAACTCGTCACTACTCAGAAGCGGCGACCGTCTTCATTTTTTCAAAGACGTATTCGGCGTAGGAATATAAACATTGACGGCACAGCGCTAGCTCTACGCCGTGGCCCGTCCTTAAATACCCGAGGTTGTGCACGTCAAGCGCGGCGCCGCACATGTCGCACTTAACCTTTGTAATTTTCAAGAATATCTCCACCTCTCTGTCAGAGACGTTGCCGAGCTTGTGCCGACCCCACCGTAGGTAGACTCTCTTTCTGAAAACTTTTAGTGAACTCTCTCTCCCAACCCTCACGTTATATCTTATAGTTTAAAAAGAACTGAAGCGTTAAAAACACCTTTTTCAACCACGGCGTGATCGAAGCCGTCAAGTATCTAGCCGTAATCGCGGCTGGCTACGCCTTTGGCAAAGCCGTTGGGAGGAGGACCCCGGCGTTTTTATTCACGACGTTGGTAGTCGCGCTTGTGTTCTTCGTCGCCGCCGAGGCCGCCGAGGTGGTGTGGAGAAACGTGGACGTCTTCCTCGCCGTCGCGGTGGCATACGCCATGGCTCTGGTGTTGGCCGCCGCCGTCCTCGGCGCTGTGCTTGACAGAGAGAGGTCTTTTCAAAAGCCGGACAGGCCCGCCGTCTCGGCGTACGTAGCAACGGCGATGGCGGCCGGGCTGTTGATAGGCGGCCTCCTCAAGGCCGACTACGCCATCTTCATCGACCCCCTCCTCTACGCCTTGCTCTTCGCAGCCGGGGCAGACATGGCCGGCGCGGGCGTGAAGCTTGAGCTCTCCGCCCTTGTAGCCCCCGCCGTGGCCCTGGCCTCCGCTGCCTTGGTTGCGCCCGTCTTCGCCCTGGCCTTCGGCATATCTCCTGCCGTCGCCTTCGGCCTCGGCTGGTACAGCTTTACAGGGCCCTACCTGGCCAGGGCGGGAGACGTCGTTGGCGGAGCCTATGGCTTGTTGGTAAATTTTCTGCGGGAGCAGTTCACCTACGTGCTGGCCCCCCTCTTAGCTAGAAGGTTTGGCAAAGTGGGCGTCTTGGCGATGGGCGGCGCCACGACCATGGACAACACGTTGCCGCTATACACTGCGCTGTACGGCTCGGCTTTTTCTATCTACGCCTTTGCTAACGGGGTGATTCTTACAATCTTAGTCCCGATATTAGTCCCAGCAGTACACCGATTTTATAGTACGTAAAGGGGTGTACAACGAGGAGTTTATTAAAAAGAGAAACGTAGGAGTACAATGGTTAGGGTAAAGGATGTCCTCGGCATCTCTGCATACGCTCTTCTTAAATACGACGTAAGGCCTGAGGACGACGTCTTTGAGGCCATCGAAGTCTTGCAGAGGAAGGCTCCCCACGTTGCCAAGTTGTTAAAAGCCGTCGTGGAGAGCAACGGAGCCTCCTAACGCCTCCCCCACCGCGGGGTCAGGTCGTGTTTTATCCCAAGCGCGTCAAGCACCCTCCCGGCGAAGTGTGTAACTAACTCGTCTATGGTTTTGGGCCTCGTGTAGAAGCCCGGCGCCGCGGGCATCACCACCGCGCCAGCAAGCGTCGCCAACTCCATATTTCTTATGTGGACTAGGGACATGGGGCTTTCCCTTACCACTAGTACCACCTTTTTCCTCTCTTTTAGCCCCACCTCGGCGGCTCTGACTATTAAGTTCAGCGTAACGCCGTTTGCAATTGCAGCGAGCGTCTTAGTGGAACAGGGCACAACGGCGACGCCGTCGATGCCAAAGCTACCCGAAGCTGGGGGCGCAGACAAGTCGTCCTCGTCCCATACGTAGTCTGCAAGCGACTTGACATACTTCACATCGTAGTCTGTCTCAAGTTTTATTACTCTCTCAGCGGCCTTAGAAATGGAGAGGTGCACCTCCGCCCCCACGGCCTTTAACAATTCCAATACCTTAATTCCGTAGATAACGCCGGAGGCCCCGGTAATGCCGAGAAACACCCGCATTTATATGTAGATATACACTTCGTTGTCTATGATAACGCCGTCTTCAGTCTCGATTCCTCCATGCATGAGATAGATATCCCTCTTCTCAACCTTCACCCTGGGCTTATTAGGCGGAGGCAGGTGAGCCGCTTGTTTCAAGATATCGGCCACGTGTCTCACAAGAGGCTCGAACTCCCGGGGATTTGGAGGGATTTTAAAAACAAGAGAGTGGCTGTACTTCAACGTGGCGGCTCCCTCAGGAGTGTGGGGATACGTCGTAATTTTCCTCAACGCCAGGCGGTGCGACGCCTCTTCTGTGGCGGCAACTACTTCGAACTCTCTGCCTCCGAGAAAGACAGCCACTACCACAGGCTTGGCCTTGTGGTAGAAGTCGTTGACCTCGCGAGCGGCCTCAGTCTTAAGTTCTAAGAAGTCAAAGTAGACGCGCCCAACGGCGTGCCCCCCAAAGGCCGCCTGGTCTACAACGGGCGCTGCGGCGATGGGCGGCAAGGCGATGCCCTCTGTGCGCCACTTATATACTAAAAGCGATAAGAAGTTCACGGCGGGCCAGTCCTCGGGGAAGAAGCCAGACAACGCCAAGATCGGCTCGTCGCCTCTGCCGAACACAACGGGACCGCCTCCCAACATCTTGGAAAACAAAGCCCTGACGTAGAGGACGTCTGTCTTATCTGACTTCAACGCCTTGAGAGGATGTAGGAAATACACAGAGACACAGAAAGCCCAGTATTTAAAAATTCAGACGTGTCACCACCGCTCACAAGTCGCCAAACACCGCCGTCATCAACAACACCCCCCACGGCCTAATTTAAAAACCTTAACTCCGCTCGTCGGTGTGGATCTTGATTTCCCCATTTTTGCTTTCGACTTTTTTAGAAAGTTTTTAGTCACTGACCTTGTTGAGTCTGCTCTGTTTTATTAGGCGCGGCTTAAGGAACTTCTATATTGGCGTGTCGCTTTGCTAAGTCGCTTTCGTTTTTGCCAAGTCTTTTCATCAACTCTGCTATTATTGAGTCTAAGACTACTATCGCAGTGTCTTCAAATAACGTGCCGAGAGGCGAAAGCGGCTCGTGTACTCCTAGTATTTGTCTAGCAAAGTAGTCATCCATGGCGGCTAGCTTCGTCCTGCCTGGCACATATACCACCAGATCCGCCAGCTTGCCCAAGGGCGAGTCGTAGTAGGACGTAATTGCGACCACCTTGGCTTTCATTTTTCTCGCCGCCTCTGCCACAGCCACTATGATTTGCGTAGACCCCGAGCCAGATATAGCGACTACTAAATCGCCCTCTTCCACAGAGGGAGTGATAGTCTCGCCAAGAACGTAAGACCTGGCGCCGAGGTGGCGGAGCCTCATTGCAAAGGCCCTGCCCACAAGCCCGCTTCTCCCTACTCCAACAACTAATATCTTTTTATTTGATTTATAGCTCTCTTCTAGGAGTCGTATAAAATTTTCAATTTCTTGTATATTAATCTTTTCAAGTACATTTAAAATAAAATTTGCAATTTCTAAATATGCGTGTTTAAAGTACGTGACCACGCACGTGAGTTCAGCCATGTTAAAAAACTTTAAACCCCCTACTCGTTGTACATCGACCTATCTCCGAAAAATACCTCTACTCTATTTGGCCTTAGCTGAGAGACTATGTAGTCGAAAGCTGCCTTTGGGTCTGTGTGGTCGCCGCATGTATATACATCCACAGTGGCGTAGCCGTGCTCTGGCCAAGTGTGTATAGATATGTGGCTTTCTGCAACCACGGCAAATACGGTGAGGCCGCCGTTGGGACCGAACCTGTAAGACCCTATGGAGAGCAACATTGCATTTGCCACTTTTACAGCCTCTTTTACAATTGTAATGAGTGCCGCTTCGTCTCTTAATACTATTGGGTCGCAACCGTACAGATTTCCATATATGTGCCTACCAACTACTACCCTACCCCCCGCGCCCCCCGCCATGAGATTAGCATTTTCCGCAATTTATAAACTTAACCCCCACAAACCCTAAGATTACAACTTAGTACTTGCAGACACCCTACTTGAACAACTATTGAAGCAAACTTGAAAAAACATAAAGAGAGAAAAGCAGAGGCTTTTGAAAAAGTTTACCACTCTTCTTCCTCCTCCCACTCTTCTTCAAACTCCTCCCAGAGCTCTTCCTCTTCTTCCCATTCCTCTTCTTCTCTAAAGTAGTACGTCGGCATAGACCCCCCGAAAGACTCAATATATAAACATTAACTGGAGCTGTGTTTAGAGAGTCGTACATACAGGGGCTTGTGCAAAGAAGAGCGAAGTATCGATTTGATTACAAAACTCCCACTACGATTACCAAGTGGCTAGAGGAGGAGTTTGTAAACCTGGCCCGCGCCTTAGAGGAGAGGTGGGGGGGCCGCCTCTGCCGCCTAGACGCCTTGCCCACACTCGGCTTGTTGCTAATTGAGTGGCACGGCGGCCACTTGTTGGCCGATGTCTCCATATGCGCTCCGTTGTCCCACCCGGCGCCGCCTGCGCATCTATACAACACGCCTACTAGGCGGATAGACGTCTGTGTAGAACCGATAGCCCCTACACGCCCCCCTGTGGAGTATGTAACTTTACACATCCCCGGCGTAAAGCACCTGGGGCGCGCGACGTTGCGGAATAAGTACATTGTGGTGAAGTACAGAGGGCTGTTGTTTGCCACGTCTGCTAGGCACAGCCCAGAGCCGAGGGGCGGGGTCAGGCTGGAGCTGGGGAGGTACGACTGCGCCGCCTACCGCATAGGCAAGGCGTTAAGACTTTTAAAAAGCATCTTAGAGTCCAGGGCGTGAGGTACCTCGCCGCCGTGTGCCCACACTGCGGCAGGGCAAGCGCCGTTCGGGCGGACGCAAAGCGTCACCAGTGCCCCTACTGCGGCCGCCTTTTTGAAGTGGAAAGGGCCTCTGTCATCGCCGTAGGCAACGCCCGAGAGGTGCGGCAAGCCGTAGTTAGACACAACGCTGGAACGGCATAGCCATCGCCGAGCGCCAGCTAGGCGTGTCCGCGGCGCCAACCCCGCCGCGGAGGCTGAACGGCGGCATAAATACGCCTTTCCCGTGTCTCACGCCGCCGTAAACTTGACCCTCCTTCACAGCCGACGGGCGGGTGTAAGTCCCTCGTCTGTGGATAGGAGCTTTGTCCAGACGGCGTGACCTGTGTTTTGTTGCTAAGGCGCTTGTTCTCGGCGGGGGGCCGGGGATTTGCATAACTCCGCCGAGGCTCAGATTCGGGCGGGCGTACGTAGGTTGCTGTGTGTGCTAGGGGTCTCCGCGGCGGGGGCCCTTGTCTGGGCCAGCGCGTCGACGTCTGGCCGACTCCGCGGCGTATCGGGCTTGGCGTCTTCGGCGTCTATGGGGTATATACTCCCCAAAAATTAAAAAATTTGGGGAGTACTTTGTAACATGTTGCTGAGAGAGATGACTTTGGAGTACGTGGAGTCGCTTAAGTACGTGGAGGAGATTCCTCGTCGCTTCTCATTGCCTGACCCTCAGGGGGATGTGTTAGCTCTTGTGGGCCCTAGGCGGGTTGGGAAGACTTTTCAGCTTTTGAAAAGGGCTAAACAGCTTCTAGACGGCGGCGCCCAGGTGGTATACGCCACTTTTGACGACATTGAGGTCAGGGGCTGGACGGCTAGGAGATTTGCCGAGGAGGTTAGGGCCGTATATCCCAGAGGCAAGGTGGCTCTGTTTCTCGACGAGGTGCAAGAGTGGCCCGGGTGGGATGCCAAGGTGAGGTGGCTACACGACGTAAAGGATTTTGACATATACATCACGGGCTCCACGGCTGAGTTGACTCTGGAAAAAGTGCCGAGTAGGCTGAGGGGGAGGTATAGGTCGTTGCTTCTGCTCCCCCTGTCCTTTGCCGAAATTGCAAAGACGGCGCCGCTGACTTTTAGAGAACGCGGGGCCGTGAGGTCTCTCTTTGAGGAGTACGTCAAGTGGGGCGGCTTCCCAGAGGTCTGGAAGTCCAAGTCGCCGGATAAGCTCAGGTCGCTTCTAGACACTATATTCTATAGAGACGTCGTGGAGCGGCGGAGAGTAAAAGACGTAGAGGCGTTTGAAAGGCTCTTCTACCTAGTGTTGGAAAACTACTCCAACCCTATAACGTGGCGGCGGCTTGCCAAGGCCGCGGACGTGGACCACAAGACGGCGGCTAACTACGTCAAGTACATGCAAGAGGCCTACCTCTTGTTTGTAGTAGAGCTACACGGCCCCGCCAAGTCCAGGGCGGCGGCCCCCCGGAAGATATACCTAGTAGACCCCGCCTTCACAAATCTGACGTATGCCGGACGGGACGCGGGCAGGAAGATGGAAAACTTGCTATTCCTCCACCTACTTAGACGTGCGCTTAGAGAGAGAGGCAAGATAAGATATTTAAAAATCGGCGACGAGGAGGTCGACTTCGTCTACTCGACTCAACGCGGCGTGGAGCTCTACGAAGCGGCCTACGAGCCCGACGAAAGACATGTAAAAAAGTGTAGAAAAGCTACCGAAAAGATAGGCGCCCCGTGCAGGCTGGTGACTTGGGACGAGGCAGAGGGAGCCGTCCCAATATGGAGACTACTACTAGAGGAGCCCCAGGAGGCGTAGGCCCCTCACAACGCAGAAGGCGTGAAGTCCTCTGAAGATGGGGTCCGTCAGATGCCTCCTCAGGCCTCTTCTAGTCGTCTAGACACGCGGCGGTTAAACCGCGCGGCCTTTCGACACTGCGTAGGCTGTAATGCGAGTAAAACATAATTACTATAGAAAACGGGCGTGCATGCGGTTAGAGAAGTTTTCGCTGGGCGACAGGACGTATAAGTTTTACCCCCTCAGCTCTCTAGAGAGGGAGGGGTACGACATCGCCCGCCTTCCGTATTCGATTAGAGTCTTGTTAGAAAACGTGGCGAGGAACCTCGACGGCCGCGACATCACCGTGGAGCACTTGGAGAGGCTGGCTAGGTGGAGCCCGAAGTCGCCTGAGGGAGAGGTGGCGCTTAAGATCTCCCGCGTGGTGATGCAAGACTACACCGGCGTCCCCGCCGTGGTTGACTTAGCCACGATGCGGAACATAGTGGCCAAAATGGGGAGGGACCCCTCTATCATCAACCCACAGGTGCCAGTGGACTTAATAATCGACCACTCTGTACAGATCGACTTCTGGGGCTCCCGCGAGGCTTTGAGAAAAAACCACGCTCTTGAAATTGAGCGTAATAGAGAGAGGTACCGCTTCTTAAAGTGGGCGCAACAGGCGTTTAAAAACTTAAAGGTCTTCCCGCCAGGTACTGGGATTATTCACCAGGTGAACTTGGAATATTTGGCTAAGGTAGTGATGACTGACGTCGACTTAGCCTACTTCGAAACTCTTGTGGGCATGGACAGCCACACCACTATGATTAACGGCCTCGGCGTAGTGGGCTGGGGCGTCGGAGGCGTGGAGGCGGAGGCTGCCATGTTGGGAGAGCCCATCACGATTCGAGTGCCGAGGGTAGTCGGCGTTAGGCTGTACGGAGAGCCGAGGCCTGGCGTCGTTGCCACAGACATCGTGCTAGCCATCACGGAGGCGTTGAGAAAAGTAAACGTGGTCGACGCCTTTGTAGAGTTCTTTGGAGAGGGAGTTAAGAAGCTCTCTGTCCCAGATAGAGCAACTATTGCCAACATGGCCCCGGAGTACGGCTCCACCACCGGGCTGTTTCCAGTAGACGAAAACACCCTGTCCTACCTAAAGGCCACTGGGAGGCCCGACGAACACATCGCCCTGATTAAGAAGTATTACGAGCTTCAAGGCGTCTTCGGCGGCGTTGAAGGCGCCGAGTACAGCCAAGTCGTGGACTTCGACCTCTCGGCAGTTGAGCGACATCTGGCCGGCCCCACTCTGCCTTGGCAGAAGAGAAGGCTACCGGAGGTGCCTAGGAGCTTCGAGGAGTTTTTACAAGAGAGGAGGAAGAGGCCGCGTAAGAAGGTTGTTATCGAAGTGGACGGACGCGCCGTGGAGTTTGGAGACGGCGACGTGGTCATTGCGGCTATCACAAGCTGTACAAATACCTCCAACCCCTACCTGCTAGTAGCCGCCGGCCTCTTAGCAAAGAGGGCAGTGGAGCTTGGCCTTAGGCCGCCGCCTTATGTAAAGACGAGCCTTGCCCCCGGCTCCAGGGCTGTGGCTGAGCTTTTAGAGAGAAGCGGCCTTCAGAAATATCTCGACGAACTTGGGTTCCACGTCGTCGCTTTTGGGTGCACCACGTGTATTGGCAACTCGGGGCCTCTTCCAGAGCCCGTGGGGAAGGCGATTAGAGAACACGACATCTTAGCCGCTGCCGTGTTGTCTGGGAATAGAAACTTCGAGGCCAGGGTGCACCCAGACGTGAGAGCCGCCTACCTTGCATCGCCTCCTCTTGTGGTGGCCTACGCGCTGGCTGGCACAGTGTTGAAAAACTTAGATGAAGAGCCATTAGCCACGGCGGCAGATGGGAGGCCGGTATATCTAAAAGATCTGTGGCCAAGCCCGCAAGAAGTGGCGAGAGTCGTGGAGGAGTGGACAGATCCCAGAATCTACCGCGAGAAGTACGAAAAGGCGGGCGAACTAGTTCCTGAGTGGAACGCCTTGGAGGCCCCCAGCGGGCTGTTGTACCAGTGGAGGCCCGACGACACTTACATCCAGCCCTCTCCTCTCTTCGACGACGACGCGAAGCTAGAAGACATCAAAGGAGCCAGGCCGCTTTTGGTGCTCGGCGACAGCATAACTACAGACCACATCTCCCCCGCCGGGAATATCACAAAGGACAACCCCGCGGGGCAGTACTTAATGTCGCTGGGGGTGAAGCCCTCTGAGTTCAATACCTTCGGCGCCAGGAGGGGCAACTGGCAAGTCATGGTAAGAGGCACCTTTTCAAGCAAGGGGTATAAGAACAAGATTGGCAACTTAGACGGCGGCCTCACCATTAAGTTCCCAGAAGGCAAGGTCATGACGGTGTACGAGGCTGCGGAGGCCTACAAGAGGGAGGGCACCCCTGTCATAGTCGTCGCAGGCAAAAACTACGGAGCAGGGTCGAGCAGAGACTGGGCGGCCAAGGGCCCGAAGCTCCTAGGAGTGAAGGCGGTCATAGCCGAGAGCTTCGAGCGCATACATAGGTCGAACCTCACCATGGTCGGCATAATACCTATACAACTGCCGCCTGGCGTCACAGTAGACAGCTTAAAGCTAGACGGCTCCGAAACCATCGACATAGTGGGCATATCCGAAGGCCTCGCCCCCGGCAAGGAAATCACGTTGAAGATACGTAGGAAAGACGGACGCGTAGAGGAGGTCAAGGCGAAGGCGGCTGTCTACACCTGGGCGGAGGTTGAGTACATCAAACATGGGGGCATACTGCCCTACGTCTTAAAGAAGATCTTAACTTCCCGCACCTAAATTTTTAAACTAGAATCTTTTTCGGACTATGAAGCGATTAATAGTCTTTCTAACCGCCCTGCTAGTGGTGGGGCATCTCGGAATAAACGTAGTGGGGCTCCCCCCGCTACTCGTCGCAGAGAACTTAGTGCTCGCCGCGGCCTACGCGGTTTTGGCTATTCTCCTATGGAGGAGGTGGGGCGTTAGCTCGCTAGCCGCCTTGTTAGTAGTGGCAACTTTCAACGCGGGGAGAGTCTCCCGCAGCGTGTGGTCTCCCACGACCGGCTGGGGCGCCCTGGCCGTAGAACACATCCCCCTGCTCATCTACCTAATCGCAGTTTCTCTCCTAGCCGCGGCGGCTCTTGTCAGACTAGGGAGGTAAGCGGCTAAAACGCTGGCTTGTTCCACAAGCTTTGGCCTGCTCGGCGTTGTTCAGACGCCAGAGGCCAGGGGGCGGGCCAACTCTATAATTTTTTGATAGGGGTCCTTAGCCTTGACCGCCGCGCTGGCTAGCAACACGCCTTTTGTCCCTAGTCTAAGCGCCGCGGCGACGTCGTCTCCGCTTTCTATGCCCGCACCAGTAATGACGGCGACATTGGGAAAGTGGGCTGAGACTAGCTCCACCGTTTTGACGATAGCCTCGGGCTTGTATTTAGAAACTGCCCGTCCCGTGCCTATCAGCTCCGGCGGCTCTACGGCCACGGCGTGGGGCTCCAAGGCGGCGGCGGCGAGGGAAGTGCGGGGGTCGGGCGCGCAGACCACCACGTCTAGGCCCAGCGCCTTGGCCCTCTCTACGTATTTCGCCAAGTCGTTCAGCCTTAGGGGCGCCTCGCTGTGGTTTAGGATCGCGCCCCGTGCCCCCGCCTCTTTTAAGTTCTCCACCGCGACGTGCGCCGTGTGCGCCCCAGCCGATTCCACGTCGGCGCCCTGGGCGTAGACCGGAATCTCCACAGACTGCGCCACTAGCGCCAGTTCTAAGTGGCCTGGGGCCACCGCAATGTTAACCCCCAACTCCCTGGCGGCTCTCTCGGCGGCCTTGGCCAACTCTACTGCTCTTCTGCCTGCCGCCTCTTTATAGGCCTTGAAGTTTATTATAAGGATGGGGAACTTCATAAGAGAAAATTATAGCGTATATAAATAGCTTAGAGTTTTTACGTTGTGGCCTTTACGTCTCCATGGCCCGCCTGGGCCTGGCGGCTACAGCTGTTATCGACACAACTCCCTCGGCAAGCAGGGCGAGGTAGCGCTGACTTCGCCATTTGTACGACATCTTAAAAATGATGGTGTGAATCTCATCTTGTTATGACGTTTACTATGATTAGTTCTACAGGGGAGGGCTTCGAGTTGTTAAGGAGGGGGATTTGAGACGGGACGCGAGAAGATTTGGACTCTGTCGTGCAAGTTGTCAAGGCTGTGGCCGTGAGAATAGGCTGGCGCCACTGCAGACCCGTCTGGGCCGCCGTGAGGCACTATCTCGCAGGTACGGGGCGATCTGGCCTATGTTGAGAGGTTTGCGGCCGCGGAGCGACTCCGCGCGAACTTCTACGGGGGGCGCCTAGAGGAGTATGACGTTAAGATGGTGCCAACTTGGCTGGTGAGTTGCGGTAGCTGTCCCACGTATCATGCCACAGAGAGTCCCACGCCCCCGCGACCAGCCATAAGGCCTCGGCGGTAGTGAGGTGGAAATCGCGGCAGGGCCGCCTATAGGTGTCTGCCGCTCATACGCCCCCGCTCCGGGGGTTGTGTGCTACTGAACGCGGAGTTATAAACTTTTATTCTACCCACAGCTCTAAATCGCCTAGGCTAAGCCGCGATTTACGGCCCTGCGGGTCTTCTACGTATGCCTCTGTTAGCTCAACAACGTCTCCCCTCGCCACGCCCCTCAACACTATCACTCTGCTCTCGCCGCCTAGCTCTGGGTCGGACACAGCCTCTCCAAGAGTAGGTGTGACAAAGGTTATCTCCACCACGTCTCCCACTTTCCTCACTTCGTAAGACCCCTCTTTTAGTTTTTCTAACTTTTCCAAAGGAGTCATGACCACCCTACGACAAAATATACAAACAGCGCTGTTTGTATATTTTGTCGAAAACGAAATATATTAATATTAAACCGGAGATACATATGCTTCCGCCGTCGGTACTCAGACAGCTGTACGTCCAAGGTAGCCTAACCAACACATCGGAGGGCGTCGCTTTTAAGTTGAAAAATAGTCTTGCACCAGCCACGGTGGTGGAGAAGTGGCGTTTGACGGGCAGAAAATCCCCACAGAAAAAATCTACGTCATATCAGGCGACCAGAAGAGAGGCGTGGCAGAGCTGGCGGCCCAGGGGCAGAAGTTCGCAGTAAGAGACGAGGTGACGATTTTACTAACTGGCGTAACCCTGGCCCCGGGCGCACATAGGATAGACGTCAAGGCAAAAACAAAGGAGTGGGGCGAGCTTTCTTTCGACGTCACCGACACGCCGAGATAGCCCTAAACCTCGCCACAAACTCCTCCACAGCTTTTTTCACAGATCTCAACTCCTCCAACAGCTCAGACGCCGCCTGGGCCAGCAAGACGGCGCCGGCCAGAGTGCGAAGCCCCGCGGAGGCCACCTTGACGCCGCCCCACTCAACCACCACACTTCCAATTGCCATTGCTCTGCCCTTGTTCTCCGCCGCCACTACCGCGTTTTGAAACGGATACGCGACGTACGTAAGAGTAAGCGCGTGGCCGCTGTAAGGCATGTAAACCTCTTTTACAAGCCTACGTACAGAAAAGGGGCCCAGCCTATCCACCGTCCTGCCCCACCTTGCTCCTACGGCGTCTATAAAAGATACGTGGCTTCTCAGCCACGAAAAGACGTCGCCGTAGTCAGGCCTGTAGTCCACACCAAAGGCTCTGCCGAGCTCAGACGCTAAAAAGTCGTAGATCTCCTGATACGGCTTTAAAAACGCCGCCACAGACCCCAACTCGACAACCCTCTCGTCGAACCCGCCCGGCGTTCTGCCCACAGCCAGCACAGCGCCCTCCCTCACGACGAAAGTCGCCTCTTCGAAATCCTCCCAGCGAGAACACAACGGCACTATGAACTCCACATAGCTGACAACAAAAATATTTATAAACAGAGCCTCCACAAGCCGCCATGCCTACGTTTAAGCTCGTGCTGTCAGACCCCATGTCAGGAAAGGCAAGACAGTTCGAGATAAAAGACCCGCTGGCCCAGAGATTCATCGGCCTAAAAATCGGCGACGAAATAGACGGCTTGGTGTTAAAAGAGCTAATAGAGCTCCCAAGAGGCGCCAAGGTGAGGATAACAGGAGGAAGCGGCATCGAGGGCGCCCCCATGCACCCAGGCATACCAGGCCCTGTCAAAAAGTACGTACTGGCCGACGGACTCCCCGGCTACCACCCCCCCAAGAGGGGTATGAAAAAGAAAAAGTTAATGAGGGGAAACACGATCACAGACTCGATAGTCCAGATAAACGCCGTGATAGTATACCCCAAAGACTACAGCGGGCCGCCCGCAATAGCCCTAGGAGCCAAGGAACTAGAAAAAGTTAAAAAAGAAGAAGCGCCTGCCCAGTAATTACTTAATCACCGACTTAGCAATTATTAATGTAGTAGTAGACTTTATCTTCGGCATCTTGCGAATCTTTTCAGAAATCAACTTCCGCAAATTCTCCGCAGTGTCGGTAGAAATCTTCACCACGAGGTCATAAGGTCCGTAGACAATCATCGCCTCCTTGACCTCGGGCATTTTAACCAAGGCGTCCATAACCTCGTCCTCAGCGCCGATCTCTGTGTTAATGAATACAAACGCCTCGACCATACTAACCAGTACCCACTAGTATATAAACATTGCCACAGACGCGCCACGACCACGTCAACAAGCCAATCCTCCACACGGCACCGACCACAACATGCACTTAAAAATAGGTCTACAAATCTACTTGTGTCTAGTAACTATGCTTTATTCTAAGTCCTTTCTTGTAATTACAATGCCAAGTTTCTATAGTTTATGTGCAAAATAGCCCATTTCGTAGAATAGGTCTACTCTCTGCAAGCCACCTTCGCCTAGATAAAAAACCTATCCAATTGCCTTTCGCAAAACAAACATCAACACGCCACCACTACACGCCCCGGCACCGTTGCAGAGGCAGGGCAGAGCTGAGTTTACCAAGCCTCGTCTAGGGAGGCCTTTACTTTTCTGCATAAACGAAAGCCATACGTCGAGAGCTAAGTCATGTAAAGAGGAACCTTGACATAGGTGTGGTGCGGGGGGTGGGATTTA
>JBEULK010000070.1:0-2283 GCA_041287325.1 Pyrobaculum sp. | reverse complement strand
TCGCATTATAACGAAAGCCCAACCCCTTGTGACTAGAGTCAGCACTTTTCTCCCGCTTTACCTTAGTTTTGTAAAGCGACGCCTTTAAGTCCCCCGCCGAGGTCAACTTAATCCAACTTCAAGTCGACAATTAAATAGGACTCACTTGTTAATTCTATAGAGCTCACATCCCCCGTAATGCTTAATCAATAAACGATCAATACTTTAAAACCCGTCTTCTACACGCACATAAGGAAACAAAAAAGATGATCCCTGAGGGCAGTTTGGTCGGCGCTGACAGTTGATGATATATATTTTATGTACTTTCACAACTTTATAGTCACGTCATAATTGAGTAGATTCTATACTTCTCAACATTTGCAAGCGCCAAAAACGCCCATTTTTACGCTTGTTACAAACAACCCGACTTTTTTGCCACATGCGCAATTAGTTACCTAAGGCAAAAGTTATATATTTCTGCCTTTTTGTCTCAGCCGTGGACGTGGTGGGCTACATACGGGTCTCGCGGGAGGACGAAAACCCCGAAAACCAGGAGTTTGCAATCACGAAGTTTGTCGCGACGCATGGGCTGAGGCTTGTGGCGGTGTATAAAGACGTGGGGATGTCAGGCTCTGTGCCGCCGGCAGAGAGGCCCGGGTGGCAACAAGTTATGAAAGACCTAGAGTCTGGCCGGGCGAAAGGCGTCGTGGTGTACGCCTTAGACAGAATTGCGCGCTCCCTCTGGGAGCTAGCCTCGGTGTACAAAGAGTTTGCCGCGAAGGGTTGGGTCATTTTCTCGGTGCGGGAGGAGTGGCTGTCCAACGTCGACCCAAAGATTCGCGACTTTTTAGTGGCAGTGCTGGGCTGGGCTGGCGAAATGGAGCGGGAGTTTATCAGAGAACGCACGAAGGAGGCCATAGCCCGCGCAAAGGCCCAGGGCAAGCGCGTAGGGAGGCCTCCCGTGTGGAGTGAGGAGAAGAGGCGGCGGGTAATAGACTTGGTGCGTCGGGGCTTCACCCTCAAGGAGGCCGCCAAAATGGCCGGCGTGTCTTACCGCACAGCCGTGAGGAAGCTAGCCAGAGACCCTGAGTATCTCGAAGCTGTGAAACAAGCCCGTTTGTTGGGCTTGCGAAAGCGCGCCGACGTTGTCTAGACATAGCATTATTTTAAATAATAAGAGCCCTTTTATACAGCTTTTAAATTAACGTCGAAACAGGTGCATGGCGAAGGACTGGATTCAAGGTGCCACGTACTACTTGTTCGAAAGCCATGGTGCAAACGTTGTATACGCCGCGGAACTCGGTATGCACAACTACAAGACGGTGAACATACTCGTGTCGGAAGGCCACCAGGGCATCGGCAAGTCGACATATGCGTTCAATATAATGAGAGCTGGCGCCGTGAAGGCGCGTCTCACCAGCGTCGGCGCCATCACAGAGCTAAACAGACTGTATAAGCGCTGGGTAGAGGCGCGTGAGAAGTGCGGCGACTGCGAGGAGGCGCAAGCCACGTGGCAAGAACTGGCGGAGACGTTGCGGAAAGAGCTTAACAGGATAGGCGTGACGTGCTGGGGCGCATACTGCGAAGAGCCTGATAGCTTCGACAAGAAGTACATCGTGCCATATATCTTCACCACAGACGCGACGGCAGAGGAGTTTCTTGCGCGGATTAAAGACATCGTCGAGAAGAAGGCCGAGCCCCTTCCCCGGGCATTCGTCGACGACTACGCCGTGTATCGCGACGTATATCTCTCCGGCGGCTTGGAGAGAAAAGTCTACGTAGAGCTGAAGAAGCTCTTCCAATACCGCCGCGCATTTTCGCGGATCTTCGTGGCGACTGCCCTCACAAGAGTGTCGGTGATGAAGGAGCTTCTCAGGACGTCTGTAGTTATAGACGCGGCGCAAGGCGATAACAGCAACACCGTTGTCTTTACGCGCTGGGTTTTACGCAACGCTTTTGGCGGCTACGTCGACGGTGCAAAAGCGTACAGAATGTACAAATTCCTCGGCTGGCGCGACGTAGTGCGTGTTGGCGAAGCATTCGCCGCGCCTCGTTGGTTGGACGACCTCATGATGGCACGGAAGAGAGAAGCAGTAAAAACCGCCGCCGAGAGGGCACTCGAAGCATTGAGAGCCGCGAAAAACAGCTGGTTTTAGCCGTTACACAGCTTTTAAAACTTCACACGCCTTCTTTTTATGGCTGTTACAAGGAGGAGACGTAGGAAGGAAAAGGGACAGGTTGTGGTAGAACGGCCTGTCTGGGAGCGGGTGGTGTACGTAATCGCGGCGCGCGACTTGACGAAAG
>JBEULK010000069.1:0-17933 GCA_041287325.1 Pyrobaculum sp. | reverse complement strand
AAATCGTTTCAAGTGTACTACGCAGGGACTACCATCATGTTGGCGGTCCTGGCGCTCGCCGCCGCGGCAGTGCTCGTCTACGTCGGAGTTAGTCAAGGCTTCTTCACGGCGGCGCCGCTTGTGGTGGGGGTAGTGGTGGCATTTCTGTTATACCTAGTGGGCGCGGGGCTCGTCTTCATAGTGGCGTTTATACTATACGACAGGTATAGCCTTGTTCTTAGTCGCAGGCATACTGTACATACTAGACCTGGCCCTCGTCTTGTTCATACCTGCCCTCCCCCGTGGCAAACATCTTAATGTACATAGCCCTCAACAACGTAGAAAAGGAGCAGAAAAATCGGCCAAAAAAATACTATAACTAGTCATATTTATTACATGGTACAAATTTTGGGAGTTATTCTCTGCCGGGCTTACAGTGGTGAAGGGCCTGCCCGGCGCTGGTAAGACAGTTCTAGTAGCTAAGGCGGTTTCTTCTTTCAAGCGCGTGGCGTGGTTTACGTTTTACGAAACTGAGGATAGGCTCAGGCGTTTTCTAAGCTCAGTGGGCCTCCCCGCGCCTAGCCACATCTACGACCTCGCCACGGTGCGAGACATAGAGTGTGTTGTGAAATTCATAACAGACAAGTTAATAGAGGCGAGGCCAGAGGCGGTGGTGGTAGATGGAGTCTCCGCGCTGGCGTCGGAGGGGGAGAGGGAGTTGGTGCACACGTTGTTTTACCACGGCGTGTCGAGAGACGTCCCTGTCGTGCTCATCAAAGAGGGCCTCGACGTGTCGCCGGCGGACTACGTTGCTGACAACATAGTGGAGGTACACCACAAAATCCTAGAGAGCGGCGCCTCGTACCGCTTTGTGAGGATTACAAAGGCTAGAGGCAGGGCAGTAGACCAACTCGCACTTCCTTATGTAATAACAGAAGAGGGGCCCGTAGTGTTGCAACTTTTAAAAGAGCAGAGAGAACTTACCAGCGAGAGAATTACCACTGGCTTTTCGGAGTTAGACGAAGCGCTGAGAGGCGGAATCCTCAGAGGGTCGGTGGTAGCCGTGGTCGGCCCCGCTAACGGCTTGGCAAGCAAGGCAATGGTATTCACGGCAGTTGAGCTGGCTAAGAGAGGCGCCAAGGTTTTATACCACCACCACAAGCCGTATCCAACATTTGTAAAATCTGTAGAGACCCTAGGCGTGCGTTGGCAACAAGAGGGCATAACTTGGTTTTACAGCCCAGTGTCAGACCACAGAGGTCTTGAGGGGTGCTACAAGTCGGCGCAAGTGGTAAACAGGGGCTAATATGACGTACACATCGTAGACCAGTACGAGCTCGTCGCCGCAACCGCAGGAGTTGAACTACTCGTAGACACCGCAATAGTGTGCCAAACGCTCTTAACACGCCCTGTCGTCGCAGTCCGTGTTTTTAACTCATACCACATATGGAACAAAGCGGTTAACAATATTGTTATAGACTACATCTTCCACCTCAAGCCAGGGCGCGTTAAGGTGTACGCCCCAGAGCAACTCACTCCGCTAGAGTTTTCATTTCAGATAGACCCAGCCTCTAAACGCGTGATACTTAAAAAGCGGTGAACCGTCCCGCCGCGGAGGAGCTCCCCTCTTGGTCAAACACTGAGCGTTACAAAGCCTCCGACACGCCTCTTTAGGCGTTGTGCCACTCACCAGGCGCCGCGGCGCAGAGCTCCTTGCCGACGGTTAAAAAGCCGCAGTTGTGAAACCTGCTATAGAAAAGCCAAACGTCGACAAGAACTAAATTCGGCGTGGTAGCGGGGCCCGGATTTGAACCGGGGACCTCGGGGTATCACAGGGGGCCAACCCCCCTATGAGCCCCGCGGCCTACCAGGCTGGCCTACCCCGCTTTCCCCTTGTGCTACTAAGCCCAAGTTTTTAAATTTTTCCCCCTTTACAACGGCGTCTTGTCGCTACTATATTCTTACGCAGACGTGTTGGAACCGTGGGCGGGTTAGCCGCGTAGTTTGTACAACTCGGCGTTGTAGGGTAGCCTGGGCACCAGCGCCATTAAGACAGCGGCGAGGTTTAAGTCGTAACGTCTCACTCTGCCCCTCGTCAAGGCGCCTATCAGCCCCTCTCGGTAGCCTATAGAGGGCTTTGAGAAAAACCTCTCGGCGGCTACGCCGAGCTCGGCGCCCTTGAGCACTTCGCCTAGAAAGGCCGTGGGGATTTGAAACCCTGGGCCGAAGCCGATGGTCACCTCGCCGCTTCGGTCTGCCACCGCGGCGACGGTGACGTCTAGGTGTGCGCCAAGCGCCTCGACGGCTCCTGCCTCGATGCCGACTCCGTGTTCTGCCTGTCTAAACGCCTCCAGCGCCGCCTTGGCCCGGGCCACTGCGCCGCCTACTACTTGGCCTAGGCCTACTGGCTGTTGGGGCAGGCTCGGAGGCTTCTCCACCGCGACTACGCGCGCCGGGATGCCGAGGATTTTGTAGGCGTCTTCCGCGGCTCGAAGTTTGTTGGGGTTTTTCGAGGCCACGGCCACGTACATGCCAAGTGGTTTTCACATCTTTATGAACTCTACGCAGACGAAGCCGAAGCGCTCTGCCTCTTGTAAAGAAACCTCTCGCGGCTTCTCGTAGCGCTCCCCCGCCTCTGGGGGGTAAGAAAGCGTGGCCACCGCCTTGGACGGCCTTAGGCCAGCCATCTCGGCGAAGGCCACGACCTCCGCCACTGTGTAAAACCTCGCCTTTGAGTAGAACACGTGGCCTCTTGCCCCCTCTTCCACATACCTCCTCCCCCAGGGGGAGTCCCTCGGCACGATGCACGCCGCCACTCTCTTGGCCGCCCTGGCGGCTTCTTGCAACACGGCGGCGGGGTCTTCGACGAAGCAAAGCGTAACTACGAGGAGGGCGCAGGGAAACGCCTCGTCTCTAAACGGGAGGCGCTCTCCAACGCCGGCTATTAGGTCTAGGTCGCGGGGGGCCAGCCTGAGCATTCCCACGCTGGGGTCTAACCCAGCCCTAAGGCCGAGAGGGCTTGCAAACCTGCCGGTGCCCACGCCCACCTCTACGCCTCCTTCACAGCCCGCGGACTTCGCAGCCTCCAGCTCCGAGGCGTATAACGCAACGTGTTGTACGTACCACCTGTCGTAGCGCCCTGCGTATAGGTCGAACAAGCTCACGGGTCCCCCACCCTCTCGGCCACCTTTACCGCAAGCTCTGCCACGCGCCTATAAAGCCGCTGTCTTAACATCGCCTCAACTACGCCGATATCTGCGCCTAGGTAGTTGTGTACTAACACGTTGCGGAGGCCTACGACAGACTTGTAAAACTTGACCTCCTCTTTAGATATGACTTCTCTTCTGGCTAACACTTCGCCGTAACTTCTAGGAAGGTCTCCGAGGAGCGCCGCGGCTCTTTGGAGCAGATCAATTAAGGCTTGTGCCTGGAGGAGGGCGTGGGCGAATTTCATATAGTCGCCGAGCTGAGCTAAGCCGAGCCCCTTCTCCATTTCGATGTCGATGTTTTTGTTAACTTGGCTATATTCTGCGAGCAACTTTATTTTCATAACACTGCCTTGACTGCTGTGTAAAAGAGGTCTAGCTTTTTTGCATCTATTAAAAAGTCTTGACATATGTTAAATATTCTAAACACCTCGTCCCAGTCGGCCACGTATAGTGGTACAGACTTGCCTAAGGAGTCTACCACAAAGGCGCATGGAGTGTTTTCGTCTACTGGCACGAGGTCGACGTGGTCTTCGTCTATGCCCAGGGCTGAGGTGATTAGATATAACAACTCGCCGTACTCCTCAAGACCTATTTTAGATATGACGATGTCTACGTCATTCCCACGCCCCTTTTCAGCCAGCGACCCGGTTAAAAAGGCAAATTTGACATATCTGCCCCAGGGGATTTCTTTCAGCGTTTTTAACACCTGGCTCAGCTCAATCACGTACAGTAGTGGGCACGTCTTTATAAATGGTTTAATCCGCAACAGTGTCGATAGAGTTCTGCGCCCCCGACTACTACTTATGGACGTTGAAAAACTGGCTCTCTTACATAGAGCCTACGCTCGCCGAGTTTGGACTGAGGGTCGAGGCTTTCACGTTGCGAAGCGTATGCATGCACACATGCGGCTGTGTATATAGAGGGATCCCAGACAACGAGGGAGCCCTCCTTGAGCTCGTCCTCGGCACATGTTTAAAAAAATGGAAACGAAGGGCGGCTATGAATAAGTGGGCCGTCTTGTTCGCCGCCGTTGCCATACACATGATAGGCTTCGGCTCCGTCATACCGTCCATTCCCTACTTAGTAAAAGAGGTGGGAGGCGGCGCCGTGTTGCAAGGAGTCTTGGTGTCGACCTTTGCCCTTATGCAGTTCTTAACTGCGCCGCTGTGGGGCTACTTGTCTGATAGGCTTGGGCGGGCAGTTGTGGCCTCGGCTGGGCTACTCCTAGCCGCCTTCGGCCAGCTCGTGGCTTACACAGCCCACTCAGCCACTACGTTGTTGCTCGGCAGGGCGGTCTCGGGGGTGGGGGGAGGCACTTTGCCGGCCTTGCAGTCTCTGATGGCGGAGCTCGCCCCTGCGGAGAGGCGCGCATCTTCAATGGCTCTCTTCGGCGCGGCCTTCGGCGTGGGGTTCGTCGTGGGGCCGGCGCTGGGAGGAGCACTCTCTATCATAAGCCCGCGTTTGCCCTTCTTAATTGCCGCCGCGTTGTCGGCCGCCGCCGCGGCCGCTGTGACGAGGTTGCCGAATATTAAACACGTGGGGGAGCCCAGGGTGGAGTGGAAAATCGGCCTCTTGGCGTTACCCGTCCTCTTGCTCAACGCCGGCTTTTCTATGTTCGAGGGCTTGGTCGCGTACTTCGCCGCCTTCGCCGCCGGCCTCACCCCGGCGCAGATAGGCTTGATGCTCGCCGCCGCGGGGGTCGCGGCAGGCGCGGCGCAACCCGCCGTGAGGAGGCTGGAGGCCTCCGTCTCCGCGGCCGTGGGTGTGTTCACGGGGTTGTTGATCACCGCCGCGGGGCTCGCCTCTCTCTACTTCTACTCCTACGGCCCCGCTGTGGTTTACCTAGGCGTGGCGGCGGCCAGCCTGGGGCAGGTGGTGGCCTCTTCTTTTATCTTCTCCATGGCCTCAAAGACCGGGGGCCCCCTCGGGCTCAGCTTTGGGGCTCTGCAGTCCTCGGGCTCGCTGGGGAGGATAATAGGCCCCGCCCTCGGCGGCTATTTATACCAACACGCCGGCCCCGCCGCCCCCTTCGCCGCGGCCCTTGCCTTCGTGGCCGCGACGGCGGCGTTTATCCTCCCCGCGTCGGCTCGGCGGTGAGCAACAGGTCTGCCTTGGCCAAGGCCTCGGCCAGTCGTCGTATCTCCGGCGCGTCTGAGAGCTTGTACAAGGGCAACCTGCCCACTCTCTTCACAGTCACTACTCCGTATTCGATGAGTGTTTTTAGCTGAGTGTTTACGACAGCTGACGAGGTGCCCACTCGCTTAGCTAAGTCGGACAGGCCCATTTCTCCATATCTGTTTAAGACGATCACGATCTTGATGCGTGTGGGCGAGCCTAGCACTATCTCAATCACGGCCTCCCAGTGGGCGCGGTTTTTTAAAAATCTCCATCATGTTTAGGGAGTTGCGTGTTTATAGCCTTTTCTCTCAACTTAGACACAGTGTTTATTTAAGCCAGCCTGTGAAAAGACGTGTACGTATTAACAGAGCGTTACCCCGCGTTGCCTCTGTCGTCGGGATGCGTAAAGCTGGTAGGAGGCATCCCCGTATACACTAGAGGGGAGTGCGCAGGTATGTATTTGATAAGAAAAGAGGGCGGGGTGTACGCAGAGAGAAGGCCGGCTCAAGTTGGGGATGTCTTTGAAGTATACGTGGCGCTGGGCCCGCCGAAGCGTTTTATATTTTCCACACAAGGCGTCACGGCACTCGACGGCATAGACTTATTCCACGGATTTAAAAAACGTGGCTTGTGGAAAGAAGTGGCGCCGTCTTTCTACGCCGCCGTGGCCACCTACGCGTCTAAATGCACATACTGCGCGGCTTTTTTCGAGCTTGCCGAAAGGCCCAGCGTTTTAGGAGGGCGGACTGTCCGCATGGCGAAGACGGGCGGCAGGTGGCGCGTAGAGATAGTGACGCCTCCTGGGAGGTCTGAGGAGTTTAAACAAGTGACACTCGCCGTGTTTAAGACGGCTGACTTTATATACTCAGTTAGGCTGGGAGGCCCCGTGGACGTGGCGCTAGACGCCTACTCAGCTCCGACGAAAAGGTCTGCCACCGCCTTGGTCCCCGCCCCGGCGTTGCTCGCCAAAGCGGCGCACTAAGGCCTTGTTATTACACACGTCTTTAATGTATACGCCGGTTTCCACTGCTTATTCGCCTCCCGCGGCGTCCTTACTCCAAGCTGAAGCCACGTCGCCTCTAGTCACACGCTTATGTCTTATACGCCTGTCTCAGCTCCTCTAGCAGGGGGATTTCTCGCATCATCTCCTCTGTCACGTACTCCCAGAAGATGCCCCGAGGCTTGGCGTCTCGGCGCTTGACGTAAATAACTCTTGTAGGCGTCGCCACGATGTCCACGGGGAGGTCGAAGGGCTCTTTCGGGACTTCGTCTTCCACTAGCTGTAGGTCGTGTACAGTAGTGGCCACTGGGGTGTCCTCGCCCACCTTCCCCAGCGCGGAGAGTATCCCCCACTCTAACTCGGCGTAGCCGTGAGACTTGCCCAGCCTCCTGCCAGTTGAGGGGTTCACGGCGACGGATCCTATAACGACGAGGTCCACCTTTGGGAGGTCCCACGGCTTCGCGGCCCTCCCCCACTTAAAGGCGCCGGTGATAGTAGATGCCTCTTTATACGCGTGCCGCGGAATCGCCGAGGGGTCTAGGAGGAGGAAGCCCTCTTTTATCCGAGGCGTCGGCATTATCAGTAGCTTGCCACCGGCGAGGGCCGCCTCTCTACACGGCCTCTGCGGGGCGTCAGGATTTATCTTAACCACCCTGGCCCTCCTAAACTCCCCCAAGGCGGCCAGCCTCTTACAAGCCTCTTCTGCCCCCTTAAAGTTAGGTATCCTCCCGTACACCGGGCGAGGGAAGGCGGCGACGCCTCTTTCTTCAAGCAGACGCCACACCCGCTCTCTAACAGCTTGTTTAGCCTCCTTCACGCCACATACACGGGTCAATTATATAAACAACAGCCTCTGTACGTGCTGGAGGTAGAAAAGCCGTTTAAGGGCTAACGCCACACCGACGCGGCGCACATCTCCCAATAGTTTTACAACAATACTCTATTTTCACCGCCGTGTTTTTAAATAGTGCGTGAAATGATTCATGGCGAAGGAAAAGCTAAAGTTCTACGACATAAAGGCAAAAAAAAGCTTCGAAACAGACAAATACGAAATAATCGAGAAAGACACGGCCCGTGGGAAGATGAAATTCGCAGTGGCCACTTCGCCCTACACCGGGATCAAGGTATACAGACTGCTGGGTAAGAAATAATCCTTTTTTCTACCCCCCATCTTGTAACTGGGAGTAGTTTTTCAGGGACGTCTCAGAAACACGGCCGCTCTTCCACAGCTACACCTCAGCAGACTCACCTGACTTCAACACTCCGAGTTTTACATACTTAGGAAACTCGCCGGAGGAGTCGCCGACTTCTACTCCCACCTCGACTACCTGTTTTCAACTCTAAGCACATCGCCCGCGCATTTAACCCTCACGGGGGTTGTGCGGCGATTAAAGCCGCGATAGACTCCCACAGAGTTATGAGCCAACGCCTCACGCCCCCCGGGGAACGTGGGTATACGGCTATTCCATCCACCTGTCAGAGGGGCTGAGCGAGGGCTTTGCGGGCTTTCTCCAGACAGACATGTAATAGGGCGGGAAAGAGGTCGGCCTAGACTGTAGCCTAAGCCCCGCCGCCGAGAGCCACATCTCCACCTGCCCGGCGGGGACGGCCCTCGCCGCTCCTAGCGCCACCAGCGCCGCCGAGTATGCAGGAGAGGCGGCCGCGTCGGGCTCGACGACGTATACATACCCCCCGGGCTTCAGCCTCGCCGCCAGGCACCCCAGCTCTTTGAGGGGGTCTAGTAGCCATGGCAGTTTTTCAAACAACAAAACCGCGTCGACCTGGGCCGTCATGTGACATGCGGTGATCACGTCGTAGAACTCGGCCCTGGGCGCGATCGCCCCCGCCGTCTCCCGCCTAGCCCCGTAGCCGAGGTACCTCCCCACTCCGACCTCCTCCGTGGCCACGTGGGCCAACACGCCCTCTTGCACGAGAGGCTCTAACACCACCTGCCCTGCTAGTTGTGTCAATACCGCCCTCGCCACGGCGAGCCTCCAAGCCGAGACTTGGAGGGACATCCTTAAGATTTCTAAACTATTCCTGTCTACGCCGTTGGCGTCTACGTTGTCTAGGCCTAGGCGGCCCAGCGCTTCTAAAAACTCCACGTGCTCCGCAACGTAGCTGTTAACCGGGTCCTCGGGGCGCCTCACGTTTTTCACCGAGCCGTCTGCGTTAAGCAACCCCGCCGTGGCCAAGCCGGTGTACAGAGCCTTGGCGGTTCTAGTAGACTTGTCTTTTTTCTCCGTCCACCACCTCGCCCCCAGCCACATCCCCCACTGAGACGCCTTAGCCAACTCCCTCCGTCCGCCGAATGCCTTAGCCAACTCTTCTAGCTGCATGTCAAGACGCCGGCGTCTTTTAAAATTAAGAACAGGGGGTACAAATACGGGGGCCCCCTCCCGCCCTCCACCACGGCCATTACCAAGTCTTGTACTGTGTGAGGCATTAGAGAAAATCTTTCAAAATCCCTCACCTCGCAGTCCCCCACCCTGAGCTCCAGCCTGTACTGTCTGCCGTGTCCGCGGGGACACTCGCCGCCCGGGCTGAACTCTGCGCCGCAGACGTTGCACACGGCGACTACTCCAAACATATGTAGACAAACGTAGTGGTTTTAATATTCCACGGTAGTGAAAGAAAAATATACCAAGTTAAGCTACGTCGTGGACCCACTCACCCTCTTGTTGATCCTCATAGTTTTCTTCGCGGCGTGGTACTCCGCGGCCAATTTAGCATTTCGCTTTATTAATAAGAAAACAGCGCAGAGATGTGGTTGCGAAGTTGTGAAATACGCGGGGGAGCCGTCTTCGCTTTTAGTAGACTTGCAGTGCCCAGAGGGGAGGCTGGGGCTATTTATAAAAAGGGCGCCCTGGGACAACCCGCTTAACTTACTCTTCTTCTATGCGACGGGCAGGAAGCCTTACGTGGTTGTGAGGTTAGCCTCTCCCCGTGACTTAGGCGCCTCGGACGCCTCTAGAAGAGGAAAGGGGAGGAGGGCGGGGGCCTACTATGTGGTAAACAACTCAACGCCGAGAGAAGTGCTTGAACAACTTTTAAAATTCGGCGAAGAGGTGGGGGCTTGGAGGATTACGACATATGGCAAAGTAGTACAAGTCATGTGGCGAGGGTCAGACTGTGGAAAAGCCGTGGAGGCGGGGCGGAGGGCATTAAGGCTGTTGAACAACGCCTATTAGTGTGCCAAGTGTCGAAAAAACATTTATTTATAGATAAAAAGAGAGCTTAATGCTAAACACGCCCGCTCCATATATACTATTGGGGCTAATATTGTACTTTTTGACATATATGTTATACGCGAGGTGGGTTGACAAAAAGATATGGGAGACAGACCCCAACAGGCCTACACCGGCTAAGTTGTTTTTCGACGGCGTTGAATACTTCCCAGTGTCGAAGTACGTGTTGTTCGGCTATCAGTTTAAGTCGGTGGCGGCGCTGGGGCCCATAGTGGGGCCGCTTACCGCAGTGTTGTTCTTCGGATGGGTGCCTGCATTGATATGGGTTATACTGGGTAACATGTTCATAGGCTGGGTGCAGGACTACAGCTCCATGATGATGTCGCTTAGAAACGAGGGCCGCTCTATGGGTCCCATAACTTACAAACTGCTGGGAGACAAGGCGAGGAAGATCTTGTTAGTCTACCTGATCTTCTACTTGATAATCATCACTGCGGTGTTTGAGTGGGTGATTATAGATGTGTTGAACAGAGTCCCTGGCACCTTCACCGCCGTGTTGTTCGTCCTGCTAGGCGGGGTAGTGTTCGGCGTCTTGATCTTCCGCATGAGGATGGACGTCCTCGTCGCCACGTTAATAGCGCTGGCAATAGTGTTGGTGGGCTACTTCACCGTAGTACTCGTCCCCGCTACGAGGGCGCCTGGCGTAAACTTCTTAGACTCGCCGGACTTCTTCAAAGCCCACAACTTCAACCCGGCGTTGACGTACCCCGGCACGAACACAGTCCTCTTCTGGCTGGTGGTGCTTTCTATTCTGTACTACGTTGCCGCCACCACGCCCATGCCCAAGTTCCTACTGCCCACCGTCTACGTGGGCTACCTGCCCAGCATAATCGCACTAGTGCTTGTGCTGTTGGCCGCAATTTTCACTCCGCTTACGGGCTTAACTATTCAACAGTCGGCCGTCACGTCGCTTTACATAGACCCGTTGAAAAACCCACAGGGAGGCCCCTTGTGGCCGATTCTCTTTGTGACCATCGCATGCGGCGCCATATCTGGGTGGCACAGCATAGTGTCCACCGGCCTCACGCCTAAGCAACTTGAATACGAGACAGACGCCCTCCCCGTGGGAGGCGGCGCCATGATGACTGAGGGCGCCGTTGCTCTGTCCTCCATCGCCGCTATTATGGTCTTGTCTCAGCCGCCCGCCGGGGCAGCCGCGTACGTACAGGGAGCCACTCTGCTCACCACCAAGTTGTTAAATGTGCCTGACGTGTACATGAACATCTTATACGGCATATTCGTCACTGTGATGGGCCTCATCACCTCAATGCTTTTCGTGAGGGTGTTTAGGCTAATAATGGCAGAGCTCTTTGAGGAAAGCCCGCTGGGCAACAAGTACATCTCGCCCTTGGTGATCCTAGTAGTCGCAGGTTTCCTAGCCTTCGTGGGTAGCTGGACGAACTTGTGGATTTTCTTCGGCGGCACCAACCAGCTCCTGGCAGGCCTCGCATTGTTGCTAGTGGCCATCTTCCTGGCAAGCGTGAAGAAGCCCACCGCCTACGTGTTCGTACCGGGCATCTTCATGGCCATCACCACGCTGGCCGCCTTGGCGTGGGAGACCTACGTCTACGGCCTCTACGCGGCGATGAATAAGCCCATAGGCGTCCAAGCCGCGGCCGCCGTCCTGTACGGGTCTGGCATCGTCTCTGCGTCTAACTACCTGTCGGCCGCCTTCGGAGCCTTGTTGTTAGCGCTCGGCGCGTTGATGACCTACTACCTCCTGGCTGGGTGGCTCAAGTATAAGAAGGCCCCTCCGCAGACCTCTGAATAGTATTTAAACCTCGTCCTTTTTTCACACATGAAATTTTTGAACAAGTTAAGAGAAGTCGTAGAGGGTCTGACGGTGCACGGGCAGTCCACGGCCATTTTAAAAGTGAAGGCTCAGATAGACAACTTGTTCATGCTCATCACGTTGGGCGACATGTTAGGCATCCCCATACTCCCTCCATACTACTCACTCAGGCTAGTCCCATACGTTTTCCCCAATATTCAGAACTGGAAGAGGTACATGCTCAGGGAAAGAGACGTCACTGACTTGATGACATGAAGGGCTTAAAAGGCCTTTTAGATTCTAACCCCAAGTTGCGCGTTTTTATATACGCGGGCAAGGGCGGGCTGGGGAAGACCACGCTGAGCGCCGCGACGTCTATTAAGCTGTCTTCTCTGGGGAAGAAAACCCTGGTGTTTAGCACAGACCCCCAGGCGTCGCTGAGCGACGTTTTTGAGCAAAACGTCTTCGGCAAGGGGGAGGTGAAGCTGGCCGAGAACCTCTACGTAATGGAGATCGACGCCGATAAGAAGATCAACGAGTACGTTGCCTCTATTAAGAAGAAGATTATCGACATGTACAAGCTTGATAAGTTGCCTCCCGACGTGGAGGAGTACATAGACAGCGCCGCCGCGGAGCCCGCCATGTACGAAAGCGCGGTGTACGACGCCATGGTAGACGTGGTGTCTGAGGGGAAGTACGACTACTACGTCTTCGACATGCCGCCCTTCGGCCATGGCATTAGGATGATTGCAATTGCGGACGTGATAAGCAAATGGGTGGACAAAATCACCGAGCTCCGCAGACAAGCTTATGAATACGGCAGAGTAGCCGCGTCGCTTAAGAGACAGAAGCTCACTTACGAAGACGAGATTTTACAAGAGCTGGAGTACATCAGAGGCCGCATCTTGAAGTTTAGAGACATAATAATGAACACAGAGACCACCGCCTTTATGATGGTAATGACTCCGGAGAGGATGACTATCCTAGACACCGAGAAGGCCTTGGAGATGTTCCAGTCCCTCGGCCTAAAGCTTACGGGAATTGTGGTTAACCAGGTCTATCCCCCCGAGCTGGCCAAGAGGCCGGACGCCCCCCTCTACCTCAAGAAGAAGGTGGAGGAGCAGAGGAGATACATTGAGGAGATTGCAGAGAAGTTTGGAAAATACGTCGTGGCCGTGGTGCCTATGCTGAACAGAGAGCCCAAGGGTATAGACACGCTTAGACAAGTGGCGGAGGAGCTCTGGTCGCCAAGTAAAAAGCTGGAGGAGTACATATGAAGGCGTTGCTTTCTCAGAAGATTAAACACCTCTTCTTCGGCGGGAAGGGCGGCGTGGGGAAGACTGTGGTGGCCGCCGCCACTGCGCTCTACCTGGCTGAGGAGGCCGGGGAGAGGACGCTACTGGCTTCTTTCAACCCTGTGCACTCCCTCTCTTCGGTGTTTCAACAAAACTTGTCGGGGGGCGTGGTGAAGCAGGTGCAGGGGGTGCGCAACCTCTGGGCTGTGGAGGTGCAATACGACGACATTGTGGAGAGGTACAAGACGAGGATTACAAACCTACTGAAAGAAATGCTGAAGATGGCTGAGCTATCTGTGGACATCAAGCCGCTGGTGGACATCGCCACCACGAACCCCGCCTTCCACGAGGCCGCCGCCTTCGACAAGATGATGGACATCGTTTTGAAGGAAGGGGCGCAGTTCGACAGAGTTGTGTTCGACATGGCTGCCGTGGCCAACGCCGTCAGACTCATCGGCTTATCTAAGCTCTACGGCGCGTGGCTTCAGCGCACTATCAAGCTCAGACGAGAAACCCTCGCCCTCAAGGAACAGCTGTCCTTTAGAAAAGACAAGGTGGCGAAGGAGATTGAAAGTGATCCCATTCTAAGCGAGTTGCAAGACCTCTATAACAGATACATGCAAGTGAGGAGAGTATTGACCGACCCCGCCGCCACAAGGTTTATATTCGTCACAATCCCCACCGTGCTGTCCATATCCGTGGTTCAGAGGTTCATCGAGATGGTGAGAGCGTATGAAATCCCCTACGGAGGCGTGGTAGTCAACATGGTGATCCCAAGAGAGGAGGCAGAAGCCGACCCCACTGGTTTTATAAAAAGCAAATACGACGACCAGCTGAAAAACTTAGACTCGATACACAGACTCTTTAGTCCAAACATCTTGGCAGTAGTGAGGCAGTTCCCCGAAGAGATCGTGGGCATAGACAGACTCCGCCAGTTTACCAAGGCCTTGGTACATGGGAGTTAAGGAAAAGATTAAAGATTTTTTCTACGGCCTCTTTTATCTAGACTTGTATAGAGAAACTGCTAAGATACATCTCCAGTACCAGACACTTATACACATCCTCATTTTCGGCGACTTCTTAGGCATCCCCATGCTTACCAGTTACTACTCGCTGAGGCTGTTGCCCTATGCATTGCCCCACCTCAACATGTTGAGGCGCGAGGCCGCGAAGGAGCATGACATTTTTGAAGAGCTGGCGGAGTTCGATGTCCACTGACTACTCCTGGCACACAATTGCGGTGGGGAACAGAGTGCTGGGCTTGTACAACTTCTTGGTACTGGTGACGCCGCCCCGGTGGCGTGTCGTCATCATGCCCATGGCCTCGGACGTGTTTAGACACAGGGAGGTCAACGGCGCCAAGTGGGTGAGAGAGGGGGAGGTGATGCACTTCATACACGACGGCGCCGACGCGTACGTCCTCAAGATATCGGTAAAGCCGGGGAAGAAGAGGGTGGAGGGACAGCCGATTTTGATAAACGGCCACGAGGGCTACTACAAGGCGGAGGAGAGGAAGGGGCGGTTGAGTGTCGAGGTGGGCTTCTACTGCGACGTGACGGACCGCACTGTGAAGATCAGGCTGGAAAACTTGAAAAACCTAGACGTGTTAAACTACGTTGGTATGAGCAGGTGCCACTGACATGGAGGCGTTGAAGACCAGGGCGCTTCAGTTTTTAGAACAGGCAAAATTTGCCGCAGAGAGGGGATTCGCAGAGCTGGCTCTATTTAACATAGAACAATATGTACAACTCTATGTGAAATATTTATTATACAGAAGAGTTGGCGATTTTCCCAAGACGCATTATGTTAGAGATCTTTTTGACCGCCTCTTAGCGGTTTACGGCGACGTTTGCAACCTCAAGGCATTTGCCGAGAGGTGGAGGACTTTTATGGCGGTGTTGGAGTACGTCTACGTGGCTTCTCGCTACTTGCCCTACAGGGCTAGGCAAGAAGACGTAGACGTGGCAATGCGCTTTGTGGAGGAGTTTTCGGAGGTGGGGCGGTGTCTAGAGACGTCTTGATTCTAGGCTGGGAGAGGAGGCGGAGGGTGTTGGAGAGGCTGTGGGAGGTGTTGGTCGAGCTTAAGAAGGCGGTGTTGGAGCTTGACCCAGACGCAGAGGTCTACCTTTTTGGAAGCGCGGCTAGGGGCTCCATGAGGCCTGACAGCGACGTAGACGTGTTAGTAGTCAGCGACTTATACGGCGGCGACCTTAGAAAAATTGGGGAGCTTCTCGTCTACGTGGAGAAGAGGGTAGGCGGCGTGGGGGTGTTGGAAATACACGTCGCCACTAGGGAGTTGTTTGAGACGTGGTATAAAAAATTCATCGACGTGGCGGTCAAGCTTTAACTGACGTATATAACGCCGGAGGGGGGAGGGCTGCTTATCTTTTTAATAGGCCGCGGCTCCACCGCCCAGTCTACCACGTTTTTGAAAAACTTCCAGTTGTCTCCCAGGGTTATGAAATACGGCGTAAAAGACCTCACCGAGCCAACGAATAAGAAGTTGCCGACCTGGGCGGCCACTGTGTAGTTGCCCCAGCCGTAGCCGAAGACGTATCCCCTCGTCTCAAGTCTAAGAGGCGCGTTGGTATAGACGGCGGAGGGGCTGAACAAGACGAGCTCTTTTACGCCTTTTAGCAGAGACCAGTCGGCGGCTGGCCTTACGTATAGGAACTGCCAGTTGCCAGTGTAGTTAGACGCCCCGGCGGTGAAGTTGTACACCGCGCGTAGCCCCGACACGTTGTAGTACATGAGCAAGCTGTCGAAAGGAGCGTAAAGGGAGTAAGACGCCACGTAGGCGCCAGTTGAGGTCACCACCACCGCGCTTGCCCTCATGTCGTAGAAGTAGACCACCCTCACGCCGCGGCTAGTGGCGTTTTGCACAGCCTTAACCCCGTCGCGGCTGTAAGACGTAGTGGGGTTCACCACCACAAGGGCGGTGGCGTTGCCGAGGAGGGCGGCTAGCTGGTTCTCGCTTGTGGCCGGCAAGAGCGCGTAGCCGCGGGCGGCCAGCTCCCCCCTCAACACTTCGATGAAGCTTCTGGGGATCATGTTTCCGTGCGCTAGGTCGAGGACTACGTAGGGCTTCTCCGGGGGGGCCTGGGGCAAGGCGGCGTTGGCTTGGCTGTTTGCGGGAGCCCTCAGCTGGACGGCGCCGGGCCATATGTAGAACATGGGCACAGGCGTGGAGTTTAGCAATTCGCCTAGGTCGACTCTCCACTGAGCCGACGGCCCCTTTGAGGCGGCGTTTTTCAACTCTGCCAGGTACACGATAGAGTAGTTCTTCAAGCCGAGCCTTTTGGCCATGTCCGCGGCGGCGTCGAAGAGGCCGCCGATTTTGTCCACGAGGCCTAGCTCCACCGCCTGCGAGGCGGGGAACACAGCCGCCGTTTCAAAGACGGCGGGGTCGGCCTTGACCCTCCCCCGCCTGCCCTCTAAGACTGCGTGTATAAAATTAGCCCTGACCTGCTCCACGTCGTTGTAGTAGTCTGGGAGCTCTCTCCCGTAGTACTTCAGGGGGCCTGTGGTGTAGACGTAGTCGGGTAAGTCGTAGAAGTACTCCTCCGGCCACAGAACTGCTATGACTCCGATGCTCCCCACCAAGCTGGAAGGCGTGGCGTATATCTTGTCGGCCGCCACTGAGATGTAGTACGCCCCCGAGGCGGCAAGGCCGGCCACCACGGCGTACTTAGTCTTGTTCAAGCCCTTAAGAGCCGAGTAGAGCGCCTCCGTGGCCGAGACAGTGCCGCCGGGGGAGTTCACCAAGAGTATCAGCCCAGCCACGTCGTCTCTCTGAGCCGCCTCGACTAAGTCTCTTATTAAGTAATCCACCCGGGGGCTGTCGAGGACGAAGTCCACCGGCACTACCACAAGCTTAGGCTTCGCCGGCGTTGTGGGCGCCTTGGCGGGGGGCCTCAGCCACAGACAAGCCGCCGCTATTAACACGGCCGCCAGGACCGCTACGACGAGCCATTTCTTGGCCATGGGGAGGGGAGGCAACATCTATATAAGTATGCTTGTATGAGGAGGGGTGGACCTCAGCGGGTTGGTGGATAAAGTCTCGCGCTCTGTCGTAGGCGTCGTGACGCAACAGGCGGAGTGGCCCGGAGAGGTGGGCTTCGGCACCGCCTTCGCGGTGGGCAGGGGGATATTTGCCACAGCCCACCACGTGGTGTCTGGCGCCGAGGCCGCCGTGTTGGTAACGCCTGAGGGGGAGAGGGCCGAGGCGTCGTTAGTGGCCTCGGACCCGGAGGAGGACCTCGCCTTGTTGTCCTCGGATTTAGACGCGCCGCCTCTTCCCATGGGCTCTGCGCTTAGGCTGAAGGTGGGGCAAGGCGTTGTGGCGGTGGGGTTCCCCCTGGGCCTTATAGATAGGCCCACTGCCACCTTCGGCATTGTGAGCGCCGTGGGGAGGACGCTGAGGGTCGGGGATAAGGTGTTTGAGTTTTTAATCCAGACAGACGCCGCCATAAACCCTGGCAACTCCGGCGGCCCCCTTGTCGACATGCAGGGAGAGGCCGTTGGGGTAAACAGCTCAATTATTGCGGGGGCGCAGGGCATTGGATTCGCCGTGCCTATAGACGTGGTGAAGATCATGATTGAAATGGCCAAGAAGTATGGAAGATACGTGCGGCCTTCTCTCGGCGTCTACGTAGTTGCGCTTAACAAGGCCGTCGCCGCCTACTACGGCCTCCCTCTACACAGAGGGCTGTTGGTAGCGGCCGTCCAGCCCGGGTCGCCAGCAGAGGCCCTGGGGCTGAGGAGAGGCGACGTCATCTTGGCAGTAGACGACAGCGAAGTGACAAACGTATTTGAGCTGAGGCTCAAGCTTGCGGAGGCCGTGGTTAAAAACAAGAGGCCCGTGTTTAAGGTGTGGAGAGGAGGCCGCGTCTACTCACTTTAGCCAGTCGCTCCTAGGCGGCGAAAAGACGTCTATCACGACGGCGTCTGTCAACGCCCTCGCCTCGTGCTCCACCCCCGGCGGTATGTGCACGGCGTCTCCGGCGGATAGGGTGACCCTCCTCTCCCCAATTACGAATTCCAAAACCCCCTCTAACACTACTGATATCTGCTCGTTGGGGTGGCTGTGGCGGGGGACCACGCATCCCTGCCTAAGCCTAAACTGGGCCACGGTCAGCCTCTCCCCAGACAAAAACCTCCTATCTACACACTCCCCAACCTTCTCCCACCTCCAACTCATGTCGGTTTCAACTAGTTGTTATAAATGCGTTGACCTGTGCCTGTCCTCGGCGCTTAGTTTTTCCAAGTCGGCAGAAGAGAGTACGCCGCCGCATCGACGGGGTCATTGTAGTA
>JBEULK010000068.1:0-2380 GCA_041287325.1 Pyrobaculum sp. | reverse complement strand
CCGGGGCTTTGGAAGACGCGGGACAGGTCGACGAAGGTCGAGACGACGCCTATCCACCTGGCGACCTCGGCCTCCTGGGCGTATGTGGAGAAGGCCGCCAAGGCGCCGGAGACAAAGCAGTCCGAGTAGTCGCCGTATTGGGCCGCGGCTGAGTAGAGCTCCTGCGAGAACTGATAAGCCGCGTCGAAGGGCTCCCCCAAGAAGAGCATAACCCCAGAGCCGGCGGCAAGGAGGACAGAGACCGCACGGGCCCTCTGCACCACCGGCCCAGCCGCCAGGACCGCGGCGCTGGCGATGTCCTCCCAGAGGACCTCGCCCGAGGCGGCCTTCAAGTACGCGTCGTAGCCGAGCGCCGCGCCGTGGGCCAAGAGGTCTGTCCAGCCCAAGACGCGGAGGGCCCTCGCCGCCTTGGCCAGCTTCGAGGCGGACGCGGCGGCCTCAGCCGCCGACTTAGCCCCAAGCCTAACCGCCCCGTAGTCGCCAACGCTGAGGACCGTCAAGACGCCCCCGGCCGCTATGTCCAGCTCCGTGGCCAGCCCCTGCAGGAACATCTTGCCCGCCGCCCACATCCTCCCCTCGCCGTAGGCCACAGAACACCGGTCCCCAGACAGACGGCCCTTTAGAGAGGTGAAAAAGCCCACCAGCCAGTTGAAAACAGAGCCGTTCTGAGCCACAAGCCTCCCATCTGTGTTAAAATTCTGCGAGCCCCAGCTGTATGAGCCAACCGCCTTGACGCGGTACGACAAGACGTAGAGGCCGCCGCTCTCGGAGGCGCCGAAGAGGTAGAGCCACCTCGCCGAGTACGGCGGAAGCGACACGTTGAAGACGCCGACCTTGCGGCCGTGGGCCGAGCCTGAGAAAGACGTCTTGTTAGAGAAGTGCACCTCCACCGACCAAGTCACGTCGACCGCGCTGGGGTTCACCAGGAGAAGCCGGCCCGAGTTGGGGAGCTGAACCTCGTAGACCAGAGGGACCACGTAAGTGAGGTCCGGCTGGAGGTAGAAGACAGCCTCGCCGTACCTCCTCTCCACAGCCGTCACGTTGTAGCCGAAAGGCGCCACAAGAAGAGACGCCTCAGTGGCGTTGAGGCCCACAGCCGCCGCAAAGGCAAGCGCCTCCTGGAGGCCCGGCGGCCCGCAGGAGGACTCGTCCACGTCTTGCGAGATAGAGACGCCGGGGACAGAAGGCCAGTTGAAAGCGTAGGTGAGACGCTGGCCCCTCAAGACCCCGGAACGCCAAAGGGCGCAGGCAACCCGCTGAGCCGAGACGTCCGCAAGGCGGATAGGGCCGTCGGCCTCCACCACCACCGTCTGCTGCGCCCAGGCGTCCACAAACACCAGGTAGTACACGCCAGGCGAGAGGAGGCCCGAGACGGTGCAGGTCTGACCCCCGCCCGTCGAGCACTCCAAGGCGGAAAAGCCCTTATCCGACACCACATAGGCCATAGTCCGCGGGAGGGAGTAAGACCACCAGCCCGATATACTGAGCTGAGTATGTCTGCCCAGCTCCACCGCCACCACGTAGAAGCCCATAGCCGACGGATCCGAACGCGTGTCGAAAACCACAGACGACTGCGAGATAGACAAAAACCTCCCGTCGGGATTGGGGTAGAGACACGAGCCGATGTCGCAGTGCACAAACTCGCCCTAGAAGACGTTATAAGCCAGGACAGAGCCAGCGAAGAGCAGGAAGAAGAAGACCAGCCTCAAGGCCAACATACTAATAAGAAACAAACGCATATTTATACTTAACGTAGCCTAGCCAACGACGGCACGCGCCGGGTGCGACAAGCCGCCTCGGCTCCCCACGGCCCCGCCTGCACCAGGCCTCGCGCCTCGTACACGCCCAGGCAACCAGCAGAAGCCGCCCAGGAGGCGCGCCCCGCGCAGTCGGCAACCAGTTACGGGACGAAGAGGCGGAGGGGGTCGCCGTCTGCGGCCTTGAGCACGTACGGACAGGGGTCCGCCAGAGGCCAGTCCAGCAAAACACGCGAGGGGACGGCCACCTCCACCAGCTCCGGAATCACAAAGGCGCCGCGGCACTCCCAGCGGCTGGGCAGAAGGACGTCCGGATTCAAGTCGAACTCCGCCAGCCTGCCCCTGACGTACATCAACACGGCGTCCCCCACGGCCCTCCCCTCCTCCGAACACGCCACTATTCTGGGCGCTCCGCACGGCGACATCACCTCGTCCACATCGCCTCTATAAGGCCCCAAGACCTTGACATACCCCACCTCGCCGAATTCTTCAAGCGGGTTCTTCACAGTAGGCGTAAAAACAGCCTCGTAGAGGCCATCGTCGCCAACAAGAACCCAGCGGCCGCCGTCGAGGACCCCGAGGACTCGATGCCAAGCAAGCCAAACACCAACACGCAGATAGCC
>JBEULK010000007.1:0-8408 GCA_041287325.1 Pyrobaculum sp. | reverse complement strand
TCTACGCTGTACTTCGCCGTGGCGGCCTCTTCGGAGGTTATGTTAAACACCGACTCGCTGTCGTAACTCAGCTCAGCCTCAGCCGCCTTGCCGCCCTCCCCGACGCCGCGGAAAACCACCTTTTCAGGCGTGACGGTGACTTGCACCCAGTCAGATACCTCCTCTACCATCGACAATACGTCATCTAAGGTGGCTGCGTCCATTTCCACAGAGGCATCAAACGTCAAAGCAAGTTCAGGCACTTCCTCCTCGACCACTTGGACTATTGGGAATGAGAAACGCCTCACCAAGCCAGCCTCCTTGCCTCTTTTTGGATATACGTAAAACGAGAACCTATTTCTCTCAGTATCGACCTCCAATTCCAGCTTCTCAGTAGCGCCAATTCTCTTAATAACGTCTTTCACCGCCGTAAAGATAACGCCCACCTTCGTCTCCTCTTCCACCACGTAGTCCTCGAGACCAGTGGAGTGGAAGGCAAGTTCAAACAAGATTGTTTTAGTGGGGTCAAGCGCCTTAAGCGTGATGCCGTCTTGTAAAAACTGTAAAGATGCCTCCGGGAGGGTCTTTATTAGTACCTCAAAGGCGTAGCGAGGCTCCTTACCCTTTGGAAACAACGCCCTCACAACCATGTGACTAGGACTACACTGAGGATATATAAGTACATTTCTACAAACAGTATTAGCATGCCAATCCGCGTAACAGAGTAGTCGCAAACCAGCTCCCCACCTTATGTGACTTTTATAACGCTTATAAACACCTAGGCGTGGATAAATAGGTGAAGAAGACCCCGATCTCTGACTAGTGACGAATGGTATTACAACTGAAAACTAAATAAAAATTATGTATCGTTTAAATAAAAATACTTGTGTCAACAATATACAACATACAATTAAAACGTTATTATTTATAGTAGTTGTAGTACTAGCTTCGGCTTTTTGTTGTTTCACAGTTACAGAGTCCACATCTGCAAGCGGTAGTAAATTGATGAGCCAAGGGTGTATAAACAGTTTGTAGGTGTACAGGTGTTTCTCGGCGTGATTACGCGTCTTGTAGAATCTGTTGGTTGTAACCCATATGTTACAGCGGCGTATGTGTCCATGAAAGGCGCTAAGAGGTTGCCTCCACCTCTCTACATACGACCTGATGAAAAAACCGCAACTCTGCAACTGATGATATGTAATGAAATTACTCTGTGGTCTTTCTCAGAGGAAGATGTAATTATAATGACAAAGACTTAATTTTATTATAGTCATTTAATTTTCTTTATTTCTTCTATTAATAGTGTAATTACTTGTTTGTAGTCTGCTACTACTGCGTAGTCTGCGTTGGACATTATTGGAGCATGGGGGTCTGGGTTTATGGCTATAATCGTCTTTGCCTCCATTATGCCCATGAGGTGTTGTATCGCTCCGCTTATGCCCACGGCGATGTACAGCCTTGGCCTTATGGTCTTGCCCGTCTGACCTATTTGTCTAGTGTGAGGCGCCCAGCCCGCCCTCACGGCCATTAGCGATGCTCCCACCGTGCCTCCAAGCAACTTGGCTAGTTCTATTAATAGCTTAAAGCCCTCTGCAGACCCCAGCCCCCTGCCTCCAGCCACTACTATGTCTGACGACTCTACTGGCGGGAGGTCTGCTACGTCTTTTTCAAGCCTCTTCTCCACGGACAGTAGCCTAGTTCTGCGCCTTGAAATCTCAACCTTTTCGTAAATTATCTCGCCAGTGCGGTTTGTGTCTCTAGGCGGCTTGGGAAATACGCCTGGTCTTACGCTGGCCATCTGAGGCCTTCTCTGAGGCGTCCTAATTGTGGCCAGCTGAGTGCCCCCGAAGGTTGGGCGTATTTGAAGCAAGTCGTGAGTCTTGGGGTCTACTTCAAGGGCTGTACAGTCCGCTGTAATACCTGTCGTGAGCGTGTTTGCTATATATGGGGCGAGTTCTCTTCCTCTTTTTGTAGCGCCGATAAGGAAAATCTCGGGCTTATACTTAGCCACTACTTTGGCTATCGCCTCTGCGTATTCTGCAGGTGTGTACGTCCTCAGCTCTGGGTTATCTATTATAACCACCTTGTCGGCGCCGTGGTATATGGCCTCTTTTGCTAACTCCTCCGTGCCTGCGACGATGACTCCGCCGACCTCTACGCCTCCGAGTTTAGCCGCTAAGTCTCTCGCTTTCCCTAAGAGCTCTAGGCCTACGTCTTTTAACCTATCACCATCTCTTTCTAAATATACCCAGACGCCGCGGTACTCTGCCTTGTTTATTGGAGGCCAAAGCGAGCAGGGCATGGCTACACTACACCTTCTTGTTTTAATACTTCTACAAGTTTCTTTACTACTTCCTGCGGCTCGCCTTGGATTACCACTTTTTTCCTAGGCGGATACGTGGCAAGCGCCATGTTTGCCACCACCGTCGGGCTCCCGCGGAGTCCTACACACTCTGTTTCTAGTTTTAAGTCGTTGTTGCTTACTACTTGTATAAACTCTCGTGCAACGAGCTTTCTACTTAGCCTCACCTCGTGGGGGACTTGCGAACCTTTTATTACAGATATCACGGCCGGCATCTCTACCTCGTAGACCTCGTCTACGCCCTCGTCTTCTAGAAAACGGCGTACTACCAACGTTCTTCCTTTTACCTCTGCGTCGTATACGTAGTAGACGTAGGGCACGCCTAGCCAACTCGCCGTCTGTGCTCCTACATGCGCTGTGGTGCTGTCTATAGTTTCCTCCCCGGCTACTACTAAGTTGTAGTCTGGGACGTATTTTTCAATTGTCTTTGCCAAGACGTGGGCGGTAGCCCACGTGTCGGCGCCTGCAAATGCCTTGTCGGAGGCTAAGATTGCTCTGTCTACTCCCATGCCTATTAGACTCTCAAGCGCTGGTATACCGCTGGGAGGAGCCATGGAGAGGGCAATTACCTCGCCGCCGTATTTATCCTTGAGCCTTAGGGCGAACTCCACTGCATCGCGGTCCCATATATTTGTCGTAAGCGGCACGCCCTCTCTTACCAAGGTACCTGTCTTGGGGTCTATTTTTATAGCAGAGGATAGGGGAACCGCGGTTTTTGTGAGAACTATGATTTTCATAGCCCTACGTGAACCGGTACCATATGCCCATTCCAGAACGCGGGTAGTTCCACTCTATTGCTCCGTATGGACAAACTACGCGGCATGTGCCGCACTCTACACACGCCTCGGTGCTCAACACAACGTAGTCGCCTTGTTGTACGTAGCACTTGGCAGGGCACATGTAAGTACAGGGCTTTTTCTCACACTTTCTACACTTATCGGGGTCTTTTATCTTTATGTGTGGGCGGTGGACGTCTAAGTCCCAAGCGTTGGCATTTAGCCGTTCTTCTATTGTAAAAAATTTCAAACTCACAGGCTCCTCACTATTCTAATCATATTTATCATTAACTTTAACAACCCAACCCCAGTCTTTTTCGACGCCTCGCGTACCGCCTCCATAAGCGTCCTGTGGTTATCGTCAATTGAAAAGTATCGGTACATAGCCTCTGTGGAGAACTTTGTGAAGTCTTTAAATAAAGTCTCTTCACCGAGGAGTCTGTCAGTATTTCTAAATTTTTCTAGTTGAGGAAGTATAAAACTACTTCTTATCTTTTTTTCATATATTGAAAGATCGTCTGCGGACGGGCTTCTGGCCTCTTTTATGCTCTCTGCCGCTAAGACGCCTGACGTTATGGCGAAGTCTACTCCTCTTATCAAAACTCCTGTGTGTAACAAAAACCCGGCGGCGTCTCCCACTATTAACAAGCCGTCGTAGTAGAATCTAGACGGCGACATGTTGATACCAGCCACTGGAGTCAAGTGGCCGCCATATTCTTGTAAGGTGGCGCCTTTTACAAGAGGCGCTATATATGGGTGGAGGCGTAGTTTTTCCACAAGGTCGTGGACGGGGGTCTTTAGTTTTTCCCAGTTTTTAAGGTAGACAACTACTCCTAACGAAATTGAGTCTTTATATGTGTATATAAACCCTCCACCTGGTAGGTACTCAGTTGGATAGCCGGCGATGGCCCAGGCAAGTCCCTCATCTTCGTCAAGTCCTAGCCTTTCTTCTAGTACTTTCTTATTTTCAAATTTCAAAACCTCCTTGACTCCTACTGCCACGACTTCTGGCTCAAGTTTCTTTGCTATGCCAGCCCTTTCTAATAACAGCCTATTTACCCCCTCTGCGTCAATGACATAATCTGCGTATAAGACGTCGGGCCCCGACTGTACGCCTACGATACGGCCCTTCTCGTCTTTCACAAACTGGTCTACAGTGACTTCCGTCACTATCTTAGCCCCTGCGTTTTGGGCCAACTTCGCCATCCACGAGACGAAAGAGACTAAAGGCACAACAAAGCTACTTTTCTCTTTTTCTAAGACTGCCATCTCAACTGTGAGTGCCTTGTCTTCTGTTAAGAGGGAGATCCGCTCTCTATGTACCCAGCGGTCTACGGGGGCGTCTTTTCTAAACTCAGGGAGGTATTTGTCTAGCCAGTAGGCGTAAACACGGCCGCCGTAGAGTTCCTTTGCTCCGGGCTCTCTGCCTCTTTCTAGCACTACGACTTTAAAACCAGCAGAGGCAAGTTTGTAAGCCGCGGCGAGTCCAGCGGGCCCGGCGCCGACTATAGCCACGTCGAATTTCACGTCCGAGGTCCTACTGAGGATAAATATGTATAGATTTCGACAAAACCCGGATAGTGAAGATATTTAAAAAGAACTCCGCTCCACTCTATGCGCGTCTTGTTGAAGTATTTCTCAGCGCTTAGAGACGTCACTGGTAAAGTAAGTGAGGAGGTAGAGGTAAGTGATGGGACGACGCTTTCGACGTTGTTAGCATGGTTTTTCAATAAATACCCAAATGCTAAAGTTTTTAAAGAGGAGCTCTTAGTTTTAGTAAATGGGAAGGCTGTGGATGACTCGTACATACTTAAAGAGGGAGACGAGGTGGCGGTGATGCCTCCCGTTAGCGGCGGGGGTGTGGTGGAGGGGCCAATTGATGTAAATAAAGTAGTGGCTGAGATTATTGAAAAGAGCGCCCCTCTCGGCGGTGGGGGGCTGGTGATTTTCATAGGTTTTGTCAAGGGGAGGGTGGGAGATGCATATGTGTCTATGCTAGAGTACGAGGCGTATGAGCCTTACGCCAGTAAAAAGCTAGAAGAAATTGAAGAGTGGGCGAAGAGACAAGAAGGGGTGTTAGAGGTCAAGTTGTTTCACAGAGTCGGAACGCTTAGGCCAGGGGATACTACAATTTACATCTTTGTCTCAGCGCTTAATAGAGATACTGCGTTTAGAGTAGCAAGAGAGGCTTTGGAGAAAGCTAAGCACGAGGTGCCTATTTTTAAGCTGGAAAGGAGGAACGACGGGGAGTTCTGGGTAGTGGGAGATGGCAAGCGGATTCCTAGAAGTCCTCAATCCTAAATGGCGTCTCCTCTACGTCTACAAATCCTTCGATCTCTGACGCATACTGGTTTTGACGTATTTTCACCACTACATTTACTGCAAATCCACGTTTGGTGATAATCACGGTCTTCCCCCTGGAGAACTCTATGTCTATTACCTCTTCGCCTAGGTCTTCGAGTTGTTTTGCCACCTTGTTTATAAGACTCCAGAGAAAAGTTATGGCGATGTTTACGCCGTTTGACCTCACTTCTATCGGCTTGGCGAGGGCTTCTGAGAGGAACTCTCCTATTTCTCTGCCTAGCTCTGGGCTTGTTGACTCTATTAGCATGTAGACTCTGAGCCTACTTAACGCCCTCACTTTTTCTTCTAACATCTGCACATCACTAGTTTTGGGGAAGTATATTAAAGAGTAGAGTATTTATACGCCAGTGTAATATATTCTGTGGATTACCATCTGTACTACGAAACTGTCCCCACGGGAATTGAGGGCTTGGACGTAATTCTTGGCGGCGGGTTTATCCGTGGCAGAACTTACCTAATTTCTGGAGAGACGGGCACTGCGAAGACGTTGACAGCTCTTACGTTTCTCATACAGGGCGCCTTGAAGTACGGAGAGCCTGGCATCTATATCTCCGTTGACGAGACTTATGAACAGTTTGTGGAGGGGGCTCGTCGCTTTGGGTGGGATATTGAAGAGTTGAGGGCAAAGGGCCTCTTAGAAGTGCTTATCCCAGAGATGGACATTGTGGAGAGAATCCGCGAGAAAGACCCCACGGCCATTGCGAAGTCTCTCGTGGCATCTATAAGAGACTATGTCGCAACGCTGGGGGCACAACGACTTGTCATAGATCCCATCGCACCACTGGTCTCTTTAGATAAGGATATACAAGTTTTACGTGAGTACATCAGAGTTCTTGTAATGAGTATTGAGAGAGAGATTGCCACAACTAATATTATTACTACTGAGATACCATCTGGCTCGGGGGCTATTAGTAGGTATGGGGTGGAGGAGTTCTTAGCCACTGGCGTTTTTATAATGGGCATTGCTAAGGCTAGAGATGGCGCGTTTAAGAGAGTAATGTTTATTAGGAAGATGCGCTGGAGCCCAGTACATCCGGGAATATACGAGATAGAGATCGCCCCCAAGCTGGGCATTGTTGTAAAGGGGCAAGTCAAAGAGCCTCTAGTGCCTGTGACGTATTTGCCTACGCTGTAATCAGTTGGTTAATCTTCTTCACCTCTCTGTCTATCCCGTCGTCTTCATATTACTTCTAGATGTGCGTTGGTATTTTAGATTTTAACGTGTACGTATACGTGTCTGAGGAGTTGGCGGTGTTAATACGAGCAGGTAGTCTGGTGATTAGGAAGGTTTTGGTTAAGAGAGGTAAAAAAGTCGCCGGGGAGTACATATATGTAAGAAAAGGCCTCTTCGAGGCTGAGGCTGAGTACGACGTCGAAGACGGCATATTATACTACTTCCAAGTCTGTTGGTTTAAGAAATGCGTTGTGTGGTACGATGGAGAGCCTGATAGAGAGCCCTCTCTTTCGTTGATAAGAAGAGCTTTCTTAATATTGAGAGAGCTTTCCGCATTTTCCACAGCTGCAAAAGTTGCTGCAGATTTGTTGGCCTCTTACAATAGCCGTTCTTCACATGTCAGCTCCTCTGACCTTGCTCATCGGAGTATTTGTTTGTAAAGTGTTTTATAAATATTTAACAGAAAGACATAAATAGCAAGTATGAGTGGAAGTGCCATGAAATGGGATGAGAGCCAGAAGTTGGCAGAGGAGATCATAAGATTACTAAGAGAATACGGAGAGCTGAGTAGTGCGGACATTGCCAAAATGCTGGGGGTAAATAGGCGATCTGTTATTGCCATACTCACCAGGTTAAAAAAGAGGGGGGTGGTGGAGTATTTAGGATTTTGTTATGGCGGCAATAGGTGTAATACACGTTGGAAGCTTAAGATAAATTAGTTACAATCAACTCTCCGTTCTCTAAGAGTTAGTAGTAAAGTTATATGTTTTCGTATTGTTAATGCCGTGATTTGTGCCGTGAGGTGGCGAGGCGAGAGGTATTTTGTTGAGTGTTCTCCATCTCACCTGCTTAGTCTCGCTGTAAAAATCGCAGAGGCAGAACATATTTCTCACATATACATTTATACACAAATCGCCAAGACAGAGGCTTTAGGATACGCAAATGCTAAGAAAGTGATTGAAGTGGTGCTAGCAGAGAAGTAAGTTTTTAAAGTGTACATAGTCCAGGCTTTGATGGCCACCATATTCGGTGAGCAGTTACCTAAGTACTCAAGAGTGGAGTACATCGGCGATGTTCCAATAATTGAGGAGTGTCCTAGAGATGTCAAGACTCTTAACGGAGAGGCTGTGTTATTATTTGGAAAGTGGAGTTTTGAAGATGTGGTGGTAAAAGACCCCGGGCTTAGGCGGTATATTTGTCTAAAACCTGTCTTCCTACCTCATACAGAGGGTAGGTTTCAAAACCAGAGATTTGGAAAGGCCAGGATACCAATAGTTGAGCGGCTAATCAACTTAATGATGAGGCCAGGTAAAAACGCTGGAAAGAAGCATAAGGCCTATAATATAGTAAAAAGAGCATTTGATATAATTTATTATAAAACGGGAAGGAACCCGTTACAAGTTTTTATAGACGCCATAATTAACACCGCCCCGCGTGAAGAAGTCACTAGGATAATCATGGGCGGCATAGCATACGCCGTCTCTGTGGACGTGTCGCCGCAACGGCGTCTTGACCTCGCCCTTAGGTGGCTAACAGAGGGGGCACGTAGCTGTTCTTTCAATAACCCAAAGCCAATTGAGGAGTGTTTAGCAGATGAAATTATCGCCGCCGCCGCAAACGACCCCAAGAGTTATGCCGTTAGGAAACGCGAGGAATTAGAACGTATTGCCGCCGCTTCGCGTTAACTGTTTTTAACTAGTCAGTCTTTTATCACATGGCTGAGTTGTTTTGGTTTGAGAAGTATAGGCCTAGG
>JBEULK010000067.1:0-18520 GCA_041287325.1 Pyrobaculum sp. | reverse complement strand
GGACCTTGTAGCGGTTGCCGTCGTTGATTCTAAAATCTGTTCCTAGGCCCTGGCTCGGGCGCCCTCTTCAGCTTAAGTATTGAAAGGGGGGTTCGGTTGCTGGCGTGTGCCAGCTCTACGTCTCTGTAAACTTCCCATTGGTAGCTCCTAAGGCGGGCTGGTAGTTGTGTGCCGCTTGTCATGCCTACGTACAGGCGACTGACTCTGTTTTAACACTTTTACGCAGTTAATATTTTTATTTGCTGTAGATAATACACTTATGTCTTGGAAAGTGGCGATTACAATCGCCGGGCTTGACTCAGGCGGCGGCGCAGGTATCCACGCCGATATAAAGACATTCGCCGCCCTCGGCGTACACGGCACAACTGCGCTTACCTGCGTCACGGCGCAGAACACGTACGAGGTGAGGAGGGCCCACTGCCTCGACCCCGCGCTAGTTAGAGACCAGATAATGGCCGTTTGGGACGACATGGGGATAGACGCAGGCAAGACGGGCATGCTGGGCACTAGGGAAATTATCGAAGAAGTGGCCTCTGTGGCGTCGAAGCTGGGCTTCCCCTTGGTGGTAGACCCCGTCATGATCGCCAAGTCGGGGGCGCCTTTAATTGCAGAAGACGCAATGGACGCCCTGGCCAAGAGGCTGTTGCCAGTGGCCAAGGTAGTTACGCCCAACCGCCACGAGGCGGAGAGGCTCACTGGCATGAAAATATCGACAATAGAGGACGCCCGGAGGGCGGCGGAGAAGATACACAAAGAGTACGGAACGGGGGTGGTAGTCGTAAAGGGGGGCCACCTCGACGTGCCTGATGCCGTGGACGTGGTGTACGTTGGCGGAGTCTTCCACGAGTTTAAGACCCCCAGGCTGGACTCGAGGGCTACCCACGGCACTGGTTGCTCCTTCTCGGCGGCAATTGCCGCGGGGCTTGCCAAGGGGCTTCCCCCTCTTGAGGCTATTAGGCAGGCTAAGGAGTTCATCTACACCGCTATTAAATACGGGGTGTCTGTAGGGAGGGGCCACTGGCCGGTCAACCCCACCGCGTGGCTGGAAATCCCGGCGGAGAGGTGGAGAGCCTATGAGGAAATGTCGGCAGCACTTGGGCTGGTGGAAGAAAAGGCAGACCTCCTCGGCCCGTATATACCAGAGGTGCAGAGCAACATAGGCTACGTAATCGACCCGAGGTACGCGAGGGGCAGAGAAGACGTCGCAGCCGTCCCCGGCAGGATTGTGAAGTATATGGGCAGGGCACGCCCCTCCGGCCCGCCGACGTTTGGAGCCAGCGACCACTTGGCTAGGACAATACTAAACACAGTTAAGTTTGACAGCGCTGTGAGAGCCGCCATGAATATTAAATACGACGAGGCGCTCGTAGAAAAAGCTAAGAAAGCCGGCTACCTCGTCGCAGTTGTAGACAGGAGAAACGAGCCAGAAGAGGTGAAAAAAACTGAGGGCGGCTCGATGAAGTGGAAAGTAGAAGAAGCAGTGAGACAGACCGGCGGCAGAGTGCCAGACATAATTGTCGACCTTGGCGACTGGGGCAAAGAGCCTATAATAACCGTGTTGGGCAAGACCCCCCTAGAAGTAGTCCAAAAAGTGTTGAAGATAGCAAGCTGACCTCACTAACGGTTTTTCCTACTGCAACGTCAAATCGTAATCTCGATACGTCCACCCTCCTTTAGTAAAGGTAGTTAATGGGATACAAAAATTTAGACGACGCCGGGCTCTAGCCTCTTAATATTTGTAAAGTCTTTATCGCAACTAACTATTGGGAGGCTGGTTTTGGTACAGTAGTAGTGGTGGAGACCGTCGTCGAAGTTGAGGCCTACCGTTTCTACAACTCTACTTACGGCTTCTTCCTCCTCTTAAGATCTACTATTTCAAGATCTCTCCAAATCTTTATTTATGAGTGAAGCTTAGCCGCCAGCTCGGGCTTTTTTAAAATAGCACATATGCCATGGATGGCAAATTAGTCGCCTCTGCCGACGCCGTATACGCATAAGACTCTATGGCTTTCGGCGCCGTATATTAGTTTTATAAACCCACACGTGTCTCCTCACGTCGGGACCTGCCGGAGATGGATAGCGGCACCTTGACCGAAGTCCCGCGGTCCTCGCCTCTTCCTCAGTGAGGCCTACTGAAATCGCCTCTGCGTCGCTAAATACCACCGAGGCACAGCCAGAGGCTCGTAGTAGGTCCTCCTCCCCAAAGCCGCCTCTGCGGCCACCCTCACCTGGGCGTATGTCTTGTGGGCGAAGTACGGCGGCCCGGCCACGTCGCTTGTTGCGTTAACCCACGGCAACGAGGCCCGGCTGTCTGCCGCAGCGTGGTCTCGCCCGTCTGTCTTAAGGCGGCCTAGCCTGGCCTCAGGCCTGTCGCCACGACGATGTATTCCACCGATATCTCCTCCTCGGAGGTGTTCCGCCTTCCTCTGGGCCCTCTTTCAAGGCGGTGGCTTTTTGTCGATGCGCAGATCCACACGCCGAGATCAGTGTCAGGCCGAAGGCTTTGGTAATAGGAGGCCCTCGGCTTGAAGATTTATGTATCTGGAGTTTTATACTTGTGAAACGTATATTTGTAGACAGAGAGCGTGAGCTGAGGTATTTAGAGGAGAGGTTCGCCGAGAACAAGCCTCATTTAGTGGTGGTGTATGGGAGGAGGAGGGTTGGCAAGACTGAGTTGTTGAAGAGGTTTATTGAGGGGAAGGCTTGCGTCTATTTTTTAGCGGCGCGGACCTCTATAAGAGACAACCTTGCGGAGTTGAGGCGGCGTATTGCCGAGGCCACGGGCAGGAGGTACTTCGAGAAACTTGAGGTGGATTCGTTGGGAGAGCTCTTGAGGTACTACTGGGAGGAGGTGGAGAGGCCCTGCCTCGTCATAGACGAGTTTGGGTACCTCGTGGAGCTGGACTCGGGCGTGCTCTCAGACTTGCAGAGGGCGTGGGACGAGTTCCTCTCAAAGAAGTCAGCTTTTCTTGTCCTCTGCGGCTCTACGATTTCTACAATTGAGGTGGAGGTGCTGGGAAGGAAGTCGCCGCTGTACGGCAGGCGTACGGGGAGCTGGGAGGTGAAGCCGCTAGACTTCCGCTGGGCGAGGGCGCTTCTCCCAAGGTACGGCTTTGAAGACGCCGTCAAGGCTTGGGCGGTGGCAGGCGGCGTGCCTCTCTACCTAAAAGAGCTCGACGACTCTAAGACGCCTGAGGAGAACATCAGAGATGCCGTATTTACCAAGGGAAGGCTTCTATACGACGAGGGCTACTTCCTCCTTAGAGAAGAGCTCAGAGAGCCCGCCACCTACCTCACTGTGCTGAAGTACATAGCCCTGGGCTACGCCACGGTGGGGAAGCTCTCCGGCGCCGCGGGGCTGGACAAGGGGAACTTGATGAAGTACCTCTCCGTCTTGGAATCCCTCGGTCTTGTAAGACACGTAGTGCCCTACGGACAGAGGCGTAAGGGGGCGTACGCAGTGGCGGATAACTACATGTGGTTTTGGCTCAAATTCGTCCTCCCCAACAGAGGAGACTTAGAGCTGGGCCTCGCCGAAGAGGTCCTCAACAGAGAAAGCACGAGGCTGGAACAACACTACGGCTTGGTTTTTGAACAACTAGTGAGAGACTTAATATCAGCAGGGCTTGTCAAACTGCCGTTTAAGCCAAAGTACGTGGGGCAGTGGTGGCGCGGAGACGCTCAGATAGACGTAGTGGCGCTGGACGAGGAAAACGCCTTGTTTGCAGAAGTGAAGTGGGGAAAGGCCGACAGGAGAGATTTTGAAAACCTCGTGGAAAAGTCGCAGAGGATAGACGTCGGGGCTAGGAGGAGACACTACCTAATTTTCGCAAGGGGCGGGACGGCGGAGGGCCTAGTGGATTTTGAAGAGCTTGACAAGGTCACAAGACCTCCACGGTGAGGGCTATCCGCGACATTTACAATAACTGTGACGGGTTGCAAGCTGGCGTATTTAGGCAAGTCCTCAGGCCGTACTTCAATACAGCCGCCTCCTCTAATTGAGCGGCAAAGCACTGCGCGAGCTGCTTTTTCTCGTCCCGCCGCGTTGAGATTCTTCACAGAGGATTCGTGGATTTATGGAAAAAGTAGCCAAGCTATAACGCGTTGTTGGCAGGGGTTAAGTCGGCTATGCTGGACTGCCTAACTCACGCCCTGGCAACTGCAGAGACTGACAAACAAGTGGAGTCAATGAGCCTGCTGTCGGCGTGGAGAAACCCCGTCGTCTAGAGAGGACTAGGTTACTTAATGCTAAAGGGGCTGGCGCAACAGCCGCAAAGACTCGTATTCGTCTTCGATAAGTCTCAGCGTTTGAAGGGCTTGTTGTATGCGGCGTTCTAACCTCTTGAGGTCTTGTCGTGAAGCCCCGTTTGTTTGAGTATGAACACACGCTCAACCCCTCCACGTCCCGTGGTACTTTGTCTATAAATTTGTTTGCCACCTGGCTCATCGCTGCTCTGCCCCTCTGGGCCTGTTGGAAAAGTTCAAATAGATGTGGCAAAGCGTGGTAGTGGAGGCTTGGTTTCTCAAGGCGTCGCGTTTTCGAAAAAGCGCCTACAGAGCCTTAGACGAGGGGGAGTACGACTTAGCTTGTTTTCTAGCTCAGCAAGCCGCCGAGTTTTTGTTAAAAGGCGTTTTGATTAAAGAAGCGGGGGCGAGGCCTGTAACTCACAGCCTCTACGAGATGGCGAAGCGTCTTGCACAGTTGAGGGGCGCCTCATTAGGCGAAGACGTGGCGAGGTGCGCCAAGGCGCTAGAGGAGCATTACATACAAGCCAGGTATCCAGACGCCAGGCTGGGCCCTTATGAGAAGTGGGAGGCTGAGCAGTGTCTTGAATGTATGGAGGCAATATGGCGCTGGGTAGGTGGATAGAGCTGGCTAAAAAGAGGGAAGGTGATATAGCCGCCGAGGTATCTCTATTTGTACGCGAGGCGTGTCGTGAGGGCGACGTGGTGTTGTTCGGCTCAAGGGCCAGGGGGACGCACCACAGCCTCAGCGACTGGGACATCGCTGTGATTTCTGCATCTGGCGTGTATAGGGTAGAGGCGCGGGAGTTTGGGCAAGTCTTTCACATCCCCTTGGGCGAACTGCCGCGGGTTTTAGAATTCAGCATGGTCGTGCTCGACGTGGCCTTCGAAGGGATGTTTCTCTGCGGGAGGGGAGACGCATGGGCCGAGTTTATAAAGGCGGCTGGGGAGTACGTCGAGAAGAGGCGTCTTGTCAAGACGCCCGCTGGGTGGTTTCCCGAAAGTCTTAAATAGCGCGGCGGCGTTTTAGTCAGTGGACGAGTCAGAGTATAAGAGATGGATCGACATGGCTGAGAGGACTTTGAAGTCTGCCTTTAGAGACGCCGAGGGCGGGGACTATAACTGGGCTTGCTTCAAGGCGCATCAGTCGGCGGAGTTTGCGCTTAAAGCCTTGTTATATGGCGTCGGGAAGCCTGCCAGAGGACACTCAGTAACTAGGCTTTTAAAAGAGGTCTCCGCCCTCGTGGAGGTGGGCGAGGAGCTTTTTGAACTCGCCGCTTTGTTAGACAAGTTCTACGTGCCGACGCGTTACGTAGACGCATGGAGCGAGGGGGTTCCCTACGAGTACTTCACGAGAAGAGACGCCGAGTCTGCAATAAACGCGGCAAGTAAAATATTAGAATTTGTAAAAAAGACATGGACGCGTTTGAGTGGAGGAGGCGTCTGAGAGAAGAGGCTTTGGCAAAGGCGAGGAGAATCGCAGACAGAGTGGAGGGCACGGTGTTTTTAATAGGCTCATACGCCAGAGGGGACTTTTCAGAAGACAGCGACGTGGACTTGCTAGTGGTAAGCCGCTTCTCAGAGCCGCCGCACCGGAGGCTACTGGACGTGTGGGAGCCCGGCGCGGAGGTCGTCGCCCTCACTGTGGAAGAGGCGCTCAGAGCCGTGGAAAAGTGCTACCCCCTTGCGAGAGACGTGGCGCTGGGGATTGTGCTGAGAGATGACTTAAAAATCGCGGCGGAACTTGTAAAAAAAGCAAAAAGATGTATATAAGGGCCTACGTCTTGTTTAAATGTGATTAGGCGAGACAAGCCCTCTGTAATTGTCGCAAGGGGAAAAACCCCGCCTAGTTGACCTACTCGCCGAGACTCCTCTGTATTTTGCATACAGAGGGCCGCACGAGGAGTGGTTTAGAACAACGGCTGAGCGCCACGTAGACGAGGCGCGTTGGGACCTCCTCCCAGCCGCCGAGGCGAAGACCGCGACAAGGCGCGACCTACTGAGAGGCGGCTTCATAAGGCTTAGAGACACCGTGGTAGTGCGGCAGGAGAAGTGTATATGGTGCGGCTTGTGCGCAAGGGCGTGCCCCTACTCGGCTGTTGAGTACACAGAGAGGAGGCGGGTTGCGGTAAATTACGAAAAGTGTGTAGACTGCGGCTTGTGCAACGCAGTCTGTCCAGTCGACGCCGTGCAGATGCCGTCGCTACCCGACGGCTACCTCGCCGAGTTGGTCAAGACGGCGCCCTCGCCGCTGAGGTTTATATGCGACTACGCCTTTGAAGACGGCGAGGAGGAGGGGGTCAGGGTGAAGTGCATAGCCTCAATCCCAAAACAGTACATGTACCTCGCGGCTTCTAAACACGGCGAGGCGAGGGCCCACTGTTCAAGAGGCGAACAGTGCCCCCTTTGGAAGGCCGTGGAGGCGTGGGCCGCCGGGCTGGAGAAAGAGGGGAGGGACTTCGTCGTAAGGGCCCGAGGCGCCAAGCTGGACCCAGGGGACAGGTGGCAGACGAGGATGTTGGCCGTGGGCATGCCCGCCGGGCGTATAGAAGTGGCGCAGGGCTGTACGCTGTGCGGAGCATGTGTAAACGTCTGCCCCACCGACGCCTTGTCCATCTCAAACTTCGAACTTAAGCTCACTCCCGCCTTGTGCATAGCCTGCGGGGTCTGCGCCGAGAAGTGCCCAGAGAGTGCGATTAAAGTCGTGGTGAGGCAGGACCCGTCGCCGTATGAAAGACGCACAGTCTTCAAAGACAGCCCCGCCAGATGCGCCTCGTGCGGGCGCGAGCTCCCCTACACAGAGAACTTGGCAAAAAAACTAGCAGAAAGGTTAAAAGAAAGCGGGCTCCCCTACGAACACGTCTACTTATGCGACGAGTGTAAGCTTAAGCGGCTTTAGCCCACGCTTCAGCCGCCCGGGCGTATTCTCTTTCAACTTCCTCGTCCCAGGGCAAGCTGTTTTTCAGCTTCAACGCCTTGTTCAACACCGCGGCGGCTAAGGCCTTTAGATCGCGCACAGCCGTGTCGACGTCGCCGTATGGGGAGAGCTCGCCTGCGGGGTCAAGCCCGTTGTAGGCAAACATGTGTAACAACAAGCCCAGGTTTACAACATCCTCCACGTCAATGCCAGCAGATAGTAGCCACTGCGCGTACTTCCTAAGCCCGGAGGTAGGCGCGGTGAACTCCCTTGCTTTTAGCTTCATCAGCGCCCTCTTCTCTAGGCCAAGCTTCTCCATGTTGTGTACAAGGAGGGAGCTAACCAGAGCCTTCACGGCGAGGAAGGCCTTATTGGCGGCGTTGCGCACATGCCCGGCCTCTAACAACATCGCCGCGAGGGCCAGCTCTCCGAAGGCCTCCAGAAGCCTCAGCTTGGCGTAGCGGGGAGTGGGCCTTGCAATTAACATGTCAACCTCCACGTCTTAAGACGCGGGTTTGATTTAAATCGTTAACTCTTTAAGTTACGGCCGCGTGCGCCATATGCTCATCCTACCAAGTTTCATACCTCTGGCGCATCCGCCGTCTGCGCCCCTCTGGGCCAAACGCCGAGGCGGCGAGACATAGAGCAGAAAACAACTACGTAGCGCCCCAACTACGAAAATGCTATTTAAACAGTTGAGAAGTCATCTGGAAAGTCTTCTCTACCAAGTGTTTGAGGTCTCGAGCTACCTCTTCCACGTCGCCGTACCTACTGCCTAGCCTCTCTGGATCGAGGCCGTTGTATTGAAAGTCGTGGAGGTTCAACGCTAGGTCTGTCAGATACACCACCTCCCAGCCCGTCCTCTCGGCTAGCAACTCCGCCACGGCCCTCATCTTTGTCGTGGGCATAAGCGCAATGATAAGGTCAGCCCTCTCCCTCTTCTTCCCCAACTTATCCACCACAACCCCCCTAAACTTCTCTGCCACCACCTCTCTATGACTCGCGGCAAGAGCCGCCAAGACGGCCTTCCACGCCTGAAACGCCTTGCCGGCGGCGTTTTGCAACAAGCCCTCTTCTAAAAACCTCAACGCCAGGCGGGCCTCTAGCCTAGCCTCTTCTACCCTTGCCTCTACGTACTTCTCCAAACTACGCCAAGGCGGCGTAAATTGCGTAACCTGCACATAAGTCATTAGGCGGAGGTATAAAAACAATAAGCCGCCACACAAGGTGCCGCCTCTCAGTTCTGCTACAAGTCGCCGGTGTTGCGCCTCTCAACGCCTTAGATCAAACAGCCCAGCATCGGCAGACGGCCAAACGACGGCGTGACAAATTAGAAGAAATCAAGAGGTCACGCCTGTTACAGTCTGGCGAGCGTGCCCCCGCCAGCTAAAGACAAATACAGAAAGCGACGAGTTGTACTGGCACACGACTTTAAGCATGAGGACGCCGCTTTTATCCACTCATAGGCCGCCGGTGGGGACGCAGTGGCGGCTTCGTGAACAGAGGCTTTATAAAACCTAGCGAGGTGTGTAACATTGACGTGTTGGAGGTGCCGGGCTGTCCCGATGGGTCGCTACGAGCGGTGGCTTATATCAAAGAGAAGGGGCCTGCCGAGTTGTTAATTAAGACTAGAGATGAGGGTTGTGTAAGAGTCCTGCGGCTCATCCTCCCGCTCTTCGGCTACGCCGTCGTCGACGTGGGGGTGGAGGGAGAGTTCCACTATGTAAAGACGAAGAAATCGACGTAATGTTTAAAAAGATGTAAAAAGAGGGTTGCCATGTCGGTAGGGGGTAGCGCCTTGGGCTTGGTCGTGGGGTTTTTAGTAAGTACGTTGGCGGTGTGGCTTGCCTTAAAGATCTACCCCGGCAAGCAGAAGAGGGAGAGCCTAGCTGGCGCCGCGTTGACCGCCTTAGTTGGAGCGTTGATCTACTGGTTTTTCCACGCCGTTTTTAGAGTGCCTTTTATAAGCGGCTTGCTGGCCTTGCTAGTCTGGCTATACGCCTTACGTAAAATACAAGGCGTCGGCTGGCTAGGCGCGGCCGCGCTGGCATTCCTCATATGGCTCATAAACGGCATATTGAGCTTGTTCCTGCCGACACTCTTGTAAACAATTTTTTAGAGAGGCATAATCTCTCTTGTCTGTCAAAACCCGTCGCCAGATCTTAAGTCTTCTTTTTGTTTCGCCGCGTTTTTGTCCCTCCTCACAGCACTCGTCAGCGCCGCGGCGTTACCGTTTTTATATCCAACTTTGTTTTATACGTGCGGGCTGTGTTACTTCTCCTCGCCGCCTCTGTCCTCGTCCTCGGGGCGCAACCTGTGGCGGCGTATATCGACGGCACAGTCGACGGGACCGCCGTGTCTTTGTTTAAGGCGGCGCTGGCAGACGCCGAGGCGAGGGGGGCGCCTCTGGTGGTGGTGTTAAACACATACGGCGGCTACTTAGTGCCCACGGACCAGATCGTCGACGCCGTTTTAAACGCCAAGGTCCCAGTCTACGCGTATATTCCAAGAGGCGGCAAGGCCATGTCCGCCGGGGCCTTCATAGCAGTGGCCTGCGACGCCGTCTACATGGACCCCACGGGGGAGGTAGGGGCCGCCGAGCCGAGGCCCCCGGACCCTAAAGTGGTTAACTACGCCGCTGGGCGCATGCGGGCGCTGGCGCAGAGGCATTGGAACGACTCGAGGGTAGACATCGCCGTGTCTTTCGTCACTGAGAACAGAGTCCTCACCGGCGAAGAGGCGGTGCGGCTGGGCATGGCGCAGCCGCCGCCACAGTGGCAGTTCGCGGCGGAGTACAGGAGAGACTCCCTGGCCCAGCTGTTAAACGCCTTGTCAGACCCGGCGCTCATCTCGCTTATGCTCCTCCTCGGCGTTGTGCTAATCGGCTACGAGCTCGTCACCTATGGCTTCCAAGGCGTAGGCGTCCTGGGCGGGGTGTTGCTCGTCTTGGCGCTGTACCTCCTGGGACAGATAGGCGAGGCGTGGTTAATCGCGGCACTCGCCTTGGCGGGGGCCGTGTTGATAATTGCCGAAGTCTTCATAGGCCACGGCGTCTTCGCCGCCGCCGGGCTTCTCTTGTTCGGCCTAGCCGTCTACATCGCCGCCTCTAGCCAGCCGTACTACCAGCCCTCTGGCGCCTCCTACGTCTTCACTGTAGCCGGCGTGGTAGGCGCCTTGGCGGTGGCTTACGTAGGGCACAAGGTGAGGCAGGCGTTGAGGAGGCGGCCTCAGCATTATGTGGAACAGCTCAGGGGAGCAGTCGGCGTGGCTAAGACCGCCGTCGCCCCCGGCAGGCCTGGCGTGGTCTACGCCTTGGGGGAGGAGTGGACGGCGGTGTCTGACGAGGAGATCCCCGCCGGGGCAGAGGTGGAGGTGGTGGACGTGGAGGGCCTCACGGTAAAAGTTAAAAAGAAGGGCCCCTAATGCTATATGTTTCTACAAGCTGGGCTGGCCTCAGTCATCGCCGCCTTGCTCGTAGTCTTAGTCGTCGTGTGGGTGGTGGCCAAGTCTATCCGCGTGGTGCCTGAGTTTCAAAGGCTTGTGGTGTTTAGGCTGGGGAGGCTTGTAGGCCTCCGGGGGCCGGGGCTGGTGTTCCTCATACCTGTGATAGACCAAGCCTTCCCCGTCGACCTTAGGGAGCAAGTCATAGACGTGACTAAGCAGACTTGTATTACAAAAGACAACGCCCCCGTGGACATAGACCTTTTGATCTACCTAAAGGTGGTAGACCCCGAGAAGGTTATCACACAAGTGCAGAATTTTAAACAAGCCGCAGTGGGCATCGCCACGACGACGCTGAGGGCCGTGGTAGGCGACATAGACCTCGACGAGGTGTTGGCAAAGAGGGAGTACATAAACTCGGTGCTGAGGGCTAAGCTGGACGAGGTCACGGCGAGGTGGGGAGTTAAGGTGACTGCGGTGGAGATTAGGGAGATCATACCGCCCAGCACCGTACAGGCCGCAATGACTAAGCAGATAGCCGCAGAGAGGGAGCGCAGGGCAATGATAGCCCAGGCAGACGGCGAGAGGCAGGCGGCTATTTTAAAGGCAGAAGGGCAGAAACAAGCCGCAATTCTCCAAGCTGAGGGCGAGCGCCAGGCGGCGATACTGAGAGCGGAGGGCCAGGCAAAGGCCCTGGAGCTTTTAAACGAGGCGGCGGCTAAGCTGGGCTACAACGCCATCCTGCTTCAGTACCTAGACGCGTTGAAGGCCATGGCTACGTCCCCCTCCACGAAGATTGTGGTGCCCATGGAGCTCTTGACAGCTCTGCAGAAGGTACTAGGCACGGAGAAGAGCTGAATAAAGTACATCAACTTTTTTACCTACCCCCCACGCCGCTTACATGAAGAAGGAACTAGCCGTCTTAGTCTTGGGCTCGGTGGCCCTCCTCTTCCTCCTCCACATAAACCCCCCGGAGGCGCCTAAAAGCCAGCCTGCGGCAAACGCCACACTTGTGGCGTTGGTGAGGCTGGAGGAGTTGAAAAAACTCTACCAACCCGTCGCGTACCTCCCAGTCGCCGAGCCTGTTGCCGCACCTGTCTATACACAAGCCGTGCAGTGGAAAGCAGATGCGGCCCGCGCCGCCAATGTACAGGTCGAGGGCGTGGACGAGGACGACTACGTCAAGTTCGACGGCGAGCAGTTCTACGTGGCACACAGCGGCCGCCTATACACCGTGGGTCTCGACCTGTCTATCAGGAGGGTGGTGGAGTGCCCCACCGCCGACTGTAAAGTCTTTGTGTGGGGCGGGAGGGCGCTTGTCTACGGCGTGGTGGGAGACAGAACCGTGTTGTACGTCTACGACGGGGGTAGGAGAGTTGCTGTGTACAACTTCTCCGGCTTCCCCATGGGGGCTAGGATGGCCGGCGGGGTGGTGTACATAGTTGCCTCCGCGCCGCTTGACGTGGAGGTAAACGGCAAGAGGGTGGAGGAGGCGCTTCTGCTCTCCCTCGGCGAGGTCCCCCACGTGTTGGTAGTGGCGGCCGTGGACTTGCAAAACCTGCGTTTTAACTACACCGCCGCCGTCTCCAGCCCCTCTTCCCACGTCTACATGAGGGGAGGCAGGCTGTACGTCGTGTCTCCGTTAGGCGCCGTGGAACTTGCATACGAGGCGGCGAAGAAGACGTGGGGCCAGCTCCCCGAGGACCTCCGCTCGGCGTTGAACATGTCCAGCTCCTACGCCTTTGCCCAGTCTCTACAAAAGGCGCTGAGGGCGGGGGGTGAGAGGCTTGTGGAGTATCTAAACAAGGCGAACGCCACCACCTCCACCCGTGTCTACGTGTTCGACGTCTCCGGAGTGGACATCAGGCTCAGGGCCGTGTTTGATGTACCTGGGCAGGTGCTGGACCAGTTTGCCGTCGAGGAGGCCGGAGGGCGCTTTGTGCTTGCCACCACAGTGAGGCCCGTCAGATTTACCCTGCCTAAGCCGTACTTCATACTTCCGGTAGGGGCGGTGGTGGACATCTTAGTAGACGGAGTCCTCTGGGGCAAGATCACGCCTCCTCCGGCGCCCGAGGCCGCCTTGGCAACACAACTAGGCGCGCCCTCGAGCTCTGTGTATGTATACGACTTAGACGGCCGGCTGGTGGGCAGGATTGAGGGGCTGGCGCCTGGCGAGCAGATATACGCAGCCCGCCTCGTGGGCCACGTATTGTACCTAGTCACCTTCAGACAGGTAGACCCGCTCTTCGCCATAGACCTCTCAAAGCCGGAGGAGCCGAGGGTGCTGGGCTACTTAAAAATCCCCGGCTTCTCCGAGTACCTCCACCCCGTCGGCGAGGGGAGGTTGTTAGGCGTGGGGGCGTATCAAGGCGGGATGAAGATAGCCCTCTTCGACGTGTCGGACCCCACGCGGCCTAGGGAGGTGTCTAACATAACTGTGACAAACGCAGCCTCGCCTATCTACTTCGACCACCACGCCTTTTCCTACGAACCTGGGAGGAGGCTCGCCGTGGTGCCCTTCTACAGCTGGGGCTGGCCGCAGGCTTGGAAGACGCTGGTCGTCTCGGTGGGCGACAAGCTGGGCATAGCCGCTCTCCTCGACGCGCAGGCGGACAGGGCCTTTTTCAAAGATGACCACCTATACCTAGTGGGGAGGGGAAGGCTGTGGGCCTACGACAGAGAGTTTAAAAAGGTCGGCGAGGCGGAGCTACGTTAGAAAAGCCTCTTGGAATCGAGGGCGGCGCCGGGCTGTGCCACAGTAGTTGCGAGAGCAGGGCCGCCGCCAGAAGCGCCAAGATCAACGCCAGCAGGGCAACTCCCATCGAGACTCTCGTAACCGCGGCCAGCGTGTACAAAGCCGCTACGAAGCCGGAGAGGATGACGACAAAGAGGGCCACAGCCGCGGCGATTGGAAACAGCGACGCCACAAAGGCCATGGCCGCTGCGGCTAGAAATACGCCGATGACAAAGGCGACGGGGGCTAGGAGGGCTCCAAGCAACACGGCGAGGGGGTTCACCGACCTGCCCCCTAGCAGGCTTAGGAAAAGCCACAGGAGTAGCCAAAAGGCCAGCAACCACAGCAGAAGGTCAGCCACATATTTATACTACTCTTAGTATATATGTCTTTACTCATTGACTTAGCCGCCGGCTACAGGGGGCGTGTGGTGGTGGAGGTAAAGGCCGAGGTCCCGGCAGGCGTCACAGCAGTCGTGGGCCCCAACGGGTCTGGCAAGTCTACTCTTTTCAGAGCCGTCGCGGGGGTCATCAAGCCGAGTAGAGGCGGGGCTTTCCTCGACGGGAGGCCCCTCCTGCCGGGGGAGGTCGCATACCTGCCTCACGCAGGCGGGTTTGACCCAAACGCCGTTGTAAGAGACGAGGTGGAGTTCTACTGGGAGGTCCTAGGCGCTGTGAATAGGGAGACGGTCTTCGAGGCGCTGGGGCTTGGGGAGGTTTGGGAAAAGAAGGTAGGCGACTTGAGCCACGGCCAGCGGAGGCGCGCTGAGCTAGCAACTGTCCTGGCCTTGAGGAGGAGGGTTTATCTCCTCGACGAGCCTTTGAAGGGGCTTGACGTCCAGTACAGAGACGCGGTTTTGAGGCTTTTAAAGACGCTGGGGGGATACGTGCTGTATACCACGCACGAGCCAAACGCCGTGGAGGGTGTGGCGGACTGGGTGCTGGCGCTACGAGGCGGCGGAGTCGCCTACTCGGGGCCGCTCAGCGGCTTGGGAAAGAGGGCTGTTATCAAGGCCAGGAAGGGGGCTGAGTCGCTGGTCGTAGAGACTGAAGACGCGGCGTCGAAGATGAAAGAACTCGAAGCGTTGGGCTACGTTGTGGAAGAGGTCTCAAACGCCGGCCTCAGGTCTTTGATGGCATGATCCGCCCGTTTGTAAAAAGAGCCTGGCGGGTGGGGAGGAGGTACTACGGAATCTGGCTTGCCGTGAGCCTAGCGCTAACTGCCATTTTGGTGGTTATTTTTGGACTTATTTTATACACAGTCTCCCCAGAGGCGTTGAGAGAAGAGGCCTCTACGCTAGGCGTGCCGCTGGAGGTGGCCTATACAAATTTCAAGGCGATGGTGGCCTTGTTGTTTTCAATTCTAATGGGCCTGTCGGCCTCAACGGTGGCGGCCATGGTAGCAGGCGGGTCGATACAAGCCGACATAAGAAACGGCGTGTATGAGCTACTGTTCGGCAACGGCGTTTCGCCAGGTCAGGTGGCCAAGGCGCTTTTAGCCACCTCTCTTTCGGCCGCGGCGGCGTTGTGCTTATTCACAGCGGCGGCGCTGGCAATTGTAATAACAGCAGTGGCGCCTGAGGCGTACGTAATCCTTCCAACGCTTGTGTTAGCCCCGCTTGCATGCCTAGTCTCAGGCGCCGTTTTAATAGTAGCCGTGGGTCTGGCAAAGCCCAACACGTTTAAAATTGCCACAGGTATAGGCGCGACTAAAAACCTCGCATATACAATAGCTACGGCGCCGGGGGTGGCGCTTACGTTCATACTCGTCCCTTTCATGGCTACTATGGACTTGTCTACAGCTACGTTTGTCACGTCGTTGATCTCAGCCGCCGTGATTGCGGCCAGCGTCGGGCTGATCTTCTTGACCCCCCGCCTAGTAAACACGGAAGAGTTAGTAACACAGGCGGAGTAGGGCTATTTCGCCTCTCCAGGCGGCTTAAGTAGTAAAAAGCCGACGGCTAAGACTAGGTACGCCACGAGGAGGACGACGTGTCCGACAAAAATTATGGCTAGTATAGACCCCCACCAGTAGAGCTTGTTACCAATCTTGTAGACGTCCTCCCCGGTCTTGTTGGCCACGAGGTCGAGGAAAGACCGCATCCTCACCGCGGCGGCTACTTGTAGCACCCACCCGGCGATCCACGACGCCACTCCCACTACGAGGGATATACTAAATGCCAGGGCCTTCCACCACCCCCTCACGTCCCACACAGCGACGTCGAAGGCGGCGTAGGCAACTATGTACGCCACGGAGGCGAACACCACGTAGATTAGCCAGTACAAGAGGTCTCTCTTGGCCGCAGGGCCCCCGAGCTGTTCTGCGTATGCGGTTAGGCCTATGTATAACAACACGGCGCCTACTATAACAAGCGTCCAGTGCGTAACTACGCCAGCCGCGGCTATGAAGCCCCCAAGCGCCGCCAAGATTTTTGCAAGTTCGAAGTCCATGTCTTTAATTACTCCTATTTAAAATAGCAGTGGACGTGGCACTGCATACAGCACGTAGAGACCCACGGCGGCGAAGACGGCGGCCCCCACCGGAAGCGCCAGCCTAATCCACTCTTTGAACCCTATCTTCAAGACGCTGGCGAGGATTATGTTCGGCACGTTGCCCGGCACTGTGAAGCCGCCCGAGATCACCAACGAAATGATAAAGGCTCTTAAAGTCTCGGCGGACATCTCTGGCCCTACTAGCGCAGCCACGAGCGTGGCGTTGTCAGCAACGGCGGAGAGGAGGCCGAAGACGTACAACATCTCTTTTCCAAACTGCGCCACGGCCTCGGCAAGCGGCTCGAAAAACTCGCCGAGAATTGTAAGCGCAAATATGAAAACGTAGATCCTTGCGGCGCGGAGAAAGACCTCTCTCAACTCAGGCTCGTAGGGCTCCACCTCCACGCCACTCTTAGTCAACTTTTTTAACGCAAGGTAGGCGTATAGGGCAAAGAACGCCACTATTATAGCCACGGCGTCTAGCAATACGCCGACTAGGTAAAAAAGCCCTTGTTTTAGCTTCGACACCGCAATAGTAGAGAGGGGCTCTCCCACTGGCAGAAGGGCAGCTCCTACGCCTATGGCAAAGGCGCCGTATATCGCGGCTCTTGCCTTGTACTCGTGGGACGTGTCGGCGAATGCGAGCAGTTCGGCGAATACGGCGGAGGCCACCACGGCGGAGATGACGCTACTAGAGGTCCCCAAGGCAAAGATCAGAACAGCCACGACTGCAGGTTTGGCCAACACGTCAGCTTTCTCGGCGAGTTTATGCCGGAGGGGGTAGAAGCCTAGCCCCGCGGCGAGGACTACCTGGGTAATGCCAATTGGGAGGTAGCCAACGCCGGGCTGGTACAAGGCAACGGGGTGGAGCAGGGCTTCTTTTAGCAAATGCCAGCTCCACAGCCTCTCTAGAGTGGCGCCTAAGGCGGCCATGGCTAAGAAGAAGAGCTCTAGGTTGTGCTCCACCTTTTTCGAGACGATGGGAAGGGCGATTAACAAAATGAGAAAGAGTATCTGCGGCCACAGTTCCACAGAACCCAGCATAACTGCTATTATTTAAATGCTTCACCATATAAATACTCCCCTTCTACCTCTACCGTGACTGTGACTAAGCAATGGCTGAGGCGTAAGCTAGGCGTCTTTGACTTGTACGCCCTAGTCCACGCCGACAGCCAAAGCACTTTCTACTTCATGTTAGGCTTCCTTGCGCTAGAGGCAGGCGCCTACGGGTTCTTCGTGGCGGTGTACAGCGTCTTGTTGATGATCTCCATCGCGCTTACATACGGCGAAATGGGGTCCCGGTTCCCGGAGACGGGGGGGTCCTACCTTTACGTTAAATACGCCTACGGGAGCGTTGCGGCATTCTTCTCCACCTGGGCGCTGTCGTTCGACCAGATCATCATGATTGGCTACGGTACAATAGACGCGGCTAAGGTTTTGCAAAAAACTCTCCTCGGGGCCGCGGCGGCGGAGTGGCTCGTAGCGGCTTTGATATCCACTGCGCTGTTTTTAATAACTCTAATAGGCATAAGAGAGTCCGCGGCGGTGGCCAAGGCCGTGGCCGTCCTCGACTTGTTAGTAATGTCCCCGCTCATCGCCGCCGCGTTGTTGCTCTACCCTTCGGCGCCTCCCTACTTTAACTGGCGGGGAGTGGCGCCGGCGAGTCTTCTCTTCGCCCTCTCCCTCGCGTCCCGTGGCTTCACCGGCGTAGACGCGATAGGCCAGCTGGCGGGAGAGGCGAGAGAGCCCCTCGTACAAGTGCCCAAGGCCTCTCTCCTAGTCATAGCCATAGGCACCACCTACAGCCTGGGGCTGATGGCAGCGGTGATGGCCGCCCTGTCCCCCGGCGAGGTGGAAGACCCCGCCGTGGCCCCGCTGTACGTCGCCGAGAAGATTCACCCACTGTTACACTATCTGGTCACGCTTGACCTCTTCCTAATAATGATAATGGCCGCGCTGGCTGGCTACGTGGCCTTTTCAAGACTGTCTTTCATGCTTGCAGAACAAGGCCACCTACCACCGCTGTTCCGAAGATTACACAAGAGGTTTAGGACCCCCGTAGCCTCTCTAGCGGTTGCCTACGCCGTCTCGCTTCTTTTAATCTCTATGGGAGAGGTGGAGATAATAGTCGCCACCTACGGCATAGGCTCGTTAGTCAACTACTTAATGGTAGCGACGTCTCTAGCAAAGGCCGCGAAGACGGGGACTCTGCACGGCGCCTTTAATACGCCGCTTATAAGAGGTATCCCCTTGTCGGCGTGGATGGCGATGGCACTACTCCCGGCGGGCCTGGCCTTCACGTTGCTTGAGAAGTATCCACAGCTCTGGGCATGGGCGTTGTGGCTAGCGGCCGGCGTCTTGTTCTACCTAACAAGGCGGGCTACAGTAAGCCGCGCCTCTGAGCAAGCAAGAAGGCAACAATAGTCTTACCATCAGCCACAACCCCCCGGTCAATCATGTCCAAAACCTCCCCAGGCCTCAGCAACAACACCTCCATGTCAGCCTCGCCGGGATCTCTCTCGCCGACGCCCACGTACTCCAACTCCCTCGTGAAGTACAGCCTAATAAGCTCGTTGCTCAAGCCGGGGCTGGGGTAGAACTGGCCCAGCGGCTCCAGCGTCCTCGGCTTGTAGCCGGTCTCCTCCACCATCTCCCTCTCCGCCGCCGCGAGGGGGTCCTCCCCAGGCTCCA
>JBEULK010000066.1:0-2413 GCA_041287325.1 Pyrobaculum sp. | reverse complement strand
GCACAATACTACCACCAGGCCACGGATGGTAGCCAAGAAAAAGTTTTAAACCTTGCCGTTACGTAACTACCGAGCCCGGTCGTCTAGCGGCCAACGGGTCACGGCCACATAACCCGGCTAGGGATGCGGGGCTTTGGACCCCGTGGCCCGGGTTCGAATCCCGGCCGGGCTACTTTCTCTCGCTTTACATTAGTTTTGTAAAGCGACGATTTTGGAAACTCGGCGATGCAATACTACAAGCAATGCCAATATAAACCCCCGAGAAATGTTAAGACGAGTGGTACGGAGGGTGTGCCCCTCGCCGCGGGGCGCTGGGCGCCTGCCCCCGCCCGGACTGCCGTGAACGGCCCCTAGGATGGGGCCAGCGGCCGACTGAAGATGCGGGGCTCAAAGGGGGCGCTACGGGGGACCCCGTTTAAAGGTGTCTCGCCACGTCCACGCCCCGTCGTAGGAAAGATGAGTACGACGGCCTGATCGACGCGGCTACCACACGTACATAGTTGCACTGCGCCGGAATTTCACAGCCGGCGGCCCATACGGCGTTGCATGCGACGACCTCTACAACGACGCTTATTCAGATGGTTAGGGAAGGGGCGGACTGTCGACTTGTTTCTCGTGGCTGTTGTCGGAGCCTTTGCGCCAGGGCTTTTTGCGTCGAGGCGGTCGTCGAGAGGCTGGCTAGGTTATCTCTTGGGACCCAGCCATCTCGGGATGGCATCTTTCTTTTCTTTGAAGAACTCTTCGAACCAGTCTGGGGTTTTGAATTCGTTTACTACGTCCAAGTGGTCGTAGGGCTTGATGTCAAGCACCGGGCTTCCAGACCAGGCGTCTAGTCCCGCCACCCTAAGCCTCGGGGGATCGACTTCTTCAACCTTGACTATTGTCAGCGCGAGTGGATTTGGCCGCTGTGGAAACCTCGTTGCGAAGATTCCCACCTCGGGCATGTCTTCCCTCTCCCACGGCCTTATCCTCAGCCTCGGCGGGGGGGCCTCGTGGAATAGCCAGAGGACGAAGGCGTGGCTGTACTCCTCAATGCCGAGGAGGCCGTCGACGTATTCGTCGTAGACCCTAATAGTGGATACGTAGCTGTACTTATCCACCTCGCCGCCGCGCGGCAAGCCAACTTCGACGTATCCAATGGGCTTGAGGCAGATGGGGCAGGACATGGAGGCTACTCAAGCTCAGAGCGCCCCGTCTCCGGCATGAAGAACAACGCCGATATTAAGGCCACCGCGGCTATTAGGTAGGTGTACGCCACGACGCCGGCTAGCGGGTTCCCCAGCGCTACGCCGATGGCTTGCACAGCAGAGGGAGTAAAGCCGCCGAACAGTCCTATGCCGATGTTAAACGCCATGGACATACCCGTGTACCTAACTCTAGTGGGGAACATCTCGGCAATTGCGGTCCCCAAGATGCTGAAGGTGAAGGCGGTGGCGAGTATTAACAAAAACGCGCCGACGGCGGCTCCGAACACCCCCCTGTTTGTCCCCAGCCAGCTGTATATCGGGTAGTACGTCAAGAGGCCGTACACCAAGCCCGTAATGTATATGACCCGCCTGCCCATCTTGTCCGCCATGTATGCCGCCGCTATGTAAAACGGCAGTTGCGCAAGGCCCGCCGTGCCGACGGCCAGATTGACGGAGACGGGGTCCATCTTAGCGACGTTAGTGAGGTATGTGAAAATGTAGCCAGTGGAGGTGTACGCCAGCACGGAGTGCCCAGCGGCCAAGATGATGCCAAGCGCCATGTACCTGGGGTACTTGGCGAAGGCCTCCACGAGGGGGATTTTTGACAGATTGCCCTCTCTTCTTAACGCGTCAAAGAGAGGCGTCTCGAGGAGCCTATATCTCAAAACTAGGCCTAGTACTGTGAGGACCACAGACACTAAAAACGGGACTCTCCAGCCCCAAGTCTCGAAGTCGGCCCGTGGGAGGAGGAAAGAGGTAGTCACTAGGGTGAGCGACGCCAGTCCGAGCCCTAGCGGCGGGGTGGCGGCGACAAAACCCACGTAAAAAGCCCGCCTCTGCGGCGGGGCGTGTTCTAAGACGTAAGTAACGGCGCCGCCGTACTCTCCGCCTAGGGAGATGCCTTGTATAATTCTAAGCGTGGTTAAGAGCACCGGCGCCAACACCCCGGCCTGGTCGTAGGTTGGTATGAGGCCCATGAGAAACGTGGCAGTGCCCATAATGGTTAAGGTAGCCAAAAACGTGGCTTTTCTGCCAATTCTGTCGCCGAGGTGGCCAAACACGGCGGCCCCCAGAGGCCGCACTACAAAGCCTGTCGCAAAAACAAGCCAAGTTAACAACACCGCGGCCGCGGGGTCTCCCTTGGGGAAAAACTTAGCAGATATGTAAGGAGAGACTGAGGTGTAGACAAAAAAGTCATACCACTCTATCAAAGTGCCCATCATAGA
>JBEULK010000065.1:6334-19512 GCA_041287325.1 Pyrobaculum sp. | reverse complement strand
TCCTACTCCATGGAGCCGACTCTGCACGTCGGCGACTTCGTCATTCTAGGCGGCGCGTCGTGCGCCACTGCGTCGCCGGGGGACGTGGTGGTGTACGTGGCTCGGAACCCCATGTGGGCTGGGAGCTGGATTATCCACAGGGTGTACGCCAAGGAGGGGAGCTGCGGCCTCGTCACGTGGGGGGATAACAACAAGTTGCCAGACCAGGCGGTGGGGGAGCCCCCCGTGTCTAACAACTTAGTGGGACGCGTCGTGTTGACGGTGCCTTACGTGGGGGTGTTTCCTCTCGTCGTAAGGCCCCAGGGCGTGGGCGCCGTGGCGATGGCAACTTGGCTGGGGAGGCTGGCGCTTTTCCTCGGCGCAGTGTACAGCTTCTACTGGTTTTTCAAGTCTGCGGACAGGCGGCCGAGGAGGAGGCGTAAAAATATTTAAGTTCTCGACTGATCGAGTCTGTGGACGCCATTGTCGTAGAGGAGCTTAGGAAGGTGTACGGCTACGTGGTGGCTCTCGATGGGGTTTCGTTCAGAGTGGCGAGGGGGGAGGTGTTCGGCCTGCTGGGCCCCAACGGGGCTGGGAAGACTACTCTTATCAAGATATTGACGGGGCTTACGAAGCCTACGTCTGGGAAGGCGCTGGTGGCTGGGTTCGACGTGGTAGAGGAGCCTTCTGAAGTGAAGAGGCGCATCGGCTGGATTTCTTCCGAGGTGATTGTAGACGACGAGTTGACCGCCTGGGAGAACTTGGAGGTGCAGGCAGGGCTGATGGGGGTGAGGCAGTGGAGGGACAGGGCGGCGGAGTTGCTTAAGTACTTCGACTTGTGGGAGGCGGCTAGGAGGCCTGTGGGGAAGTTCTCCACTGGCATGCGGAAGAGGCTTGAGGTGGCGATGGCGCTTCTCCACGGGCCTGAGATTTTGTTTATGGACGAGCCCACGGTGGGGCTTGACGTGGGCGCGAGGGTGGGCCTCTGGGAGGTGGTGAAGCAGATTAACAAAGACTTCGGAGTGACGGTCCTCTTGACTACTCACTACATGGAGGAGGCGGAGTCTCTCTGCGGGAGAGGCGCCATAATCAACAAGGGGAGGCTGATGGAGGTGGGGTCGCCCGACGAGCTGAAGTCGAAGTACGGCATCGACGTCATTGAGCTAGAGGTGTCCGGCCCCGTGGACTTGTCTGCGTTGTCTAAGTTCGGCGACGTGTCGGCGGCCGACGGCAAGGTAGTCGTCAAGACGAGAGGCGCCGAGGAGAAGCTGGCCGAGATAGTCAAGGCGGCGCCGGGTGTGAGGGGCGTCAAGTTGAAGAAGGCCAGCCTGGACACAGTTTTTATCAACCTCACAGGAGCCTCTATAGAGGGGGGGCACGTGGACATCAGACAGTTGTACGCCAAGGTGAGGCGGGCGAGGCGATGATTAGCCAGGTCTACGTGTTGTATAAGAGGGAGGTTTTGAAACTCCTGCGGAGTAGGTATATGTGGGTGATGTTGGTGGCGCAACCCGTGATGTGGCTAGTGTTTTTTGGAAACAGCCTGGCGGGGATGCCGCGGGGCTTCTTAGCCCAGTACTTCGGCGTGGAGAACTACTTGTCCTACATGTTGCCGGGGATGGTCTCCATCCTCATGATGACCACCGGGATGTTCAGCTCTATGAGTCTGGTGGTGGACAAGAGGTTTGGATACTTGAAGAGAGTTTTAGTCACCCCCACCCCCAAGTCTGCCGTCTTTTTAGCCAAGGCCCTGGGGGCGGCTACTAGGGGCTTCGCCGCCGTGCCGGTGTTGCTGGCCTTAGGCGCGTTGCTGGGGGCGGGATACAAAATCCACTGGCAGGCTCTGGCGGCGTGGGTCATTTCTTTGTTCGCCGGGGGGATGGGCTTCGCGGCGTTGTTCACGGCGTTTACCGCCAACGCCTCGGATGTCCACGCCCCAGGTGTGGTGAACAACTTAATTAGCATGCCGCTTATGTTTACCTCCACTGCGCTTTTCCCCAAGCAGTTCTTCCCCACGTGGCTTAAAGCCGTGAGCGAGGTAAACCCACTTACCTACTTGACAGAGGTAGGAAGAGACGCCTTGGTCTACGGCGTAGCGCCCAACCCTGTGCACGTCGTAGCGGTGGTTCTTTTCGGGCTCTCCGCCTCTGTCTTAGCGACGTTGGTAGTGGAGACGGGGCTCACGGCGGATTAAAAAAGTGGACAACAAGTTGACATAGTAGCTACTAAGCACACGCCTTACTGCTTCCGTATGCCTACAACACGCCGGAGTCTTACATCGCCGATGAAACACCGCTAAAAGCACGACTAGATATACAAACAGAGCACTTGAGAATTTTAGAAAGGAGGGAGGCACAGATCGACACCAAGGCTACGTTGAGAGGCCTGTCCTTCCACCTAAACGGGCATATACTACACAGCACCTTCTGGCTAAACACAGCGCCGGCCGGCAAGGGAGGCGGCAAGCCAGGCGGGAGCGTTGCCGACTTAATAAACCAGTTGTTCAGCTCGTTTGATTAGAGAGGACCCCAGGGCGCGGAGTAGGCCTATTGATATACGAGCCTTTAGAGAGTTGTAGTCTTACAGAAAGGGCGACAGGAGGCCTCTCCCTTTAGGGCGGGGAGAAAGCCAGAGATCGAGAAGTACAATAATGCACGCCGCCAACTCCCAGTTCTCGCTGATGCTTGACGTCTGGGAGCACGCCTACTACCTACAAGAACGACCGCGGCTCTTACAACTGGTGAAACGTGGCAAGTTGAGACGACGTGGAGAAGAGGCTGGAGAAGATCCTAAACGGACACACATAGCCTTTTAAATGTTTTAAAACCCGCGCTGTTTTTTATACGTGGAACTCCCCGAAGTTACCGAGCCCGAGTTAGAAAACGGCTCTTTCTCTGCCGCCGGCCCTGCCGAGTATTCAGTCAGCTTTGGGACGCCGTGCAAGGTGGGGGCCAACGTGAGAGTAGACAAGTTGTTGTTGCGGTGGCCCCGCCTCTACGCAGAGGCGCTCGTCGCCGTGTATAAATGCGGCGAGTTCTGGCCCCACTTCGACGTCAAGGTGAAGACGTTGTCGGCGGGAGAGACGATATACGTCTTAGTGGACTCCGTGGCCAGGCACTTGGAGCAAGACGCCGAGCTCGCCTACCTCGAGAAAGGAGTATTGTGGAACTACGCAGCCAAGTTAGCGGCGGCCGCCGTGTGTAAAACACTTAGAGAAGTACTCCGCCTAGACCACCGCTGTAAGACCTACCACCTGGCCGAATAGGACTTATGAGACGCAAAAGGCTAAACGTCGAAGTACTCCTCTCCCCCTCTTTCAAACCTCCTAAGCACACCCCTCTCCACTAGGTAGTCCACGGCTTTTTTAACTTCGTCGAAGTCGCCGAAGGCGGCTGATAACTCTCTTAAAGAGGTAGGCCCCCTCCTCCTGACGTATTCATACACCCTCCCCGCCAGTGCAGGAGGCCTAGAGGAGAGGTAGTCGTATATCCAGAAGGCGAGTACTACCAACAAGGCCGCTAAGCTCACTCTCGCCACTATGGGGGCCAGCCGGGGGAATATCAACGACACGGAGGCGGCGAATACTACAACTACCAAAACGGCGGCAACGTATTTATTCATCTCAGCGGTATGACTGGCACCACTTGGCCGCTTCCGCCGCTGATGGCCACCACCTGTAGCTGGCCGGCTTGGGCAATTTCTCTTAGGCCAGATAGGTAGAGGTATAGCTCCGCCAGCCGGGCGGCCTCTGTGGCGTTGGCGCCAGTCGCTCTTATAATCATCTCAATGGCAGACCGCGTTGCATTCGCTAAAAGCATTACCTGAAGCGCCTGCGCCCTGGCCCTGGTAACCGTGGCGTTAGCCTCCGCCATGGCCGCCAGGACGGTCCTTGTGAAGTTGGCTCTGGCGAGCTCCTCCACTCTCTGCCTCTCGAACTGCGCGCGAATCGCGTCTTGTTGCGCCGCGACCTTGCGGTTAATTGCGTCAGTTACTTGTTGCGGCAGTATAAAGTTTTGCACATTTACGTCTAAAACCTCCACCAGCCCCGCAAGGGCCGGGTCTTGTTCTATAAGCGACTTGTACTCTTGTTCAATCTGCTTGGCGATTACGTCTCTGTTCTCTATGAGGTAGTCGAGAGAGACTTTAGAAATTACGTCTCTAATCAGTTGCCTCGCCTTGGGAACGAGCACCTTGTCGTCGTAGTCCACATTAGGGAACTTCTTCACCAACTCATCGAAGCGTTGAGGCACTATGCGGTACCTCACCACCATTTCCACCGTGACGGTGACGCCGTCTTTTGTGAGGACCGTCGGCGCGTCGAAGGTCCACCTCCCAGCCGCCTTCTCCGTCTTTACAAATTCAATTATTTCAACGGCGTAGGTGTCTTCGATGAGGTAGGCCCAAGGCGCCTTAAAGCCAACGGTCGGGCCGAGGATAGGCTTTGAAATAGAGCCAGAGACTGGATCTACCACGACTGCCACTACGCCTGCCGGAAGGGTAAACACAGAAAGCGCAGACACAGTGGCAACAATTAAAAACGCCAGCACCGCAACGGCGATTGCCACGCCAGCTCTACGCGAGACGTGGGGCCCTCGGACGTGTGCCGGCACGTGCGCCATGCCCCTGTTTGTACGCGCCTTTTTAACTTTTCCGCACCAAGGCGAGAAATACCTTAACTTTGTAAACCTTCTTCTTGTGATGTTTATAAACAGGCTTTAGGTTTAATGTTGCAGTCTCTAACACGTCAAGTTGGAAGCCCCAACGCTTCACAGTAGACCTCACATAGTCAAAAGTAGAAAGTTTGTGAATTGTATACACCACGTCGGCATGTCTAAGCGCCGTCTGTAAAAAAGCCATGTCGGTGCCGCGGCCGCTCCAAATCCCAAAAGGCGGGTTTTGAAAAACCACGTCAAACCGGCCCCTAAGCCGCAACTGCTCCACATCTGCGGCTAGAAACTCCACATTGTAAAGCCCGCGTTCTCTCGACGCGCGGAGGGCCACGCCAAGGGCGTCGACGTCTACGTCTACGCACACCACAAAATCAGCGCCCATCGCGGCGGCCGCCAACGCAAACCGCCCGGTTCCGCAGCCAAGGTCCAACACTTTTTTCAAAAACCCCCTGAGGCTTGCGTCCCAGACGGCCAGGGCCACTAAAGCGGCATCTGTTGGATACTGTTCAAGACGTAGCCTCGGCCTAGGAAACGGCGGAGTGGACTCTACAAACCTCTCTAACTCTTTCACATTCCTAAACACGTCTCAACGAAGACGTACATATATGTCCCTTAAAACTCGGCCAACGCCGAAACACGCGGCTTTGCTACACGCCTTTGTGCTAAAAGCCGCCGACTTGCTGTCCTCCGTGCCGCGTCTTGGACGTCGGAGTTGAAGATCGGCGGGGCTGCGCCCGACTTGGCAAACAGGCGGTAGCCCAGCCAGCCGCAGCGGTTAGTAAGCCTCGGCCAGCCTCCGCAGTGGCCGCTCTGCCGGTGCCAGAGGTGGCTGTTGGCAGTCGCCTTAGTCAGCTTTCGAAGGCCTCTTCATGTTCAAGGCGTGGAATCCTCATCACTTCTCTCCACCGCGCCCCTACTATAAAAACCTACAGCCTCTCCTTAATCGCCCTATACGCCTTGGCTAACACTCTCCTAGAGGAGTCGTAGGTGAGCCTAGCCAGCGCCTGGTCGAAGAAAAGCCACGCATAGCCCACATGCTCCCAGCTCAACTTAACCTCCTTGGAGTAGGCACGCGCGAGGAAGAACACCACCTTCTTCCTAACCCTCCTCCCGCCCCTAACGTAGGTGTAAGACACCTCCTCCCTAAACCCCGGCAGGAGCTCCACCTCTAAGCCGGTCTCCTCTCTCACCTCTCTCAAGGCGGCGGCCTCCTCCGACTCTCCAGGCTCGACGTTCCCCTTGGGGAAGTCCCAGTGACCCGCCGGGTAGTGCAAGAGGAGAAACTCCGGCACATTAGACAGGTAGAACACCACAGCTCCGGCGGAGAGCTCGTCAATCATCTCATATTAAAACATCAGTAATAAATAAACTATGAGGTTTTGGACACTTGCGTCGTTGTTGTACCTGCACGTTGTGGCGGTTACGCTTTTGCTGACCTTCTGGCTGTACGTCGCCGCGGCGGCGGCCTTGGGCTTGTTAACTGCTTTCGTCATCACGACGGCTCTAGTTTACTGGCTTTCTGATAGATATTGTAAAAACGCGACTGCGCTTATTCTAATTGGCCTTTTCCTCCAGACCCTATTCATAATGGGCGCCGTCCTTTACAAACGACACACCGCGGTGGGGGCCGTATTAGTTTTCGTCATGCCGCCGCTTTTCTTGTGGACTGCCTCTCGTCTGTTTAGGCCCAGGTGCCCCCCGGTTAGCCTCAGACTATACAACGTCGTTACTCTTCTCGCAAGTCTCCTCGTCCCGCTCCTCTTCTACTTCGACCCCATGTTAGACTACGTCACGAGGCCTACAGCTCTCGACGCTCTTAACTTGGCAGTGACTAAAGGCGAAGTTCGTGAACTAGGCAACTATTTCTACGTAGACGACTTGGAGAAGTGGGTCAAGATCGTCAACTCAATAAATGTACTAGGCGATGAGGCCGTGGCATGCCGCTGTACGGGCGACGTATGCGAGTGTCTGGGGGAGAAGAGCGGCCTCTTCTACCTTGCAACGGGCTGATCGGGCGGGACTATCCACCGGTCTACGTAGCGGTCCATGTTCTGCAATACGACAATGCGGCTGGGCTTGTCGTCGTCCATGTACACAAAACGCGCCCCCAGCAACTCCAGGGCTTTTAACAACTTCAACGACCACTCCTTAACCTCCTCGTGGGTCAACATGTCCTCTCTCCTAAGCCTAAAGGTGGAGTGGCCGAGGTGCATGTAGCTCTTCACCTCCACGAAGTGGGGATTGCCCCTCTTGACGAGCTGGGCAAACTCCGGGATGTACTTATCGTCGTAGTTTAAGCCTCTGATAAGCGTAATACGCATCAACGTGCGCGTAGGCACCTTAGCCAAGAGGTCAAGAGACTCCAGCCACTTCTCCCAGGCGTCTTCTCTGTTGTACACCGGGACATTTATGATGTAATACAGCTCTCTGTTAGGGGCGTTGGTAGACAAGTAGAGCTGCGTGGGCAAGGCGTCCTCCTCCCAAAGCCGCCTAATCATCTCGGGATGCTGTCCGTTTGTGACGAGAAAAACAGACTTCGTCTCGGGCAGGGACTTTATGAGTTTTATCAACTGGGGCAACTTGGGGTACATAGTCGGCTCTCCCGAGAGAGAGATGGCCCAGTGCGTGGGAGCGAGGGCCTCCTTCACTCTGCTCATCCCCACGGGGTGCCCCCAGTAGCCGGACAGCAACCTCTTCCGCTCCTCCAACACGCCCCTCACGATCTCCTCCGGCTCCATGTAAAAGCGGTCTTCGGCGACGAATACGTCGAACTCCTCCGTGGGCCTCCAGCAGTAGACGCACCTATTGCTACAGACGAGGCCGACGGGGCTCATCTCAACACACCGGTGGGAGCCCCCCACGGGGGCGTTGTAAAACTTCACCTTGTAGCAAGACTTGCCCCCCTCTAACGCATCTTTAGTCCACTTACACAACTCCACCGTGGCGTGCCCAGCCACGCCGTAGTGCCTCTCCACAAGAGCACGCGCCGCCGAGGCCCTAATCTTAATACGCGGCCCCTCCCACACGTGGTACCTCCCCAGCGCCTCTACTTCACAAGACACGTAAAAAACCGGTCTCCCATATAAAAAGGTTAATAGAGCGATGATGTAGTAAAGGCAAGACGGTCATATTCGCTGGCGTCAATCATCGGGAGGACTATTTCATTAAAAACTCACCGGGCTCTGCACGATAGGAATAGCCATACACATCACAGGCGAAGAGACCAACGCAACAGAGCGCGGAAAAACAGAGACGAGAGTAAACATAGTAGCCTCGGGGCCGTCGACGTCGTGAGAGGATCCGCCGCGGAGCAGGCAAGGCTAATAACGCAATTAACCCCAATGAGGCACCTAGGACAGCCTCCTGAAGTTGTGGAAGTAGTGGCGTTCTTAGCCTCGACGCCGTGTATCACACAACAACAATAACAGGTAGCCAGCATCCTAGTCGCCAGCTACAAATTGTACGAAGTAAAATTTAAATTTAATGTTTTCAAGCATCTTATGATAAAAGTCCCTACTGATCCAAGAGAGGTAGAGGGGCTGAGGCTTCTGAGGACTGGGTACTTTTTGCAAATAATCTTCGCTGTGGTTTTCGCCGTGGCTTCGATATTGTTATTTACCGGATTTTCGGCGTTGTTTAACCCCTTCGCTCCTGGGCAGGCGGCGGCATTCGTCATAGCAATTGTGGTGTTTTTAATAGCCGCCTTTGGGATTGGCTTATACATTGTAATACGCTACTTCGGAGGTGGATATAGGCTGTTAGCAGAGGTAGACAGCGATTTTAAAATCTGCCTCACGGGGATCCGACTTTATTTAATAGGCATACCCTTGATATTCGTTGGCGGACTCGTCGCCATCGGCGCCTTGGCTGCAATGTTGGTCATGTCGCCGACAGCGCTCTGGGCAATCGGCTACCCTGCTGGGATTGCAATATTGATAATAGGGACGATTATAGCGTTTATAGGGTACATATTATTTGGAATCGTTGGGCCCTTCAAGCTAAACAGCCGATACGAGGAGTCGTTGTTATTCATCGGCGCCATATTCATGATAATAGGGTTGTTAATACCTATATTAATAATAGTAGGCGTAATACTGATCTACATGGGAATTGGGCACATATTAGAAAGGAAGCCGGCGCCCGGGCCCTAGCCCGCCTGGTGGCTCCCCAGACTTTTTAAAAACTCCTCTGCTTCTTCTTCTGTAAAAAAGGCCGCGCCAATCCTCTTGGCGAGCTCTTCGTCGCCTACTACCACCACGAACTTGCCGCCTATAGGCGGGATCTGGTCTGCGGTGTATATTTCAAAGCTGTATCTCCTCGCCGCTTCAAGCCATTGCCCCTCTGGCTTTTGCTTAAACACGAAGACAAGCATCAACCGTTTGAAAAAATCTGTTTAAATACTTTACGTGTAGTCCTCCGTTGTACAATGGAAGCGTCCCCGCCGCTACAACAAGCCGCAGTCAATGAGCATCTTCAATACTCTATACGTCAGCCCCCAGACCACCCAGTTGCCGAAAATAAACGCCGGCTGACCAAGCCACTCCCCCTCCTTCAGATCCCTGCGCGAGGTCCACCTGGCCTCTTCTACCTCGGCAGAATTCGGCGTCACCTCGCCTCTCCACTGGTCAAAGACGAAGGGCACCACCTTAAGCCACGGAGCGTTGCGGGGGCTTTGCGGATGCAACACGCCGACAAGCCCCACGGGCTCCACGCCGACCTCCTCTAAGACCTCTCTCACCACAGTGCGTAATAAATCCTCCCCCGGCTTCCACCTACCGCCTGGAAACGCCACGTGGCCCGACCACGGGTCGCCTTCCCTTGCTACCCTTTTAATTAAAAGTACTCTTTTGTTGTCGAGAAGTACGCCAACGGCGGCCCAGTCCTCTCCGCCTCGCGGCCAGCTCCTCTCAAGACACACTACATAATAAAACTTTAAAAATTAAGTGTTACTACTCGGGGCAGTGACGATGACTTGCCCCCTATCGACTTGTGAGAACTATTCCGCGGGCTGAGCCTCTTACTCTAACGCCACAGTCCCGCCTCTCAGCGTCCCGTAGTTAGTTACTATCCACCTGTTTTTTACTTGGCGTATTATCACAGCCTTGGCCCCCTGCTCTGCGCACACCGCTTTTTTCAACGCTATTGACACGACGTCTTTTTTCACATTCTGCACAACTCCAAACACTGTCGCAGGTCCTACTGCCACCAACACCGTTTCGTTTTGTTTAAACGGCTCGGGCTTGCTTTCCACAGCTCTGGGTATGGGCTTAGTATCTACTTCAATCGCCGTCCACACAGGGGGGAGGGTGCCGGGCTTGCCCGCCACGGCGCCGGCTAGGGCGTCTGCTTTTGTAAGCGCCGGGTCTAGGCCTGTCATCACGCCCACAAGCCCCCCGGGCCTTGCCTCGTCTACCTTATACCCGCTGTACTCTATGCCGAGGACTTTTGTTAATATGGGCTGGAAGGTGGGCTTCGGCTTATCTACCTTAAGCCCCGGCCTTATTTCTAACTCGTCGCCGACTCTTAAGACGCCTTGGAGAAGCGTCCCGCCTAAGACGCCTCCCCTAAGCTTCTCCGGCGGCGTGCCGGGCGAGTTTACGTTAAAGCTTCTTAACACTGAAAGCCTCGCGGGCTTTTCCATGTCGGCCTCTCGCTTAGGTATTTCTTTCGCCAGGTATGTGGCTAACACGTCTATGTTCACCTTATGAAGAGCTGATATGGGCACAACCTTTGCTTTTTCCGCCCAAGTCCCTTTTAAAAACTCGCGTATTTGTTGGTAGTTCTCCAGCGCTTTTTCTCTCGTGACGAGGTCGATTTTGTTCTGCGCCACTACCAAGCGCCTAACCCCAATTATGTCCAGCACGGCGAAGTGCTCCACAGTCTGCGGCTGAGGCGCCGGCTGTGAGGCATCGACTACAAGCACGGCGCCGTCTACCACGGCGGCTCCCGACACCATTGTGGCCACCAGCACCTCGTGGCCGGGGACGTCTAAGAGAGATACCCTCCTCACAAGTTTAGGCTCGTTGCCGTTTGGACACCTCCCGTCTTGTAAAATACCGTCTGAATAGTAGTACTCCTCGCCGCAGTCGTATATCCCCACTTGGGTGTAACCCAGTTTTATAGTCATGGCCTTTTTAATTTCCTCACTGTGTCTCATCACCCACACCCCCGAGAGGGCGTAGGTGGTCTGAGTCTTGCCGTGGTCAACGTGGCCTGCTGTTGAGATAATTACATCGGGGTAGACGAAAGACATGAACGCCTCTACGACGCGGTTTATAAATTTTGAAGATATAAATATCGGCCGGTGAGTGGACACGTGACTGTAGTGCGCCTAGAGAAGCTCCGCAAAGTCTTCGACAATAAGGTAGTGGCAGTAGACGACGTGGATTTGGTAGTGAACCACGGCGAGGTCTTGGCGGTCCTAGGCCCCTCAGGTTGCGGCAAGACCACCCTCCTGAGACTCGTGGCGGGTCTCGAGACGCCGACGTCTGGCCGCATATATTTCGACGATAGAGACGTCACCCACCTGCCCACACAGAAGAGGAAAACCGCCGTGGTGCCCCAGACATGGGCCCTGTGGCCCCACTTGACGGTTTTTGAAAACGTGGCCTACGGCCTCCGTCTTAAAAAGGCGCCCGGGGGGGACGCGGGGAAGAGAGCCCGTCTTAAAAAACTGCCGAGGAAGGAGGTGGAGAGGAGAGTCAAAGAGGTGTTGGAGCTGGTAGGCCTCATGGGTTTTGAAGACAGGAAGCCCTTCCAGCTGTCGGGGGGGCAACAACAGAGGGTGGCCCTCGCGAGGGCCCTCGTCGTGGAGCCGGAGGTTTTACTCCTCGACGAGCCTTTGGCAAACCTCGACGCGAAGTTGCGGGTAGAGCTTAGAGAAGAGGTGAGGAGGCTGGCCAAGAGGCTAGCCATCACTACTATCTACGTCACGCACGACCAAGAGGAGGCCATGGCGGTGGCCGACAGAATCGCCGTGATGAACGCCGGACGTATACGGCAAGTAGGCACGCCGGAGGAGGTGTACTACAAACCAGCCGACTTCTTCGTCGCCACGTTCATAGGCCGGTCAAACGTACTAAAGGGAAGAGCGGCAGAGCGGAGGGGCGAGACGGCGCTGGTAGACGTGGGTTTTGTAATCCAGGCGGAAGCCCCCCAAGAACTAGCCCAGGGGGAGGAGGTATACGTGGTGATTAGACCCGAGGACTTGCACCTAGGGGACGGAAAGCTCAAATGCCACGTAGAGGACGTGGTGTTCCTCGGAAGATACTACTCCACTAAGCTTAATTGTAGCGGCGTCCGGCTGAAGGCTGAGGGCCAGAGACCTCCCGTTCACATAGGCGAGGAGGTGGCCGTGGAAATATCCCGGGCGTGGGCATTTAGGACATGAGTTTTGTTAAGTGGTCCACGGCCGTTGGATACGCCTTCCTCGGCCTATTTCTAGTCTTCCCCCTGGCGGTCATCTTCTGGGAGGTGTTGGCCGGGGTGGGGGAGGTCGCCTACGTAATAAGCGACCCCTTCTACATAAACCCGTCCCCCGAGGCCTTTAGCCGTGCTGTGTACGTCAGGGGGGGCGAGACCCCGGTCTTAGTAGTGAGGGGGCCCGACTTAGGTGTTTTGTTAAACAGCCTGTGGGCAGGGCTCACGGTGGCTACAATTGACGTGTCGCTGGGGTTTGCGCTGGCATATGTGTTGGCCAAGTACGTCTTTCCCGGGAGGACTGCCCTCGGCCTCCTCGCCACGGTTCCTCTTATCGTAATGCCCTTCGCCACCGCCTACGTGGTTAGGAAGATTCTAGACCCTAGGTGGGGCACTTTAAACTGGCTTCTCCACGACGTCTTGGGTCTGCCGTTTAGAATAGAGATTTCGGGGCTGGCCGCCGTGGTGTTGGTACAGAGCCTCATGTACCTCCCCATCGCCTACCTCAACATCTACGCCGCGTTGACGAGGATAGACCCCACCTTGGAGGAAGTGGCCAACAACCTCGGCGCAGACGAGAGACGTGCCGTACGCGACGTGGTGTTGCCGCTGTCTCTTCCAGGCCTCGCCGCCGCCTTCGTCCTCGTGTTTATCTTCGCAATCGACGACGTGGCGGCGCCTATAATCTTCCAAGACGACCCCACAGCCCGTAAGTTGTTGTCCTACCAGGTCTATTCAAAGTTCTTAGACCAGCTGAGGGGGCAGATAAGCCCCGCGGCCGCCTTCATGGCCCTTATTCTACTCGCCATCTCGATCGCCTCCTTCCTCGCAGTGAGGAGGTACGTGGGGCTTAGGCAATACGCCATGTTGGTCAGACAATTGCGGCCAAGGGTCTACGCCCCGGGGCCGGTTGGCAAAGTCGTGATTTACCTACTGGCGTTCCCCCTCGTCGTCGCCGCGTCGACGCCGCTCCTCGGCGCGGTGTTGTTAGTCTTCGCCGACAGGTGGACCACATCTCCCCTCCCAGAGGCGCCAAGCCTCTGGAACGCAATATCTAGGATCGGCCAGGTGTTTCAAAACGAGCTCTTCGTAAGGGGTATCGTCAACACG
>JBEULK010000065.1:0-6234 GCA_041287325.1 Pyrobaculum sp. | reverse complement strand
AACGAGCTCTTCGTAAGGGGTATCGTCAACACGTTGTGGTACGGCATCTCGGCAACGGTCATAATGGTGTTTGTAGGCGTGGCCGTGGCCATCGCGGCGGCTAGGTCAAGGGGCCCGCTTGCAGACGCCTTAGACGCCCTTGCCACGGTGCCAATCGCAATCCCCGGCCTCGTGGTGGCGTATGCCTACTTCCTCACCGCCCTGGCCGCGGCGCAGGCGGTAAGAGGCCTCTACCCCGCCCTCGCCGACTGGCTAGACCCGTTGAAAAGCCCAGAGCTGTACCTAATAGTGGGCTACGCCGTTAGGAAGTTACCCTTCGTGGTGAGGAGTATATACGCGGGGCTACAGCAGATCCACCCATCCATGGAGGAGGTGGCCATGAACCTCGGCGACAGCTACCTAGGAGTCACGAGGAGGATTTTAATCCCGCTACTAACCACTAACATCATAAGCGGGGCGTTGATAGGCTTTGTCTACGTCACCAGCGAGGTATCCCTCAGCATAACACTAGGCGTGTTGAAAGGAGTGGGGAGAGACACCGCCATGCCCATCACCGCCTTTATGAGAGAGCGGTTTGAAAGCGGGCTCTACGGCGTACAAGAGGCTGCCACGCTGGGCCTCGTGCTCGTGGCGATACAAGTAGCGGCGATTACGCTGACCACAAGAGTGTTAAAAACTAGGTACGGGTTTGTACTTTAGGGAATCTTGGCGGCAACCGCCTGGTACTGCTTTCTCGCGGCCTCTCTCCACGCGGCGTATATCTTATCGCGGTAAGTGGCGTCTGTGAGCTTGTCGTTTATCCTCATGGCGTATTCTAAGGTAAGCTTTACCGGCTGGCCCGTGTCCGGGTCTGTGAAAGTCACAGGCGACGCAAGTTCCCTGGCCAAGGCCTCCGCCGCCTGTCTACTAATTTTACCGTCTAGATACGCCTTGACGAGCTTAGACCAAGTCTGTTGCAATACGTCTACGTTGTCTGTGATAGCGGCGTCGAAGTAGTACATCACTACGTTTTCTACAGAGAGGGCAAGAGTATCGTTAAAGTCGATAGTCTTCAAAGTAAGCATGTAGTCGTAAATCTGTTTTAAGTCAGGCCTCTTGCTCCCCTCGGGGGTGTTGAAGGCGTTGGGGTTCACGGGCATTCTGTTAATCTTGCGGTCGAAGACTACCACCTGGCCTTCTGTAATTACCCAAGCCACGAAGGCCTCCGCCGCCTGTCTACACTTCGTCCCCTTGACCACAGCTATGGGGTCGCCGTTGACAGAGGTGTCGGGGGGTATTACATACTTTGTATCCGGGTTCTGGAGCTGGGCCGTGTAGCCGTAAAAGTCTATCGTCCACCCGGCGCCTATTTCCCCTGCGATCACCGCGTCTCTCACAGCCTCGCTCCCGCCGAAAACCTTGCCGTTAGCCGCCGTCAACGTGATGACCCGCCACCCGTCGTCCCAGCCGTATGCTTGCAGTATAATCTCGGCTATTCTAGTATTGCTAGTAGACTGAGTGAGGCGGGACAGCCCCGTGAGCGGATACCCTCTCAAAAGGGCGGCGCCGTATTCAAAAGAGGCGAGGTCAGCCCATGTCTTAGGCTCCGGCGCCCCGGCCGCCTTTAAAACCTTAGTGTTAATGGTAATACCAAAACTGGACACCGCCCACGCAACCCAGTACACCTTTCCGTCCGGCCCCGTGCGCATCATAGGCATACCTGCGATGGTCTTGGGAATCTGGGCCAAGGCCGCCTTAACCTCGTCTCCCTCCAGCGGGAGTAGGAGGCCGTCTTTGTAAAGCGAGTCGAACAACGTAGGTCCGCCGCCCCAAGCCACGTCTGCCTGTCCTTGTTGTATAATGGGGCGCCACTGGGCGGCCGCAACGGGCCTAAAGACCACGTCTTTAATCCCGTACCTCTTAGCCACTTCACTTTTCAGAAACGAGGCACGCGTGACGTCTAAGATGTCGGTCGGATGTCTCGTCAATACCACCAGTTGCGTACACGTAGGAGGCTGCGTAGTTGTGGCTGTTGTAGTCGTAGTAGTTGTTGTAGTTGTCGTAGGCGGGGCCGTCGTCGTAGTGGCTGGAGTAGTCTGCGTAGGTGAGGCAGGCGGCGTAGTTGTGGTGGGCGACGGTTGCGTAGTGGCTGGCGGTGGAGTAGGCGAGGGCGGCTGTTGTGAGATAAACACCGTGGCTAGTAGGGCAATTACAATCACCACGACTATTCCTACCACCAACCCACTTCGCATAGCACAAACTTGGTCTGGATTTTAAAATTTCGCCCAATTCAAAAACTAGCTTCTACAAGACGCTACTAAGCATATGAATTATATTTAAAAAATAGACATTACTAGAGGACATGCGTACCGAACTAGTAGCAACACTTCTGGTGGCGAGTCTTGTATTTGCCCAGCAACTCTACGTCCCCGTTTTAGTAGACGTGGCACACGGCGAGGCCACGAAAGGGCTCGACCTTTGGGTAAACGCCACTGCGAACGAGCTGGCCATATCAGACTTCGCCAAGCTTTACGTACTAGCGCCGCCGGGCTCTCAGCTAGACCCGCTGTTGCAGAAGTTAGAGAAGGCCAAGTTGATAACAGTGGTGAATGGCGACTTCTCCACAGTTGACTTGTCGCAGTTCAAGGTGATAGTGCTCGGCCAGCCGCCTAAGCCTCTCACAGAGGCGGAGCTCTCCGCGTTGAAGAAGTGGTTCGACGAGGGGGGCAAGGTGCTTTGGTGCGCCGCGGACTCGGACTACCCAGCCCAGGGCTCTGAGGAGTCGCAACTAACTTGCAACGACTTGGCGGAGTACCTCGGCGCACACATCCGCGTGGACTACGTCTCCGTGGAAGACTCACAACACAACGCCCGTGCGGGCTATAGAGTAGTGGGCGTAATAGACCCGCCGCCCCCGCTGGCCTTCCTAGGCTTCATGGCACAGAGGGTGTTGTTCCACGGCCCCGGCGTGGTGGCAGTGGTGTTGCCCAACGGCACATGGGTCCCCGCCACCAGCCCCGAGGTGCAGAAGTACTATAACAACATCTACGTAATTGCCAGGACTACTCAAAACGGCGTAATTGTGGAACACAGGACCTCCGCCGACGGAAAGGGCAGAGACGGCAAGGCCCACAGGGCTGGGGACCGCGGCGTCTTTGCGCTTATGGCTGCTGAGTTTATGCCAAGCGGTAGCGTCTTGATACTATCCGGCGAGACGCCGTACGGAGGGTACGAGCCAGGCGTGGTCCCCTCATACTACGGCGTGAAGCTAGACGGGCCGCGGTTTTTCAGAAACTTAATGTTGTGGGCCACGGGGAACTACAGAGAGTTGTCTACTTTCATCCAGCAGACGCAGGCCGCGGCCCAGCTCAGCCAAGGCCTGTCCTCCGTCTCCGCAGACCTTCAGACAGTTAAAAACGACGTACAAAACCTCAGGTCAGGTGTGGCCGCGTTGCAAGGCGACTTAGCCTCAGTTAAAAACACGGTGGGTCAAGTAAACAGCCAGGTAGGAGGCTTAGCCAGCCAAGTTAACAACGTGGCCGCGCAGGTGGACGCCCTCAGCCAGAAGGTAGACCAGCTCTCGAAACAGCTAGAAGCCGCAACGGCCGAGGCCGCCAATGCCCGCACCACCGCCTTCGTGGGCACGGCCCTGGCCCTCGTCTTTGCAATAATCGCGGCCCTCCTCGCCGTGAAGAAAGGCAAGGCGGCAACAGAGGCGACGAAGACGAGATGAAAAGCCTACTTTTTCTAATCCTAGCCGTCTTTTTCCTCGCGGCCGCCTCCGTCGTAGATCCGAGGTGGGGAGCACCTGCCTACGTCACGCCGGGAGGGACGTTTAACATAACTCTCGACGCCCCAGCTTCGTTGACTTCAGTAGTTCTGGCGGCGCCGGGGAGGCCCCTAGTTCCACTACAAGTGGTGGCCGCCGCCGGTGATGTGTACGTAGTCAAGGTGCCCGCAGACGCGCCGCTGGGGCTCTACGACTTGGTTATCAACAGCGGGGAGATATACGAGCCTAAGGCAGTCTGGGTGGGCAACGTGACGGGGCCGTTGCGGGTGTTTCAGATGACTGACGAACACATCGGCGTGGAGCTAGACATGGCCTCTGTCTACAGGCTGATACACGCCGTTTTGCTGGCCAACTCCGGCCCCTACGACGTTGTGTTCATCACAGGCGACCAGGCAGACGTGGGCGGGCAGGTTTGGCACCACACGTTGTTTGTAAGATACGCCTCTTCCATCACCAAGCCCATTTTCGTAATCCCCGGCAACCACGACCACGCGGGAGACGACGCCTTAGTAAACTACCGCCGCTTCGTCGGACCCCCCGTGTGGTACCGCGTGGTGGGGCCATATCTCATAATCGGCCTCGACAGCGGGTACAACGGCTACTTGACAGACGACCAGGTCAAGTTCTACGAAGAGGCGTTGAAGAAGTTCCCCGACAAGGTCAAGGTCGTGTTGATACACCACCCGCCCTTCTACCTAAAAGACGCCTACGTCGTCGAGACGTACAGAGGACCCCAAGACGTGGACAGGCTGAACAAAGACCCCACGGGGAGGCGGTCCTACTACCTTGTGTACACAAGCTACTTGCAGAACAGGCCGGCGTTTGAGAAGTTCCTCAACCTCACCATTAGGTACAAAGTCTCGCTGGTGCTGTCCGGCCACGTACACTCAGGAAACAGCACTGTGGTGCTAAACGGCACTTACTTCGTCACCACGAGGACGCTGGGCGGCTCTATCGACACCTCCCACGGGTTTAGGACTTTTACAATCTACCCCGACGGGAGGGTTGAGGTAGGGCGCGAGGTGTGGACTTATAAAAACTTCGCCGTCTTGACCTGGGGCACCAAGGCCGCGCAGTTGTTCATAGACAGCGACTTGGTAAAAGGCCTGCTGGTCCTAGACCTACCGGGCAACTTCACCGGCGTAAAGGCGCTCCAGGGAAGCGCCCAGTTGGTAAAGACGGAGCAACACCCGCTGGGCAGGTACACTAGGTACTACTTGGACGTGTCTGGCAAGCCCGTATGGCTCGCCGTCGGCGACTACGCCCCCGCGCCCAGCATCGTCGTGGAGCGCGTCATGCCGAGAAGCCCCACCCCGGGCGACTTAGTCACGCTGAGCGTCAGAGCAGACGACCCAAACGTGGGAGTTCCCTTCCTCTTAATAAACGGCACTAGGATACTCGCGTCGTACCTAGAAGAAAAGCCGGTATACATCTACAAGTTTAAGTACAGCGCCCCCGTAGCCCTCGAAATAGCGCCGCCAGGCGGACAGCCGGTTAAAGTCCAAATAGGCCAGCCACCTGCTACAACAACGCCGAAGGCCACCTCCACCACGCCGCCGCCGACTACCACACAACCAGCGACGCCTACGACCACAGCCGCCCAGACCACGCAGACTACTCCAGCTGCCACCCCGCCGCCTGTTACCACCACGCCAACACGGCCGCCGGTCACTACGACGCAGCCGCCCACGACTCCGTCCGCCACAATCGCGACAGCCGCCGCGGGCGGCGGATTCCCCGCCGAGGTCTTGGTGTTGGTGTTAATAGTAGCGGTGGGGGCCGTAGCCATCGCCGCTGTTTCTAGGAGACGTTAACCCCCCTCTTTTTTATCAAAAACTTCTCTCAACGCAGAGCACACATCCTCCACAGAAAAGCCCTCTCTTAACATGTTTGAGACAAACAGCCCAAGTAAGACGGGGAGGTCGGCGGCGGGGCCCACCGCCACGGCCTCCCTGCCGCCGCGTGTGTAGACTAGGCGCAGGATAGGTCCCTGCCGCTCTATTCTAAGCATAGGGAGTTGTGGCGGGGGGTAAATAAACATCACTCGCCGGCCCAGTCTAAACACGTCCCCGCCCCCTCTCAACCCCGTCGCCAGAACGCATCGGCTATGCCAAGACAGCGCCGAGGTGATCCTCTCGACTCCTCCGATGCCGCGACTCCGGCCGAGCGGCCGCGTTCTAGTCGCCGTCAACTCTGGTGGCCTGAGGCGGGCAGACTCCACTTTTCAAATACGCACGCCTGTGCGCCCTAGAGGCGACTAGTCGATCCTCACGACGGGGGGCAACCGGGCGCACTGCACTACTTTTGAGACTCTGCTGGTCTCGACGACGTACAGAGTGTGGTTGCCCACTTTGCAGACCCTGTCTGAGCCCGCGGGTATGCGGTCAAACGTGCAGTACAACACGCCGTCTGCATCTAACACCTTCACGTCTCTAACCTCTTCGTGGGCTGTGACAACCACGTAG
>JBEULK010000064.1:0-19943 GCA_041287325.1 Pyrobaculum sp. | reverse complement strand
GATGGCGGGCCCGGTGGGATTCGAACCCACGACCTACGGCTTAGGAGGCTCAGCGGACCTTGAGGCCGGGTCCACCGCCGCTCTGTCCTGACTGAGCTACGGGCCCTGTTGGCTGATGTGTGTATTTTTTAAAGTTTTTTGAAGGCGTCTACTTTGTCGGAGTTGTGTGTGGGTCTTATAATGGCGTTGGCGTGTTGTATCGTGCTTGCGGTTTTGGAGAGGAGGGCTAGGGGGGTGTTGAGAGGTTTAGCGGCCGAGTTTGCATATATGGCGGTTGTGGATACTAGTATTGTACATCCGCGTAGTCTGCTTAAGGCGCGAGTCGTAGAGGTGTTGCCTCCTGAGGTCCTTTCCTACCTGGCTTTGAGAATCGCCGGCGACGACTTGGATGTTTACGCGAGCTCTGTGGTCGGGGTGAGAGTGGGCGGGGTGCCTAGGTGCGAGCTGTTGGGTACGGCTCTTCCAGAGCTGGGGCGGCTCTGCGCCTCGCTGAGAAGGCACGGCGATAGGCGCTTATTCGAGGTTGTTTCTGACGTGGCGGTTCCTCTTGCCGTATCTGCCTCCGCGGCAGGGCTCGAGGAGGGTGATGTTCTTCTAGCCGCGTATAGAGCCGCGGCGGTGAGGAGGGAGCGGGACCTCGATGCGATTATGCGTTATTTTTCAAGGTGGTACTTAGCTAGGTTTTAAACATCTCTGTCTTTCTCTATGTGTTTAAGAGGGGGGACTGGGTTTTATTGGTGGAGGAGGGCGGGGGTTACAAGACCGTTGTGAGGGTGGGTGGGATGGTGCAGACTGTGAGGGGGTTCGTGGACACCGAGGCGCTAGTGGGCGCCAGCCACGGCGCTGTTGTGTCTTCTTCGCTTGGCGTTAGGTTTAAGGCGCTTCCGGCTACGATATACGACGTGATTGAGCATAGGTTTAGGCTGGGGGCCCAGGCCATTTATCCTAAAGACGCCGTGTATGTGGTGAAGGCGGCGGGGGTGAGCCCCGGCTCTAGGGTGGCTGAGGCTGGCACTGGCTCCGGCTTTTTAACCGCGGTGCTGGCCTGGTTCGTGAGGCCGTGGGGGGTGGTGTACACCTTCGAAAAACGCGTCGATCATTTGAAGATCGCTCTGAGGAATTTGAAAAGCGTGGGCCTCGACGAGTTTGTGGAGGCGCAAGTTAGAGATGTTGCTGTCTCTGGCTTCGGCGTGAGGGGGGTGGACGCCGTGGTTTTAGACATGGGGGACCCTTGGAGCGCCGTTGGTCACGCGGCGGAGTGTCTTAGGCCGGGGGGGTCGTTGGTGATTTTTTCGACTACGGTTGAGCACTTGTCTAAGAGCGTCTCGGCTCTTAGGAGGGCGGGGTTTTACAACATTACAGTGGAGGAAGTGTTTGTGCGCCGGTGGAAGCCTGTGCCGGGGGAGCTTAGGCCTGAGACTTTTGACGTAGTGCACACGGGGTGGATCGTCTCCGCAAGGAGGGGATAGGGTAGACGAAATAAAGAACTCTTAATGTGCGTAGCGGCGCCGCTGGCTTTTTTGAGGTGTGTATGGGCATATGCGGAGTCGAGGTCTCTCTGCCGGGTCGTTAGTTGACGTAATTAGTCGCGTCTCTGGGCGGTTTGTTAGAAGTCGGCGTTGATACTGCAGCAGTTTTCGTCTGGTCTGTGCCACTCCTAGCTGTGTCTCTAGCCTCTTCTCTATCTCTCTGAGTGTTTGCTAGTCATGTTTAGAGTAGAATTTTTTTATTCCTGGACTTAGCGACCTTTAATGGAGCGTATCAGAGAGGCGCGTCCTCACGGCCGTGAGAAGCTACGTGGCAACTTAATGGAGTGGTTTCACTGGCTCCTCCGAGAGGCCGAGCTTTACGACGTCCGGTACCCAGTAAAAGGGGCTTATGTCTGGCGTCCGTACGGAATGAAGCTGAGGCGCCAGGTTGAGGCTCTGATTCGTAAACTACACGACGAGAGTGGCCACGAGGAGGTGTTGTTCCCGGTGTTTATACCTTACGAGTTTTTTGGGAAGGAGTCTCAGCACATACGGGGTTTTGAGAAGGAGGTGTTTTGGGTTTCTAAGGGCGGGGAGTCTGGCGAGAGGCTTGTGTTGAGGCCTACCTCTGAGACGGCGATTATGCCGATGGTGAAGCTCTGGGTTCAGGACTACAAAGACCTCCCGCTTAGGCTTTACCAAATTGTCAGCGTGTTTAGGGCTGAGACTAAGATGACTCACCCGATGATTAGGCTTAGGGAGATTAGCATGTTTAAAGAGGCGCATACTGTACATAGGGATAGGGAAGACGCGGAGAGGCAGATACGAGAGGCTGTGGAGATTTATAAAAAGATCTTCGACGCCATGTGCCTGGCTTATATGATTAACAAAAGGCCTGACTGGGATAAGTTCGCCGGGGCGGAGTACACCATTGCCTTTGACACAGTCCTCCCCGACGGAAGGGCTTTACAGATAGGCACAGTCCACTACCTCGGCACTAACTTCACCAGGGTGTTTGAAGTGGAGTACCTCGACGCAGATGGCTCTAGGAAGCTTGCCCACACCACGTCCTACGGAATTTCTGAGAGGAGCATAGCCGCCGTGCTTATTACACACGGCGACGACGCAGGGACAACTCTTCCGCCGGGCCTGGCCCCCACTCAAGTGGTGATAATCCCCATATACTACGGGAGTGAGGAGTCTGCGGTGGTGATGCCGATGGTAAACAAAGTCGCCGAAATGTTGCGGCGGGAGGGTCTGCGCGTGTATGTAGATTCTAGAGATGACAAGACTCCAGGCTGGAAGTTTTACTACTGGGAGCTAAAGGGCGCCCCTCTTAGGATTGAGATAGGGAGGAGGGACGTGGAGAAGAGGCAGGTTGTTGTGACTAGAAGAGACACTTTGGAGAAATACGCCGTGAGGCTAGAGGAGTTGGTTGAGGCAGTTAGGCAGTTAATGAGCTTGGTGGAGGAGAACTTGAGGAAGAGGGCTTGGGAGGAGCTTAGGGGCAGGATTGTGAAGGCGGAGAGGGCGGAGGAGGCAAAGAGGGCGTTGAGAGAGGGCAAGGTAGTGGAGGTGCCGTGGAGTGGCGACAACGATTGCGGCATTAAGATACAGGAGCTACTGGGGGCTGATGCCTTGGGGACGCCTCTAGATGTCGACTCCTCGGTGGGCGGCTACGACTTGCGCGACTTGGCATGCGGCGAGAAGAGGGCGGAGGTGTGGCTCAGGCTTGCGGAGAGGTATTGAAAAACTTAAATACCGTATTGTTTAACTAGGCGATGCCTAAGAAGCGTAAAAATCGAGGTAGGAAGAAGGGCGATAAGGGCCACGAGCCTGTTGTACACTGTGATAACTGTGGTAAGATAGTACCTAGGTCTAAGGCTGTGAGAGTCACAGTGCCGTACTCTCCTGTGCCTCCTGACTTGGCGAGAGAGTTGGAAAAGCAAGGTGCCATAATTTCACGATACTTAGTAACTAAGACTTACTGCATTAACTGCGCCGTCTTTTTCGGCATAATTAAAGTAAGGCCTCGGGAGGAGAGGAAGAAGAAAATCCCGTTGCAACAAGTGGTTTGATTTGCATTTTCTCATCAAAAGCGACGTTGCCTGTCCCTGGAATATCGATTTAAAAAACTTGGTAAAAAACAGGGTAGACGTATTGGTAGACTTCACAGTAGAGTCTCTACGCGCCGGGGTAAGAGAGGTTTTTTTAATGCTCTGCGACGGCACTACGTATAGAATTACGTCGGCTCCAGAGAGGTCTAAAGAAGCGGCGAGGCGGATATTCGCCAGTCCGAGTTTTAAGACTGACTTATCCACTCTGTTGGGGGGCTATAAGCACGTGTATTATCTACATGAAAAAGGCGTAGATGTCTCTCAAGCGTCTCTTGAAAAAGATGGTCTTTACATATTTGGGGACCACGACGGGTTGACGCCTGCCGACGAGGAGTTGCTGGCGAGAAGGGCTGTCTGGGTTTCGCTAGGCGCCATTCCCTACATGTCGTGGCAAGCCGCCGTGTACTTGGCTTATTTATTAAAAAGGCTTCGTTAAACAAGCCGTGGTTTCGGAACGGCTACGTAAGTATGTGAGATTGGAAAAAGTGGGCGAGAAGATACCTCTACACCCTAACGTCATTACTCTTATATCTGCCGCAGTGGCCTGGCTGGGGGTCCCCTTTGTGTGGCTAGCCTCGGCGCCTGCTTGGCTTTTCATCTTGGCGTCTGGTGTCTTAGACGCAGTAGATGGCGCCGTTGCGAGGGCGAGGGGGCTGGCCTCTAAGAGGGGGGCTTTTCTAGACTCTTTCCTAGATAGATACGCCGACATGGCGTATTTACTCTACTTCTGGTCTTACGTAGACCACCTAGTCGTAGTCGCAGGCGTGGTGGGGACGTATATGATAAGCTACTCTAGGTGTAGAGGCGAGGCGCTTGGCGTAGAGGTGAGGGGCCTGGGCTTTATGGAGCGCGGGGAGAGGACGGCGTACTTACTCGTGGCAAGCCTCTTGGGGCCGGGGTGGGCTGAGTGGCTTTTGTTGATATACGCAGTTTTAGTAAACGTGGCCGCCGTTTATAGAGGTGCGGCGGTGGTTGGCCGCCTAAAAAATTTTAAATAGTAACGGGTAGCGTGGTTCGGTGAGCGTGGTTGCCACGATTTCTAAAAACGCAGTGGTGAAGAAAGAAGTAGTGGACAAGGACGTCTACCAAGTCGTAAAAGATGTTGCCTTGTCGCTTTTAAAAGAGTGGGATCCCGCTTCTTCGGACTTTATAGTTCTTAGAGACTTCTACTCAGTTTCCTACCCGGCGCCGCTCACAAAAGAGCTGTTAGAAAAAGTTAGAAAATACTCGCCCAAGCGCGTGGAGAATAGAATTGACGTGACATTGCCGCTGTTTCAAATTGTGTACGGGGCTCAGTGGTCTGGGGAGAGTCTCCAGGTTGGCGACGCGGTGGTTGTATTTCCTTACATCGACGAAAAGACTACGGAAGAGGTGTTAAACGGAGTATTCCGAAGTCTTTCCAGCGCCGATGAGGAGGCGTTAGAATAAGCGCACAGCTCCTCTTAGTTCTTCCATAGTGACGCCCATCGCCTCTAGTATTTGTTCTAATGACGTGCTGATGTATTCTAAATACTTCTTCTCGTCGATTTCGTCTATACGAGCTAGCTGTATCGGCTTCACCCCAGCCGCGTCTTTTGTCTTTATGAGTACAATGGCGTCTCCTTTCCCCACTCTTATTCCGTATTTTGTCAATTGTTCGGCGGCTTTTACATGTTGAGGTCTGTTTTTGGTATATTCTTCTAAGTTCTTGCTTAAGATCATCTTTATGCCTAGTTTGTCTAGAGTGATTTTCTTCTCTTTTATTAACATCTCGGCTTCTTTAACTTTTGTTATTATCATATCTCTTACTTTTATAATATTGTCTACACTGTTAATTGTTTTTAATTCATCTAATATTTCCTCGACTAATTCTTTTACAAATGGTGGGGCGTTTCTTTTCTTTGCCACAATTCCCTTTACTATAACGCTGCCGTCATTAGTTATGCCTAGATAGTTTTTCTTCCTCCCGCTAAACATGACGAATTTGTACACCTTGTCTAGTTCGATGTCTATGCCTAACTCTTCTGTATATTCAATAAGCTTCTTAATACGGTCTTCTGATACGTTCCATAAGAAGAGCGAGTCTGTGTCGCCGTATACTGGGATTAGGCCGAGCTGGACAGCCTTTAATACAGTACTTGTCATTATATATCTCGCAAGGGCGGTGGTGAGCTCAGCCACCGGCGGGCAGTATAGTGGAAAGGTCTCGGCGCCGAAGACTCCGTAAGAGGCGTTTATAAACACCTTCATAGCGCTTTGCACAACGTCGTATAATTGCCTCTCGGCGACTGACGATGCCTTCTTGGCCAGTTTCTTGTAGACGTGTACTCTTAAATCTCTCAACACGCCTACCACTGTGCTAGTAAGGCCAGGCTTGTCTTTACAGATAGTGTGAGGGAGCTCTGGGATTGGCCTTTCTGCGTCTGGCCGGCAGTTTACAGTCTCGTAAGACAAGTTCCACTTGCTTATGATAGAGGGGTACAGAGAAGCAAAGTCTAGCACGTACACGTCGAAGAAAATCCCTAGAGGCGGGTCGAGGACCACCGCCCCCGCGTACTTCTTGCCCTTGATTATGGCTTTTGTGTGGACTGTGCCCTTCTCGCGGAGTATGTCCTCCTTGTTGGGGATAAGCCAGCCCCTCTTTCTATGTTCGTAGTAGAGCATGTTTCTAATCCACGCAGACACCTGCGACCTGGTGATATCTTCTATTGGCATCTTGGCTATTCTAGAGAGTAGTAAGATGAGCTTCATTACAAGCTCGTTGTTGTATAGAGTGAAGTACAGGGTTATGAGGGCGTCTCTGTAGTTATACTCAGCCAGCTCCCAGTACCCCATCCTAGACACGTTTTTTTGTCTCTCCAGTTTACCAACGCCGAGGATGGCATATGCTATGCCGTCTAGCCCTCTCTCGCCTCTGTAAACGCCCCCGAAGGCGTATGCCTCCACCGCCTTGATTGCAAAAAACTTAAACATGTCGATGTGTATTCCGGGCACTACGCTTACGTAGTCGCGTTTAGTTGCTATGGGGATCTCCTCCTTTGGTATGCCCAAGGCCACTGCTCTGTTGTAAATATAAGGCAAGTCGAAGTTGTCGCCGTTGAACGTAACCACTATGGGGTATTGTACAATCGTCTTTAACACCTCTCGAATTAGCTCATACTCGCTTTCGAAGAAGATAACCTCGTAGTCAGGCCTGTAGCGGAGCTCCGCCTCTAGACCTGGACGTTTTAAAACTAAGACTCTTCTTAACCCGTCGCTGCCCACTAACGCCACGGAGATTATCTCATACTCAGCCTCCTTGGGGTCTGGGATCTTATTCTCTTGTGGCGTGTATACTTCTATGTCTATTGCCACACGTCTTATGTGAGGCACGGGGGCTTGGAACAACGGGATCCACTCCTCTACCACCTTTGCGTGCTCTGGTTTAAAAATGCTACTAAGTGAAGTCATTACTTCGGGAGGTATGGATACGTCCACTGGAACAAGCCCGTTGCCGTTAGACCTGTACCACATCCCTGGCAGAATGTTGCGGTCGAAGAGGTAGCTGTGGTGGTATTTTATACGAGACTCCCAGGTGTTTTTGAGAATATCTCTGAGGCTTCTCTTTCCCCCGCCCACCGACAGCGGGTCTTTTGCGTATACCTTCGTAACTAGTATACTCCTGTCGTGTAATGCGTCGTATTTTTCTACTACTTCTAAGTGGCTGAAGCCGGGGTGTTTCAACACCTCTGGGTATTTTTCGATGACCTCTTCTGGCGTGACGTCGGTTATTAAATACGGCCTATGTCCAGTGTTGTCGTACCAGTAGTAGACGACGTCGTTTGCGGGGTCGTATAACTTAACTAAGGCCTTGCCCTCGGCCCCGTCGTATACTATCGAAAGAACTAAGGAGGGGGGGATGAAGTTTGAGACGACTCCCTTTAACTTACTTTCTTCTATAGCCTCCCCCTCGTACTCCCGAGTCTCTTCTTCAAGTTCTTCAAACTCTTCCTCAAACTCGGCCACGTATTATAGTTTGTGTCTGTTAAAAACCAACTGCCAGTATTACAGAACTTAAAAACTTATAAAGAGTCTCTCATTGACTATTGTGGTAATTTACGTATCGCCACATAAGTCAGATAATAAGCCGTCGGCCGCTACGGACTTAAAACGAATAATTGTAACTGAGATAATAAACGACGCGATACACGGCGTGACTATACTAGACGAAAAGGGAGTGCCGCTAATTCACCACCTCCCCAACACGCTCACGGCTAAGACGCTGAGACAAGTGGCTAATCTAATTGAAATAATAAACATAATACGACAAAACCAAGATGAAAGCCTCGGAGAATTTAATTACGTAGTAGTAAAATACGCCAACTATAAAGTAGGAATTTTTGAACTGCCTAACAAAAAAGGGTGGTTAATAGTATTTGTAAACCCGCTGTGGCATATTGAGAACCTAATGTCTAAAATACGTCAATTTGCCTACAAAATAGCTCAGAATATTACTTAGCCCGCCCTAGCCTTTGATGTGCTGAGGCAAGCTCATTTCTAGCAAGGGCGACGAGTAGGTTGAGCTCTCCTGCCAGCACAGCCGCGGCCACAATCTCGGCGAATTTCAAGGCGTTTGTGCCGGGGGGATTCCCAGAGCCCGCCACGCCTAATAGTTGCAACGCCTCGCGTTGTGTAGGTAGCCCCGTGCCTCCGCCCACAGTGCCCACCTCTAGGCTTGGGAGGTATACAGATATGTACAAGCCCTCATCCCTAGGCTCCGTGGTGGTTACGCCCATGCTCGACTCCACTACCTGCGCCGCGTCTTGCCCAGTGGCGATGAAAATAGCCGCTATTATGTTAGCAAAGTGGGCGTTAAAGCCGTAGGAGTGTGCCAACGCAGAGCCCATCAAGTTTTTCCTAATGTTCACTTCATGGACGTCTTCTGGCTTAACGCCTAGTCTCTCCAGAACCCCTCTTTTAATTAGGGCCTCGGCGACTACTGTCTTCCCTCTGCCAAGTATAAAGTTTATAGAATTTGCCTTCTTGTCTACGCACACGTTTCCGCTCAGTGCCACTAGCCTTGCCTTAGGGAATTTCTCCTGTAAGTATTTCGCCACTGCGTCTGAGGCTATCGTAGCCATGTTCATCCCCATGGCGTCTCCGGTGGAATAGACAAGTCTAAGCCACACATAATTGCCCACTATAAACGGCTGTATCTCTTTCAACTTGCCGTGTCTTGTGGTAGACTCTGCCGCTTTTTTAACCTCGTCGAAGTGTTGCACCACCCATTCCACAAACTCCACTGCGTCTATTAACGACGGCAGTCTAAACAGGGGGGCTCTCGCCATTCCATCTTTTAAAACTTTGGCTCTGGCACCACCCGATTCGGTGACCAGCTTCGCCCCCCTGTTGACAGAGGCCACTAGGGCGCCCTCTGTTGTGGCAAGCGGCACATAGTAGTACCCGTCTGCGTAATCGCCCTTCACTAACAGAGGCCCCGCCACGCCAACGGGGACTTGCACTGCTCCTATCACATTTTCAATATTTCTACCAACTACAGTGTTTAAGTCTATAATTGTCTTTCCAATATTTTCTAGCTTCACGCCTGTTATTTTTTCTAGGTATTTTCTACGTTCTTCCGCAGCCTTGTTGGCATCTCTATATATTTTGTCTAGTTCGTGAAGTTTTACTTCCATAAAAACGTTTTAATAACTTAGCTTTAAAACTCTTCGATGAAAGACGTATACATAGTCGGCGCCGCTTTATATCCCGCTGGCCGCCACTATTCAAAAAATATCGACGACTTGGCCGCCGCGGTGTTAGACAAGGCGCTTTCCGACGCCAAGGCCGACATAGAGGCTTTGTTTGTTGCCTCCTCTACCACTGAGTTGATAAACCGGCAGCAAATTCTCGGCGCCTACGTCTTAGAGGCGCTGGGGCTTGATACAATTCCTGTGTATAGAATAGAAGACGGAGACGGCTCAGGAGGCGCCGCGTTGGCCGCGGCTTACCACGCCTTGAAATCAGAGGAGCATAACTGCGTTGCCGTGGTAGGGGTAGACAAGCCAAACGACGCCTTAAGTAATCAACAACAAGACGTCTACTCTACAACTTTAGACACCTATTTTGAGAGGTACTTCGGAGCCACGCCGCTTTCGTACGCAGCGCTGATGGCGAAGATGTACCTTAAGAAATACGAGTACAAGTACGAAGACTTGGCACAGTGGGCTGTGTTAATGCATAGCCACGGCGCCTCGAATCCTTATGCCTACTTTAGAAGGCCTATTAAACTAGAAGACGCCGTGAGCAGTGAATTAGTGAGCGAGCCTCTCCGGCTGTACGACGTAGGTCCGCTTGCCGACGGCGCAGCCGCCGCGGTGCTGTGTAACAATAGAAAAGACGGCCCCCGCGTCGCAGCTGTTGCCAGCGCCACCTACGCGGCGTCTTTTAACATGCGGAGCGACTACGACCGCTTGGCTAGCCTAGAGAGAGCCGCTAAGAAGGCCTACTCGAAGGCGAACATAACGCCGAGGGACGTCGCAACTGCGGAGGTCCATGACTCCTTTTCAATATTCGGCGTGTTGGCCCTAGAGGCTCTGGGCATAGTGAAAAAAGGCGGCGCGTTGATGGCGCTGAAGGAAGGCGACCTCCCGGTCAACTACAGCGGGGGGTTTAAGTCCCGTGGCAACATGCTAGGCGCCACAGGCGTGTACCAGCTAGTGGAGGTGGCTTGGCAGTTGCAAGGACGCGAATTTAAAAAAGTAGATGGAAACTACGGAGTGGTGCACAGCATGGGCGGGGTGGATAAGATTTCGACAGTTGTAGTAATTAGTTTATGACAAAAAATAAATATGAAAGGATAGAATAGTTCATGAAACACGAGTCTGTGCCAATTTACTGGCGTAACATTCCCCAGTACTACCGCCTCGTTGGAAGAAGGTGTAAAAAATGCGGCGCCGTGTACTTCCCCCCCGTGGTAAAGTGTAGGTGCGGGTCCGGCGAGTTAGAAGACGTAGAGCTTCCAAAAGAGGGCAGGTTGGTGGAATACACCGTGTTGTACCAAGTAGGCACCGAGTTTTTAAAACAGAAGCCGCTTATAATCGGCCTAGTGGAGCTAGACGGTGGGGTGAAGATAACTGGTCAGGTCGTGGATGCGCAACCTGAGAAAATTAGGCCAGGGGTCAAGATGGAAGTAGTGTTCAGGCGCGTCGTCGTTGACGGGAAGCACGGAATGGTAATGTACGGCTACAAGTTCAGACCTGTGGAGATGACATGAGCCGCGTCGGCGTGGTAGGCTGGGGCGCCTACATTCCGAAGTATAGGATTAGGACTGAGGAGGTGGCGAGGATCTGGGGCGACGACCCGCTGAGGATAGTTGACGTGTATCTAGTAGACGAGAAAAGCGTTGAGGGCTTTGACGAAGACGCCGTCACAATAGCTGTAGAAGCGGCGAGGAGGGCGATTAAGAGGGCTGGCGTAGACCCTAAGAAGATAGGGGCTGTGTACGTGGGAACCGAGTCTAAGCCGTATGCAGTGAAGCCCATTTCCTCGATTTTAGTAGACGCACTAGGGTTGGGAAACAACGTCTACGCTGTCGATATGGAATTTGCGTGTAAGGCTGGTAGCGACGGGCTTGTGTCCGCTATTGGGCTGGTGGAAGCCGGCAGAGTGGAGTACGGCATGACGGTGGGCACCGACACATCGCAAGGCGAGCCAGGCGAGCATTTGGAATATTCGGCGAGTAGCGGCGGTGTGGCGTTGATAGTAGGCAGAGACGGAGTAGTCGCCGAGCTAGAGGCGGCGTATTCCTACGTTTCAGATACGCCGGATTTCTGGAGGAGGGATGGGTCGCCCTATCCAATGCACGGAGAGGGCTTTACCGGAGAGCCTGCGTACTTTAGGCACGTGGTCGGCGCCGCCAAGGGGCTGGTGGAGAAGTACGGCTACAAGCCGTCGGACTTTGCATACGTTGTTTTTCACCAGCCAAACGGGAGATTTCCCGTAAGGGCTGCCTCTATGTTAAACATACCCATGGAGAAGATAAAGCCGGGAATAGTCGTGACGCACATAGGCAACACCTACAACGCCTCTGCGTTGATGGGATTTGCAAAAGTACTCGACGTCGCCAAGCCGGGGGACAAGATACTACTAGTGACTTTCGGAAGCGGGGCCGGCTCCAACGCCTTTGTGTTTGCCATAACCGACTTGGTTGAAGAAAAGCGCAGGGCAGATGTGCCCACGGTAGAGGAGATGCTCAAAGACAAGATATATATAGATTATGCACAATACTTAAAAATGAGGAAGATGATAAAATTATTTGAGTAATACTTTTTTCTAATTTCAGTAAATTAAGTCCAGGCCGTATACTTTACATGCCACGGCGTCAAACAGACAAAGTCTTTGAGAGAAAAGAGCAGGTAATAGAGTATTTAAGGACTTACGGGGAGCTTACTACTAGCAGACTTATCCAACTTACTGGGCTCAGCCACTCGCAGATATTCTACATACTCAAGCTCTTAGAGAAGGAAAACGTGGTAAAAGAGGTAAAACGCGGCAAGATCGCGTACTGGCGGCTTGTGGAGACAAGAGAGGCACAGAATTTATAACTCCACCTCAGTTTAGTAGTGTTATCCGAGCTTTACAAGTCGGGGAAAATAAAACAAGACGCGCTCGGCGTATTGGCAAAGACGGTGATATGTATCAAGACCGGGTGCCTTGCCACGGGACAAGACGTCTTAATAGGCAACGTGACGCTTCAGCTGGCCGAGGCTATAGTAATTGCGCCGAGGTCTCCGAAGCCGCAGAGCAGAGAGCCTGTGAAGAGACAAGCCCCCCAGAAGGCTCCTCAGGAAAAAAAGACAAGCAAGCCGGTCCAAGAAGCCGCCAAGCCGCCTAAGACAGAGCCGCCTAGAGAAGAGCAGAGAGGTAGGGAGCCCACGAAAGCCGAGACGCAGTGGGGCGGCCTCGTATCTCTGCTTTCAAACGAGGCAAAGGTCGACGCGCAGAAGGCCGACTTGGTGCTCACCTCGTTGCTTAACTACCTCTCAGTGTACCCCAGCGTGGGGGTCATCCGCCTAGTAGAAGACGTGTCGCGGTTGGCTAAGACAGACCAGAGAGTGGTGAGGACTGCGCTTGAGATTTTGAGATCTGCAGAGGTGGTTGACCTACGCGAAGAGGGGGTGGTGAACTTAAAGAAGAGGATTAAGAAGGGAGAAATACCGCTTTAACTCTTCCTAGGGACGTAGACCTCAGTTCTGTGGCCCTTTGCGACTAGTTGTAAGTCTCCACGTTCTCTCAGGGCTCTGAGTACTTTAAACGCCGTGGTTATCTTGATGCCGTACTTGCTGGCAATCTCGTAGGGGGTGACCACTTTCATAGACTGAACCTCCTTGGCAATTGTCTGAAAGATTTTTTCGTCAAGTGTCTGTATCGTTCTCTTTGCCGGGGCTTCCTCTTTTTTCACCTCCTTCTTCCCCTTCTGGGGTTGTTGTGCCTTTTCTTTCTCTGCTTTTTTAGCAAGCTGGCTTAATGTTGGCCTTTTCTTACCGCCCATGGCGTAGACTTGGCTCGTGTTTTAAAGTTTTTAAGGCCTATTTTCAGTCAGGCATATTTAAATACTGGTATATAAACTCACGTATGTCTTCAAAAGGCCCTTCTTACCGTATTGAAAACATCGTGGCCACGGTTAACCTTGGCGTTGAGCTAGACTTAGAAAAACTGGCAGAGAGACTCACCATGGCTGAGTATAACCCTGACCAATTCCCCGGACTTATCCTTAGGCTTACTAAGCCGAGGATATCGGCTTTGATATTCCGTACTGGGAAAATGGTATGTACCGGCGCCAAGAATGAGGAGGATTTAAAAAATGCCGTGAAGGCGTTGGTAAGACTATTAAACGACCACGGGGCTGAGGTGCCCTTTGACCCCGAGGTGCAGATTCAAAACATTGTGGCAAGCGGCAACCTCCACGCCGAGGTCGACTTAGAACAAGCAGTCTTAATGTTAGAAAATGCCATGTATGAGCCTGAGCAGTTCCCTGGCCTTATTTACAGAATGTCGTCGCCTCGTGTAGTGATTTTAATTTTTGGAAGCGGCAAAATTGTATGTACCGGAGCCAAGTCTGAAAAAGACGTCGCTACCGCAGTGCAGAAGTTATACAACCAGTTAAAAGAACTAGGAGTATTGTACATAGAGGAAGGAGGCGCAGAGGAGGTGGAAGAGGAGGAAGGGGAGATGTGATTTTCCTATATACTAATAAGTTGTTAGAAGTAGAGTTGCCCCAGGTTTTGCCTGCCTGCGAAGTTACGGACAGGAGGGTGGTCCCTCTTGTAAAAGAAGACCTCCAGTGTCTACAGACAGTTTTAAAAAAAGCTTCACAGGGAGTGGTCTTAAAGACTAGAAGTAGGCTTTTAGTGGCTTTGGTAAGAGAGCTTAGGCCCGACTTAATGGTGTACGTGTGGGGCCTAGGGCTTAGGAAGAGAGGGATAGTCCCCATATACCCGGCAGAGGAGTACAGAGGCCCGGCGGTATATTATGTTAAAACAAAGGCAGAGTTGGAAGAACTACGCGGCGAGCATGTGGAGGGGCTGTTACTAGACGTGAGGGGGTTTGACCCCTATCTAGTCGACTTGGCAGTAAGAGGCAAGGTTGGTTGTAAGTGTACGAAATGCGACGTGGTAGAAAGGTTGCTCTGCGACCCCTATAGGGAGTTAGAGGTTTTATGAACCCAAAGCGGAAGGGCTCGGCTAAGGAGCGCGAGTTGGCTAACTTTTTTTGGGAAAAGGGATGCGCGGTGTTGAGAGGCTGCTCGTCGGGCGGCGGCGTACGCAAGAGGTACGTCCCCGACATAGTTGCCATTTGCAGAGGCAGGGTTTTAGTATTCGAGGTCAAGTACCGCGCCAAGTATGCGCCCATTAGGCTGGAGGGCGAAAAGTTAGAAAAACTTCTGATGTTCGCGCGGAGGGCGGGGGGCGGCGCGTATCTCCTTGTTAAATTCGGACGCGGCCCTTGGAAGGTGGTGACCCCCGCGGCGCAGGTGGAGAAGGAAGATTATGAAAAGGCGCCGGAGCTTCCTCTGTTTTTAGAATCTATCCTTAGCACAAGCATAGACAAGTATTTTTAAACACGGGAGATGCCGCTAGACGTGAAAGACTTAGAAAAACTAGTCGACTACGTAAAAAAAGTGGGGGCTGGTTGTGTGAAGTACGTCAAGTATGGCTATACGTCTTCAGGCGACGTTTACTATCTTAAAATCTTTCTCTTAAAGCCCATGGAGCTACGGACATTTTTAGAAATTGTAAAAGAAGTAGAGAAGAGCTACGTTGTGAAGATATATGCGCCTCACGCCAAGGCGATTAGGCTAGACCTTAAGAAAAAATAAAAAACAGTGTTATAACAGCACTATGCAGATCAGATGGTATGGACATGCGGCTTTTCTAATAGAGACCTCTACCCTAAAACTGTTAATCGACCCGTGGATAACCAACCCGCTGTCGCCTGCCTCTCCGCAAGAGGTAATTAACATAAGACCTACACACATATTAGTTACTCACGACCACTTCGACCACTTAGGCGAGTCTGTTGACATCGCCAAGGCCGCGGGGGCGCCTGTGGTGGGGACATATGAGCTAACTCTTGAGATGGCTGAGAAGGGGGTTCCAGAGGCCCAGACTGTTCCAATGAACATCGGCGGCACTGTCAAGCTAGGAGACGGCGTTGAGATATACATGACCCCCGCTCTCCACACGGCGAATAGGGGTGCGCCATCTGGATTCGTAGTCGCCACCCCGGAGGGGGTGGTCTACCACGCCGGCGACACCGCGTTGTTTAGAGACATGGAGCTGATAGGAGAGTTGTACGACATAGACGTGGCGTTGCTTCCCATAGGTAGCGTATTTACCATGGGGCCGCGAGAGGCTGCTCTGGCAGTCCAGTTTTTAAGACCGAGGCGCGTCGTGCCGATGCATTACAACACGTTCCCTCTAATTAAACAAGACCCAGAGGACTTCAAATCTCGGGTAGAGGCGATCTCGAGGTCGAAGGTGTACGTAATGAAGCCTGGCGACGTGTTAAAGCTCTAATCTTTTTAAGTAGGAATTTCGCTTAGAGACATGGACGCCTTCGACGTAGTAATAGCCGGCGGCGGCACCGCCGGCGCTTATGCCGCCTATCTGCTGTCAAAAGCTGGTTTTAAAGTAGCTCTGATCGAGTCTAAAAGCGGCGAGGAGCTGGGGGTGAAGACGTGCGGCGACGGCTTGGGGCTTCACCACGTGGAGAGGATGTCGCGCCACCTCACGCCGAATCCAAAAGTTTTCCAAAACAAGATCGAGGGGGTTGAACTAATTAGCCCAGACGAGAGGACTAGGCTGTTGATAAAAGGCGAGGGCTACGTCTTAGACCGGTTTGCCTGGGGCAAGTGGCTGATTAAAGAGGCTGTGAGAGCAGGCGCCATCCTGTACGAGGGCCACACTGCCACGGCGCCGCTGGTGGAAAACGGCAAAGTAGTTGGCGTCAAGGCGGTTGAGCGTAGGAGCGGCGTTGCGAAGGAGCTTAGGGCAAAAGTCGTCATAGACTCCACGGGCTCTGCCGGCGTGTTGAGAAGCAAACTCGTCGGATGGCTAATCTCAGAGCCGTTGCATCCAGAAGACGTGTCTCACGCGTATAGGGAAATTGTCTACGTAGAGGAGGAACACGAAAGGCCTCAGTATATTAAGATTTACCTAGACATGGTGGTCGCCCCCGGAGGCTACTGGTGGATTTTCCCAAGGTCTAGTACTCTGCTCAACGTCGGGCTGGGCATCTGGGGCATCTTGAAACAAAACCCCAGAGACAACTACGAGAAGTACATCAAGCCGAGGTTTAAGATTAGGGGTAAGTACCACATTGGGGGCGGTTTCATACCCACGAGAAGGCCTCTGAAGTCTTTGGTAGGAAACGGTATTGTGGCATTAGGCGACGCCGCCGCGGCGGTGAACCCAATACACGGCGGCGGAATTGGCCAGGCTTTATTAACAGCAGAGCTGGCCTCTAAGACGATTACCAAAGCGTTTGAAAAAGGAGACTTTTCAGAGGATGCGCTGTGGGAATACAATGTGGCGTATATGAAAGAGTGGGGCTATAGACAGGCCCAGCTAGACGTGTTAAGGCTGATGCTACAGACCTTGGACAACGACGACCTCAACTTCGGCCTCTCTCGTAAAATTTTGACAGAAGACGAGATCTACCACCTCGCGGCGAAGGGCACGGAGCTGTCCCTCCTAGACAAGTTTAAGGTAATGATGCAGTTCATAGGGAGGCCTGCGTTGCTTAGAAAGCTATCTACCTCAATTCAATACGCCAAGGAGATCGGAGACCTTTACCTCCAGTATCCGCAGAATAAGTCAGAACTTGAGAAGTGGTACCTTGGAGTTGTTAAGCGGTACAACGAGTTTAGAGAAAAGATAGACCTAGGCCCGTTGCCTACATGATAGATGAGTTTTTGCAATATGTAAAACTCTTATACCACAGGGGACACCTCACTCTTTTTTCTGGCAACGTCTCGGCAAGAGATGGGAAGCGTATTGTCGTGACGCCTACCACTTGGCCAAAGCCTTTCCTGACCGCAGACGATTTGGTGTGGATAGACCTAGAAGGCCGCGTTTTGAGGGGGAGGCTGAGGCCTACTAGCGAATGGCGTCTTCACGTAGGAGTGTACAAGAAGAGGTCTGACGTGAACGCTGTCGTGCATACACACGACGTTCTGCCCACTGTAATGGCCGAGGGCATAGACGCCTCTCTACTATCAGAAGCCGAGGCGTACTTGGGGTCTGAAATAGCTGTTGTTCCTTATATAAAGCCGGGCACTGCCGAGCTGGCAGAGGCGGTTGCCGACGCGCTTGCAAAGAGCAACGTGGCTATATTAAAACAACACGGCGTCGTGGCGGTGGGGCGGAGTCTCGCAGAGGCTGTGAACAGAGTCGAGGTAGTAGCCGACCTCGCAAAGGCAACTCTATATAAGAAGCTCATTAATTGTTTTTAATGAGCTTCTACAACTCCTCTGTGGATTGTATAGATAGGCGGCTGTTAGCAGACTTATTAACTTTGTCAACAGTTGAGGGCCTAACGGTGTCCGAGGCCGCGAAAAGGCTGTGCATGACGAGGCAGGGCTTGTACAAAGTGATGAAGACGCTGAGGTCCAAGGGCTATTTAGCAGACGGCCAGACAATCGTCTTGACTCAGAAAAGCCGCGAAGTGTTGAGCTTCTTGCTGAAAAGATTGTTGCAGTACTTTAACATAGCATCTCTTAGACTTATCGGCTATGTAGTAAGCGGGCTTGGGGAGGGCGCTTTTTACATGTCTCTAGAGGGTTACAAAAAGGCTATTGAAAAGGCGCTTGGCTTCACCCCCTACCCGGGCACGCTCAATGTAAAACTCGACCCCCAGTTCTTGGCGTATCGGCGCTACCTCGACGGACTCCCCGGTATTCAAATCCCAGGTTTTTCAAATGGGGTGAGGACATACGGCGGAGTCAAGGCGTTTAGAGCCGTGGTGGGGGGCATAGAGGGGGCGGTGGTCATGCCTGAGAGGACACACCACTCGGTTGACATAATTGAAGTAATTGCCCCGGTGCGGCTGCGGGATGTCCTAGGCCTTAAAGACGGAGACAGGTTGGAGGTTGAGGTTTTCCTCTAGATTTTTAAGCCGAGGCGAGAGGCCGGTTTAATGAAAGAAATTGGCATTGTGGTTAGCGGCGCATCGGTGGGGGCAATTCCTGTACAAATATACAGACAGGCCGAGCGTTACGCTGTCGAGGAGCAGTTAGTCGGCGTGGTGGACAGGGAAAACCCCGAGGAGTTGATAGTCGGCTTTCTCAGGAGGGTGACTAAGCTAGAGCCTGTGATTAAAGACAAGGTGAGGACCCCCTATGTGGATAGGCCCGACATGGTGGACTACGGAATACTGTTGCCCTACACAACGGCGATTGTTAAGCCATACGTAAGTATAAGAGACGGAAGAGTAAGCGAGGTGATACATGTGGCGACGCCTGGCTCGAAGGTGTACCTCCTAGACGGTGCTGTTTTAAAAGACGTCTTTAAGGGCGAGTATGCGTACGTAGGTGAACACAAGTACTCGGGCTGGCCGTTGCCCATAGACGTGAGGCTGGTCACACACCACGTAGGCGTCTTTGGGGCTACTGGGATGGGGAAGTCTAGGCTAGTGAGGGCCTTAGTAAACGAACTCGCTTCGAGAGGCTATAAAGTAATTATCTTCGACCACACAGGCGTTGACTACGCGCCGTTTTACAAAACTGTGGTCAAGTCGTCAGAGGTCAAAATCCCGTCTAACATCCTCGCCTCAGTTATAGCAAAAGTATCTCAGCTAAGCTGGCAGTCTGTGGGCGAGTATTTAGAAATTGCCACCATGACTTTCGAAGGTAGGTGGAACAAGGAGGGATTTATCGCCCACCTGAAACGAGTTTTGAAGAGGCTCAACGCCCGCGACTCAACCATAGAAAAAGTGGAACTTTATCTTAAACAATTAGCAGATCCCTCGTTTTTCGAAGAGCTTAACAACAGGACTATGGCTTCCGAGCAAGTTTTAGCTATAGAGGACTCGCCGGTGGTAGTTGATTTGTCTTACGACACAGACTTGTCGGTTAAACAGGCAATAGTGGCCTCTGTAATTGAGTCCGCCTGGGCGAAAGTGAAGAAAGAAAAGACGCCTACTAAAACTGTGTTTGTAATAGACGAGGCTCAGAACTACGCTCCGCAGACTTGGACAATTTCTAAAGACGCTATTGAGACGACTGTGAGAGAGGGCAGGAAGTGGGGCCTGTCTGTGGTGCTAGCCAGCCAGAGGATAGTGGGAGATATAGACCCCTCAATAAGAGCAAACTTAGGCACGATATTCTTTTCGCGCCTCACGGCACCTACAGACTTGAGAGAAATCTCCAGCTACTTAGACTTAGCAGATGTAAACGAGTCAGTGCTTGCACAACTACAGCCACGAGAGTTCTTCGTCTCGGGCTTGATGAATCCGCTGAGGAAGCCTGTGTTAATAAAAGTCAAGGAGGTGCAATGAGCCAAGACTTAGACTATTGGCTAGAGCCAGATCTGCTAGTAGCTCTGAAATACGACGTAAAGAAATACATAGAAAAAATAGCCAAGATGGAGCAGATAATTCAGGAGCTTAAGTTGTTAAGAGACGCGGTAGACGTTAAAAAAATAGGCCAGCCTAAGATTTACAACGCATACGCAGTAGACTCCTCATACGCCTCCCCTCCGCTCGAGCTAGTGGGGGGCGTGTTTACAATAGTGGCTTACGGCTACGTAGGCTTAGTCGACGGCGTTCAAGACAAGTTCGTGACAGGTTCCATATACTTTAACGACAGAAGAGAAGCGGATGTTTCAAGATATGCGGC
>JBEULK010000063.1:0-20113 GCA_041287325.1 Pyrobaculum sp. | reverse complement strand
TTGTCGGCGTGTTGAGATATTTTTAACATGTATTTCCTTCCATGGCTTGTTTTTGCGGGCGTCCGGCGGGCCCCTCTGGCTTGTGCCCGTACCACGACCCGGCGTGTGCCAAGGACCCGAGATGTCGCTCTCGTCTTCTCTTTGTCCCACACTGCGAGAAGTGCCACTTGCCTGGGGGCGAGGTCACGGAGGAGGCGCCCAAGCTGTCCGGCGCTCGCATCCACGGCCCGCTTATCATATACTTCGTAGTGGGGGACGTGGACGTGAGGGGGGCTAGGGGCGTTGACTTGTACATCTACAGCGTGAGAGGTAGCGTAGAGGGGGAGGGGTCCCGCTTCCGCCACGTCTACGTGGACCAGCTGGCGGGAGACCTCTTGATGGGAGGTGCCCGCTTCGACTCGCTGATGGCGATGGGCGTCTCTGGCAGAGTTTCTCTCGCAGGTGTACGCGCTGGGGGGCACATCTACTTAGGCGACGTGAGGGGGGAGGCGGATTTAGGAGGCGCCGAGGTAGCTGGAGAGGTGGTATTAGACAGAGTTAGGGGCGGGGTGAGGGTTGCGGGGCGCTTCTACTCGCTTACTCTCCACAAGGTTGAGGGAGATGTGGACCTCTCGGGGCTTAGGACTGAGGGCGACGTCTATCTCGTGGGCGTGTCTGGGGACAGGCTGGACTTGTCGGGGGCTGAGGTGGGGGGCAGTGTGTTCCTCCTGGAGTCGAGGTTTAGGGGGGTTAGGGTGGATAGGAGAGAGGTTTTGAAAAAGGTGGTTTTAGTAGGGTAGTTGGTCGAGGAATTGCAGCCTCTTGGGGATGGGCGGATGTGTGGCGAATATCTCCTGGATGGGGGAGTAGCTGGACCTCTTTATCTGCTCTACGTCGCTTCTCGTCACGGTTACGAAGGGGTTAGCGACAGCGTTTACCAAGGCGTAGATGAACAGTGCTCTGAACTTGCTGGTGTCGACGGCCTCCTTGGCCTCGGGGACGGCGTAGTAGTACTTGTGTATCTTGGCTAGGGCGAACTGCATGACCTCCTTGCCGGCGGCCCTGGCGCCTTCGGTGTCTGCGTAGTACTCCCTGAGGCGGCTGAAGGCCAGTACTAACAACTGGATTATGAAAGAGACCAACACGGCGGCGACGCCTACTGCCACTAGGGCGGGGCTTCCGCCTCTGTTGTTGTCTCCGCCGAGGCCTAGGTACACGGCGGATACGCCGAGGTAGTACACCACCGAGGGGAGTACGCCGAATAGCAACATGACGGCGTTGTCGCGGTGTAGGTGGTGTCCTATTTCGTGTCCAATTACGGCCTCAAGCTCTCTGTGGTCTACTAGGGACAGCATGCCGCTTGTCACAGCCACGTACCTCCCCGACAAGAAGTTGCCGTAGGCAAAGGCGTTGGGCGGCCCGTCTACTACCACTGCCTTGATTTTAAAAGGCGCGCCGAGCCTTGCAGCTACTTCGTCTACTGTCTGTTGCAACCTCGGGTCGGGCCTGGCGCCGTACGTCGCGTTGATCATATACGGCGACGCGAGGTAGGTGAGTAGGTTCATCAACACGACAAAGAATATCAAGCCGAGGAAGAAGCCTAGGTTGTTGAAGTAGGCGAGGCCGGCGGCCGTGGCGATGGCGTATATCACCAGCGCCGTGGTTAGCACAATCAAGACGCCGGTTAGGGCCATGGCGCCGTACAGCGTGAACTTGCCAGAGACGCTCCGAGCCACCGCCGGCGCAACTGTGGCGGCTACTACAAACATAAACAAGTAGCCTAGTATGTACAAGCCGAACGCCACTGGGTCTAGGAACAGCGGCACCATGAAGGCCTCTATATATCCGCTTAAAAATTTTTCCGCCTTGTGCGGTGTCTGCCGGTACGTGAACTCCTCACCGGTCAGAAACGGGGACTTTCTTCACAGCAACTGATATATTGGGGGTTTTATGTCTTTACATGGCTTGCGTAGGCGCTGAAGAGGCCGAGAAGATAGCCAAGAAAAAGGCCCTAGGGCGCCTGGGCTCTCTTAGGAGGGCTGTGCAGAAGTTCGTGGTGAAGGTTGGCGACGACTGGCTCTTCGGCTTCGTCAAGGTTAAGTTTAGAGAGGGCGGCTTCCAAGTGGCGGTTAAGTGGTCTTATGTAGACTGCAAGGGTGTGGCTTTTGAGAAGGTACCGCCCGAGGTGGAGGAGAAGGTTAAGAAGTACGTAGAGGAGTCGCTGGCCGCCCTCCTGGAGAGAGAGCTTAGTAACTTATTAAAGTAGGTTTTTCTTACGGCGTGGAGAAGCGGGTTATTTTTCACGAATTGGTTTCATTGGACCAGGCCGTAGAGGCGTTGTTAAAATTCACAAAGCCTCTAGGCGTTGAGGAGGTGGATCTTTTAGACGCATACGACAGAGTACTGGCGGAGGACGTGGTGGCGTCTGTGGACGTGCCTCCCTTTGACCGCTCCACTGTAGACGGCTACGCCGTAGTGGCGGAGTCTACCTTCGGAGCCTCCGAGCTCGCCCCCGTGTCCCTACGCCTTGTGGGTCGGGTGGAGGCAGGCGACTGGCCCAGCGGCGAGGTCAAGCAGGGAGATGCGTATGAAGTAGCTACCGGCGCCCCGTTGCCCCGCGGCGCCAACGCAGTAGTCATGGTGGAGTACACCCAAGAGAGGGAAGGCGTTGTGAAAGCCTTCCGCGCGGTGGCGCCGGGGGAGAACGTGATGAACGCCGGCGCAGACGTCTCGGCTGGCGAGGTGGTGCTTAGGAGGTGTAGTAGGATAACCCCGCGGGAGGCTGGGGTCCTGGCCGCCGTCGGCGTGAGGAAGGTGAAGGTTGTGAGGAGGCCTGTGGTGGCCATAGTCTCCACAGGAGACGAGCTTGTCCCCCCCGGCGAGCCGCTGGGCCTAGGCAGGCTTTACGACGTGAATACCTACGCCCTGGCCGCCGCCGTTAGGGAGGCTGGGGGCGTGCCCTTGGCGATGGGAATTGCGAAAGACGACGCCGTGGAGTACAGGGAGGCTGTTGTGAAGGCCTTGGGGGCCGCCGACGTTGTGTTGGTCAGCGGAGGCACCTCCGCCGGCGTGGCGGACCTGACTTACAAAGTGCTGGGGGAGTTAGGCCAGGTGCTGTTCCACGGCGTGATGGTTAAGCCAGGCAAGCCCACCCTCGCGGCGGTTGTGGGGGGCAAGGTTGTGGTGGGCCTGCCCGGGTATCCCTCCTCCGCCCTTATGATATTTCACACAGTGGTTAGGCCGTTTCTCCTCAGGCTTCAGTGCCGCGAGCCGGAACCGCCAGCAAAGTACAAGGCGAGGCTTGCCTTCTCTGTGGAGGGGGCCAAGGGGAGGAGGGCCCTTTACCCCGCGGTGTTAATCGCAAGGCCCGGCGGCTACGTGGCCTACCCCCTCTACGCAGAGTCGGGCGCCATCTCAGTACTGGTGAGGGCGGATGGGTACTTCGTGGTGCCGGAGAACGTGGAGTTTTTAGAAGAGGGGGAGGAGGTAGAGGTCCACCTCTTTGAGAAGTACAGACCGGCTGAGCTCTACTTCGTGGGGAGCCACGACCCCCGCCTCGACCTGGTGGTGGCGAAGCACGGCGTGAAGACTGTGTATGTGGGGTCTATGGGAGGCCTCATGTCTTTGAAGAGGGGTGAGGCGGACTTTGCGGGCTCTCACATGTACGACGCAGAGAGCGGGGAGTACAACACGCCGTTTGTAAAGAAGCTGGGCCTCTCCGGCGTAGTTGTAATCGGGCTGTACGAGAGGGAGCAGGGCCTGATGGTGAGGCCCGGCAACCCGAAGGACGTCAAGGGAGTCGAAGACCTGCTGAGGAGCGACGTGGTGTTTGTAAATAGGCCGAGGGGCACTGGCACCAGGGCCCTACTGGACCACCTCCTTTCTCAAATCGCCGAGAGGAGAGGCGTCCCGCTGGAGCAGTTGGCGAGGTCTGTCAGGGGGTACACATACGAGGTGAGGACTCACACCGCCGTCGCCGCCGCGGTGGCGCAGGGAAGGGCAGACGTAGGCCTCGGCGTTAGGTACGCCGCCGAGCTGTACGGCCTAGAGTTTATCCCCGTGGGCTGGGAGCAGTACGACATTGTGGCTAGAAGGGGGGCTCTTGACAAGGTTTGGAAAATCGCCGAGGAGGCTGTGAGCGACTTGCCTAGGGGGTACCGCAGGTATGAATACACGCTGAGGGTTAAGTGGGAGTCTTAACCCGCCGCGGCGGCTAGCACTCCTCCACCGGCCCCAGTGCGGCGACCTCTACCTCGTCCCCCTCGTCGTAGCCCTCTCTGTTTTCTGGTACTACAAGGAGGCCGTTCCCCCTGGTCAGTGTGGACAATATGCCGCTACCTGTGACTGCAAGAGGCTCGGCGTAGACCCTGCCGTCTTTTTCACACAGCCGCACCCGCACGAAGCTCCTCACATTAATCGGCGTCGTGACTCTTCTAGTCAACACAGCCCTTACCCTGGGCGGGGGCTCCTCGGCGCCGCCGGCTATCTTCAAGATTGCCGGCTTTACAAAGACCTCGTACCCCACGACGGAGGCCACTGGGAACCCCGAAAGCATTGCCACGAGCTTGCCCCTCACAACGGCGGCGCTGTTAGGCCTCCCGGGCCTCGCCGCGATGCCGTGTACCAACACCTCTGGGCCCAGCCTCCTCACGGCGGACACCACGTAGTCTGGCAACCCCACCGAGACTCCTCCCGTGGTGATTACCAAATCGTAGCGGGCGAGTGCGTCGGCCACTTTTTCGAATATGGCCTCCTCGTCGTCTGGAACTACGCCGAGGTAGTGGGGCTCTGCCCCCGCCTCTCTCAGCAAAGCCTCTAAGACGTACCTAGTGCTGTTTATGACCTTGCCCAGCGGAGGGGGGGCCTCGTCTAGCTCTACTAGCTCGCTGCCTGTGGAAATCACGGCGGCCTTGACTCTGTACACCGCCACCGTCTTTATGCCCAGGGAGGCCAGGACTCCCACGTCCCACGGCTTTATCCTCCTGCCGCGCCTAACTACCACCTCGCCGGCGGATACGTCCTCGCCTCTCCTAGACACGTAGTAGTACTTAGGCACGGGCTTGTACACCTCTACGTAGTCCCCCCTGACCGCCGCCTCTTCGTAGGGCACCACGGCGTCTGCCCCCGGGGGCAGGGGCGCGCCTGTGGCCGCCTCCACAGCCTCGCCCGGGCCCAGCGGCTTTTCAAAAGGCTCCCCCGGCATGGCCTTGCCCACCAGCCTAAGCATGATGGGGCTCGTCCTAGAGGCGCCTAGCGTGTCCTCGGACCTCACCGCGTATCCGTCGAAGGCGGCTCTGTCGAAGGGCGGGACGTCGAAGGGCGCTACGACGTCGGCCGCCGCGTACCTCCCCACGGCTTGAAGCAACGGCACCTCTACGGCCTCGGGGACGTGAGTCAAGGCAGATAACACAGCCCTCTGCGCCTCGGCGATGGGAGTAAGAGCCTTAAACCCCCGCACCTCGTCAACACATGCCCGGGTTTAAAAGTTAGTCGCCACTCAAAATTTCCAAGTTTAAATACCGGTGGAATAGTTTACGTGGATCTTGTTTTGCTAGAGGCTCGGTATCAGAGGGCTGTGTTTAACGGCGGTGTAGATACAATTGTCCGAGATTTTCGACTTAGGTACGGCGACCGCTGGTCTTACTATTGGGAGGCGTCGGCTGACGCCTCTGAAGGCGACGTGAAGGCGGCTGAGAAGGCGGCCGACGCCTTGGTGGGGCTGGTGGAGAGCCGCGTAGACGACGTGCGCGTTGCCGCATTGTACGCGGCGTATGGGAGGAGCCTCTCGTTAGAAGGCGAGCTCGGCGTCGCCCTGGAGCTTTTGGGAGCCGGGGAGGCCTTGGAGAAGTTGTTAAGGTGGGGGCTTGTTATGCACTTTTCAGACGACGTGGTCGCGTCGCCTCCGTACCTCGTCAGGCTTTTAATAAAGCTCGGCCAGCTGGCGGAGGCGCCGGGCGTAGACCTCTGGGAGGAGTTGCGCAGATTTGCCCACGACGGGGCCTCCATGGCGTTTTTAGAAGGCCTCTTAGCTGGGGAGTTCGACGCGGGTCTGCACGCAGAGGTCTACGGCGAGGTTCCCAAGTCGTTGCGGCTGGGGGTGCTTGCCAGCTACGTGGAGGAGGTTGGCCTTGTGGTTAACCCGGTCTTCTCCGCCGACGAGGTGCTCGGCGCTTTGCTTGAGTGGAAGAAGAGGAGGGCCGACGCCATGGCCAAGGCGTTGGCTCTCCACGGGGAGTACGAGTTTAGCCAAGAGAGGAGGTGCGGCCTTCAGTACCTCTCGGTGGATGGCACCGCGGAGAAGAGCGGCGTAGTGGCGCTGTGCCCGTGGCTTTCCTACTCGAAGAGGCTTTGGCGTATTCCAAACCTAGTAGTCGTCGTGGAGGGAGGCCCTCCCCCCAGGCCCGCGAGGCGTAGGCATGGGCTCATCTTCATGAAGGGGGGCGAGGCGTACGTGGCGCCTCCCGACAGGTCGTCAAAGCTTTTTGAATACGTGGTTGACCTCTTGTACAGCCAGGGGTTCTCCGTCTCAGAGCTTTAGAAAAACGCCGTTTCCCAGCTCCTCGCCGTGGACGTATCGGGTAAGCGTAGACGAAACCACCGCGACGGCGCTTCCACTTTTTACTAGATACAAGGCGTAGTACTGCCGGTTTTCTCTGTAGTACGTGTAGACGTATGCGTCTAGCATGGGAAACTCCAGCACCGCCACGTTGAGAGCCGTCTTTACGTATGGAAGCGCCTTTTCAAAGGCTTTCTGTGGGTCGTGCCACCTCTTGGCTAAAAACTTGGCGAGTATGTAACTGTCTGTATAAGCCGAGGAGTCTAGGCCCACGTCGTGGCTCAAGGCGGCCTTGTCCACAGAGCCGTTGTGGGCGACGAATAAGACGCGGCCGTCTGGCGTCTCCACGGCGTAGGGGTGGGCATGTTGTGGGCCCTTGGGCTCCCCCGGCGACGCCGCCCTTGCGTGGGCGAGCGCCGCCTCCCGCATAGGCACAGGCGTGGGGTCCTCCCAGGCTGGTCTGTTCGACTTGTAAAAAAGGTAGCCGTGAGGAGAGGCGGCGACGAAGCCCCAGCCGTCGCCGTGTTGTCTATCGCCAGCGGGCTTGTAGGGGTCGTACTTAGCCGCTTGTTTAAGGGCGTTTGACAAATCTAAGGGGCCTTTAGAGATATAGAATCTGCACACCGCTAGGCGTGAGGAGGCCCAGCTTTTATGTGTGATTTTGCCACTATTAACGTAGTGGTGGACCTAATCCCATCTATTTTCCTCACCTTGTCTCTCACCACGGCTCTTAGCTTCTCAATGTCAGGAGCCTCGATCTTGACGACGAGGTCGTAGGGCCCGTAGACGAAGTAGACGGCCTTTACCTCTGGTATATCGGCCAGTTGTTGCATGACTGTGTCTTCGGAGCCTATGTCTATGTTTAGAAATACCACAGCCTCCATACTAATATTTTTTACACCTCTTTTAAAACTTTATCCCCTCTCAACGGCTTCTGGACTCTAAATAACGTCTTATCACGACGGCGGTTGATAAGTCAACTTTATGCCTCTCGGTGAGCCCCGTGTCGGTGTCTGTAAACTCTACCACGTACTCGGCGCCTTCGCCCTCGCTTTTGTAAACTTTTATCAAGGTGTTAGGCTTGCACATAGCCGTCAGCGCGGTGGGGGTCTTCTCCACCACTGAGCAGTCTACATATTTGTATACCTTGACCTCAGCTGGGGTTCTAGGAATGGGGCCGATTGGGGTCTCTTCGTAGTAGTACATCTTCCGTCTTCTGCTCACGCGTCTACGTTACACCCCCTTTAAATATTTGATTTCAAGCCAGCGACGCGGGGGGCATCACCCTCTTCCGCCAGTCGTCTACTATTTCAAGGACTATGAGAGTCTCTGTGCGTTGTATGTCTGGGTTCGAGGCCAGGTACGTCACTAGGAATGTGGATAGCTGTTTCACGTCTCTTGCCCAGACTTTAAACATTAGGTCGTAGGGCCCCGTTATGATATACGCCTCTTCCACAAAGGGGTAGCCCCTCTCTCCGTTGCACTCTTCTAAAATCTTCTCGGCCACTGCCTGTTGCAGAGGCTTTGTCTGCGCGGCGGGTGCGCCTCTGCGGACGCTTACGAGGACAAAGGCCAGTAGTTTGTACCCTAGCTGAAAGGGGTTTACTACTGCCTTGTAGCCGAGAATTACCCCCTCCTCCTCTAGTTTTTTAATTCTCGAAGCTATTGTGGTCTTGGGCTTGCCCAATTTTTCGCCTAGTTCTTGTAGAGTGGCTTTGCCGTCTTGTTGAAGCGTCAAGATGATTTTTCTATCTACCTCGTCCACGTAGTTGAAATTTAGTTGTTTTAAATCTCAATAAGCCGACGACGCGGAGGTAAAATTTATATTAGCCGGTGTTGCATGCGCTGATGGCTGAGAAGCAGAAGGCTGTTGCCAAGCAGGAGAAGGTGTCTATTTCTAAAAAAGATCCCTGGGCGTTAAAAAAGTGGTACAGCGTATATGCCCCCTCTTACCTAGGCGGCGTGTTCTTGGCAGAGGTCCCGGCGTCGGAGCCTCAGAAGTTGTTAATGAGGACGCTGGAGGTGACTCTGTACGACATTACTAAAGACATATCTCACCTCCCCGTTAAGCTAAGGTTTCAGATTAACAAGGTGGACGGGCTTAGGGTGGGGACGAGGTTTAAGGGTCTTGAGCTGACCCGCGACTATATTAGGTCGCTAGTGAGGAAGGGGACTAGCAAAGTGGCCGCTACTACGAACTTCCAGACTAAAGACGGGTGGGTTTTAAGAGTAACGGTGTTGGCCGTAACTACTCACAGAATCGGCACGGCTCAGAAGTCTGCCGTTAGACAGAGGATATTTGAAACTCTTTTCAAGAAGGCGGCGGAAATGGACATCGGCCAGTTTCTAAAAGAGGCGCTTGAGGGCACTTTAACCGCCGACTTGTTCTTAGCAAGTAAAAAAATAGCCCCCATGAGGAAGGTAGAGGTCGCCAAGATTAAGGTATTGAAGTACCCGCCCGAGGAGGAGCAAGTAGTGGTGAGAGAAGCCGTCGCAGAGGCGGCGTCTTCTTAACGGCTTTTTGCGTTTTGTATAAACCTATACACTGTGCCGTGTTTCTTGCCTTCTATTAACATCTCCACGGCTCTTTTTGCAATTTCCACGTCTTCGAGCTTGCCTAGTATGGCCACGTAGGTGTCTCCCACTACCACATGCACTTCGGCTAGTTGCGCAATTGTCTGCTTCGCCCTTCCCCCCTCGCCTATTATACGTCCCTTGATGCGCCTGAGATGGTTTGGCTTGTCTGTGTACTCTTTTAAGTCGATGACCGCCAGTACGTAGCCGTCGTTTTCAAGGGACAAGGCTTGCTCCGGCTGGAAGCCTAGGGCCACGGCCCTGGCCATTTCCCTAAGCTTTAAGATGCCGTCGACTGTGGTCTCGGCGCCCGGGGTGATTTTTATATATAGGCCCTTATCGTCTACCTCAACTCTGGCGCCGTATCTCCCGTCCGCCGCCACGGCGAAGGCCCTAGCCGCCCTGAGCCTCCTCGGCTCCACGGGCTCTGTTATTGTGCCTTTTAGGTACTCCGAAGCCACGGGTTTGCGGGTTTAAGGTTTTAAATTCCTTTGCCCCGTCCTACGTGAGGCGTTTTAGGACTGAGAAAGACCACGACTACTTCAAGGTGGTGGACGACGCCATAAACTCGTACAGCTGGGCCGCCGTGGTTAAGCTACAGGAGAGGGGGGTGTTCGAAGACGTGTTGGGCCCGGTGGGGCAGGGCAAAGAGGCCAAGCTGGTGTTGGCAAAGAGGGGGGAGGGCTACGTGGTGTTGAAGATCTTCTACCCGGTATCCGCGAGGTTTGTAAAAAGCCGCTACGGCTACATACTGGGCGACCCCCGCTTCAGAGGCGTTAAGATAAGCGACCAGTTGCACTTAGTGGAACTTTGGTGTAGAAAGGAGTTTGGTAACCTCTCGAGGGCCTACGAGGCGGGGGTGGCGGTGCCCAAGCCCCACGGCTTTTATAGAAACGTGTTGGTCATGGACTTCATAGGCTCCGGCGCCACGCCGGCTCCTCTCCTCAACGACGTGGGGCTCGGGGGGCTGGACGACCCAGAAGCCGTGTTTTACGAAATTGTGAAAAATCTGGAGAAGACCTACGTGGTGGCCGGCTTGGTACACGGCGACTTAAGCCCCTTCAATGTGTTGTACGACGGGGAGAGGCCTTGGATCATCGACTGGGGCTCTGCGGTGAGGCGGGGCCACCCAAAGGAGTTGGAGCTCTTGAAGAGAGACGTGGAGCGGGTATTGGAGTTCTTCCACAACCCGGTGAGGCCAGACGAGCTGTTTAAAAAACTAGTGGAGAGGGGACAGTGGAGGGGGAGGGCGGAGGTGGACGAGGAGGGCTGGGTGGTGATAGGGGGGAGGCGTATTTTAGACTAACGCCGCCCCCCGTAGAAAAGCCTCTTTGTTCTTGTCGTCTAGGCGGGAGGGCATTGGAAGGCCCATCAACTTGGCGGCAACGCCGAGCAAAACTGCGTTTTCATAAATGGGGGATCCCAGCTGTAATGCTATTTCAAAAGCCGGCACTATGTAGTGTCTTACTCCCGATTTGGCGATAGCCTCGACCACTTGCGTCACGTCGTACCACTTGCCCGGGGGCTGAATCACTCTCTTGTTTACCACCAGCACGCCGGTTGGCGACAAGTACCTAAAGCCGCGGAGTGCCTCCAAGGCCTCCATGGCAAGTACATAATCTGCGCCGCCCTCTTCTATAACGGGGGCGTGTACCTCCTCTCCAAACCTGACGTGGACCTCCACAGACCCGCCCCTCTGGCTTATGCCGTGTACCTCGGCTATTCTCACGTCGTACCCCGCGGCCATGGCCGACTCGCCCAGCCACCTGGCCAGCGTCAACACGCCCTGCCCACCAACCCCCACCACGACTACGCTTGTGACCATGCCGCCAGCCACGCCTCTCTATTGCCCTCCGCCTTGAATGCGTTTGTGGGACAGATCTCGGCGCACATGCCGCAACCCACGCAGAGAGAGGGGTCTACGTACGCCTTGCCGTCTGGTTTTTTAGAAATCGCGCTGCACTTCAATACGTTGTAGCAAAGCCCGCACTTTATGCACTTCTCCTCGTCTACTTTGTACTTAGGAATTTGCAAGCCGGCGCGTCTCGCCTTCCTTACCGCTACTAAGACGCATGGCCTTCTAGAAACCACCACGGCCGGCCTGCCGGACTTCACCACCTCCACAGCCTTTTTCACCACTTCGATCGACTGTTTAATCCGTGCTGGGTCAATTACAAAAGTGGGGATTCCCAACGCCTCTGTTATCTTCTCTGCCGGTACTTTCTTGGCGGGGCTTGGCTGGCCCCCCGTCATCGCCGTGTATCCATTGTCCATAACTACGATTAGCATAGGCTGAGGCCTCGCTGCTAAGTCCACTAACTGCGGCAGAGAGGCGTGGTAGAAAGTGGAGTCTCCCACAGTAGCCACCACGAACTGTCTTCCTGAGGTCGCCACGCCGTAGCCAAGGCCTATGGAGGAGCCCATGTGAGTAACGATGTCTTGTTGCCCGGTGTTTAGCCCGAGAGAATAACAGCCAATGTCTCCCGACCATACAGGGCTTAGGCCAGCCGTGGCTATTTTTAAAATGTAAAACGTACCTTGGTGCGGGCAACCGGGGCATAGGACAGGCGGCCTTGGGGGCGGCTCCATAGGCGGCTTCGGGGGCTTAGGCAAGTCGTAAGAGATGTTGAAAACCTTGGCAAGGGCGGCGGCCACTTTAGCGGCGTTCAGCTCGCCGTATTTGGGGAGGAGCCCGTCCAGCTTCCCCCTGGTCTTAATCCCGAGGGCGCGTAGCTGGAGCTCCACCACGGGGTCTCCCTCTTCAACTACGACAGCCTCCCTCCCTGCGTACTCTGCGAGTTTCGTAGGAAGAGGCACTGACATGCCTAGTTTAACCACGGCGGCGTCTACGCCTAGCCGCCTAAGCGCCTCTTTTACATAAGCATAGCCCACCCCCGACGCCACTATTAAATAATCGCCGGAGCCCTCTATGGACATGAACGAGGAAGCCGTTTCTCTAAGCCTCTCCCATTTTTCCACGAGTTCTCTACGCCTCTCTCTAGCGTTGGCTGGGACTAGAGCGAACTTCTTCACGTCTTTAGTAAACTTGCCCCGCTTGGGGGGGCTCGGCGGCTCCAGCTCTACGGGCCCTCTCACGTGGCTTATTCTTGTAACAGACCTGAGGAGGACTGGGTGTTTAATTTGTTCGCTGAATTCAAGGCCTTTTTTGGCGTATTTAAACGCCTCGGCAGGCGTCGACGGCTCGAGGACCGGGACGTAGGACTGGAGCCCGTACCACCTCGTGTCTTGTTCGTTTTGAGAAGAGAGCATCCACAAGTCGTCTGCTGTTATTACTAAAAAGCCGCCCTCCACTCCTGTATACGCCGCGCTGTGAAGCGGGTCCGCCGCGACGTTTAAGCCCACGTGTTTCATGGCGACAAGCGCCCTGGCACCTGCAAGCGCCGCCCCGTAGGCGATTTCAAAGGCGGTTTTCTCGTTTGTAGCCCAGTGTACAAACCTGTCTTTAAACTCTTCTAAAGTCTCCAAGACTTCGGTGGAGGGAGTGCCAGGATAAGCCGTAGCCACGGCCAGGCTTGCCGAAAGAGCTCCGTAGGCCAAGGCCTCGTTGCCTAGAAGAAGAGCTTTCATAGTTCATTATAGATATATAGTTTATAAAGCTTTTTATAGATTGTGGCTACAAGACTTAAATAGGTGTTAAGTTATCATTGGGGATGCGTTTCTGTCCAAGAGACGGGACTCTTCTTGTACCACAGAAAAAAGACGGCGTCACGGTCTTAAAGTGTCCTAAGTGCGGCTACGAGGTGAAGGTAAGTGGAAAGGCCAAGGAGGCTTATAGGCAGAGGACCGAGGTTTCTGAGGACAAGAAGCGGGGGATAATGGTGGCCGAGGAGAGGAGGCTTGAGTACGACCAGGAGGAGATGGAAGAGCTGAGGAGACAACTGCTAGAGAATTTGCAAGAAGGGGAGAGGGAGTCGGAGTAGTCAGCCTGGTTTAGGATTTATCACAAGTCATAAGCCGTTTTTCATCACAAAACATTTTATAGCCAGACTATTTATTAGTCAATGGTTAAATACCTAAAGGCTGAGCTTATTTCAGTTATCGAAATGGTGGACTCCCAGGGTCAGCTCGTCGGCGTCATGTTGGTGGGGGCCGAGGAGTGGGGAGACAGGGCCGTCCCCATTATTATTGGCGCCGCGGAGACTCTTTCTATTAAAAAGGCACTTGGAGAAATTGACTTCCCACGTCCTCTGAGCCACGACCTTTTTGTAGAAATACTAGAAGCCCTAGGCGCCACGTTAGAAAAAATAACTATAGACGCCTTGGTGTCCAGCACCTACACTGCCACGGTATATATCAAAGACAGAGACGGGAAGATTCACACCTTTGACTCGAGGCCGAGCGACGCCGTGGCCCTCGCCGTGAGGACAAACGCCCCCATATACATATCCGACGTCTTGGAAAAGTATGCCGAAGACGTGAGGAACTACTTGCCGCCGCCCAGCGGCAAGGTTACCGAATAGTCTTTTCAATTAATTGAAGCGACCTCACGATATCGTCCAACGTGTTTTTTAGCGTAAGGACGTCCTCTGGCTGTTCTATTTCGTAACTTACATATATTTTCCACCTCCCCCCTTCGCAGACGTGGCGGATTTCCATGCCCTCTGGCAAATCCATGTCGTCTGGCCTCACGGCGTTTATGTACTCACAAGGCAAGTCGCCTTCTATCTCAACTTCTAGCTTTTTCATACGCCTCTTTAAACTCGTGCCACTTGTCAGACTCTACAAAAACTACGACGTGTGTGGGAAATTTCAACACAGGCCCGACCTCGGCGAGGCGCTCTTCCACCGTTTTAAGCCTGTCCTTGGCTCCTGGAGGCGGCACCACTGCGACTAGGTGGCCTCTGGGCGAGTCGTAGCGAAGCGCGTACCACTGTGTATTTTTTATATAATACGCCAAGTATGGAGGCAGTTTGTATACGTAAAACGGGTTTGACAAGGCGATTACTTCTTCTTTTTTCTTAAGTAGTTGGTAAAACGCCTCGGCTATGTTTGAGACGTATTCCCAGAGGTCTCTTCCCAAAAACCCTGCCAAGTCGGCCTCTACCCGCTGGGCCTTCTCCGCAGGCTTAAACTCTTTTGAGTATGGCCTAACAGCCTTGTCTAACACAGCAGTGTGGAAGCCCTCCGCCGCCGCTACGCCGAGGGCCCAGTCTAACAAAGCCACAGCGTCGTCCTTGGTCAGCTCAGAGGCAGGCTTCCCGTCCTCTATCATTTTCCCAGTGACGCCTGGTACTATTGGCAATGTAGAGAGGGAGAGGGCTTTTTTAAACGGGAGGTCGTCGAGGTGGGGGGAGACTATTCTCAACACCTCGTCTCCTTTGGCTAGCTCGGGGGGCAGTGGGCATTTAAACTCGCAGTAATCCACGCTCCAGGCGTAGTGGCCGACGTATAAGACCTTGTGTACGTCCTCTTCTAGAGGCGCCAGGGCTTGTATTAAAACTGCCGTCAAGTGGCTAATAGATGTGAACTCTGTCTTGTATGTCTTGTCGTCTATGCCCACTTCCCACTCAGTTATGTAAAAGCCGTCGCATTTAAAGCCTACGCAGACGCCTCTCTGCGGAGGCCAGTCTACCACAGCCACGTGGGTTGTTTCTCCAAACGACTGAGCGAGGGCGTAAGAAGCGGCGTAAGCGTCGACGCTTCGACGCGCGTAGATGAGCAGGGGGTTTTGTTTTAAATACTCCAATACCCTGTCGACGTGGTCAATGATAAAGTTTCTAAACGGTTCCACGTATTTACATTGTAGCGTTTAAAAGACTAAGTGGCTAAGTGCGACAAGGCGTTTGGGTTATATACAAAATCCTTCGGCAACTTGCCGACGCGTTTGTAGTACTTAACAAGGCGGTGTATCTTCGCCTCCACTAACTGTAGCCCCCTGCGTGACGACATGTCTTTTGGGTGTTCTTCTAGGTGTTTTCTAATCCTGAGAGCCCTCCTGACTAGGTTTAAGAGGTCTTCTGGCAACTCTTGCTTTATGCCGTGTTCTTCTAGGATTTTTGTAAGCTTCTTTCCCGTGACGGGCTTGACCAGCGGTATGCCGTATTGGTCTCTAAGAATTATCCCGATTTGCGAAGGCGGGAAGCCGCGCCTCGCCAGCTCGACGACTAGTTGTTCCACCTCGTCAGGGGTGTATTGTATCCAGGTAGGCACTGTGGGGTGCGGCGGCCTCACGGAGGAGGATCTACCTTTTTTATGACGTGATCTGTGCGGCACGGGGGTGAAAACCCCAGTGTTTATAAATTTTCGAATTATTTGAAACGTGACCGAGCCCCCGCCCTGGATGTGGGACCTCCCTCTTATAAATTTATATAACACTGACGTTATTGGCTTTATGTACGACGTACCATTTGTCGCCAGCCCTGAAGTGGTGGTTCGCAGAATGTTGCAAATAGCCAGAGTCCAGCCAGGTGAGGTGGTGTACGACCTCGGCTCCGGCGACGGGAGGATTGTGATAATCGCCGCGAAGGAGTTCGGCGCCAGGTCCGTCGGCGTGGAGGTTAGAAAAGACCTCTACGAGCAGTCCATGGCGCGGATAAAAGATATGGGGCTCTCGGGGCGTGCTTATATTATAAACGCCAGCTTTTTCGACGTCGACTTGTCCAACGCCGACGTGGTCACCATGTACCTCCTCACTACCGTCAACGAAAGACTTAGGCCTAAGCTTGAGAAAGAGCTGAGGCCCGGCACGAGGGTGGTGACACACGACTTCGAAGTCCCCGGCTGGAGGCCCGTCGTGGTGGAGGAGGTATACGAAGACTGGAGAAGCCACAAGCTCTTTCTCTACAAGATAGGGGGCAGGGAGGTGCCCCTCCCCGGCAAGTCTGTGCCGGTGGAGGACAAGTGGCTGAGACAGGTGGCCGAGTTAGTGGACGGCTCTAGGTCGCTGGAGGAGATCGCGACGAGGCTTAGAACTACTATTAGAAGGGTTAGAGAGGCCGTGGAGGAGTTGAAAAAACTCGGCGCCGTCGAGGATGTGAGAGTCATTAAATGAGGGAAGTCGTCGAGCTGTACAGGCGGGTAGGGGCGTTCCAGGCGCTACACGTCGCCCAGGCCTACGACGTCTTGAAAGAGGCCCTCGCAGAGGCGGACCTCCGCTTCTTCTCCTTCACGGGCAACCTCGTGGCCACAGGGCTGAGGGAGGCGATAGCCGAGGCGCTGAGGCGGGGGCTTTTCAACGTCGTTGTCACCACCGCCGGCGCGCTCGACCACGACATCGCCAAGGCCATGGGCGCCGCGTACAGCCCCGGCTCCTTCGACCTAGACGACGTAGAGCTGGAGGCCAAGGGGCTCCACAGGCTGGGCAACGTGGTCGTCAAAAAAGAGGAGTACGGCCCCTACGTGGAGAAGTTCGTCCTAGGCTTGTGCGAAGAGCTGTGGGGAAAGACGCTGGCTACCTTTGAGCTGGCGGAGCTGTTCGGGAGGCACATGCCCGAGGGCTCTATCCTCGGAGCCGCGCAGAGGTCGGGCGTCAAGGTGTTTGTCCCCGGCATAGTGGACGGCGCTGTGGGAACCGCGCTTCTTACTTGTAACGACTTGGCGAGGACGAGGCGGGGGGGCTCTAGGCTTTTTATAGACGTGTTAAAAGACGAGGAAGAGCTGAGAGAGCTCGTATACACAAGCAAAAAGATGGCCGCGTTGATCGTGGGAGGGGGGATTAGCAAACACCACGTGATCTGGTGGGCGCAGTTCAGAGGCGGGCTGGACTACGTGGTATACGTCACCACCGCCGTGGAGTACGACGGCTCCCTCAGCGGGGCGAGGCCGAAAGAGGCAGTGAGCTGGGGCAAGGTGAAGCCCGGGGCCAAGACCGCTTATATACACGCCGACGCCACCTTAGTCCTCCCCGTTTTATTAAAGGCGTTATGATCTGGGAGCTAGGCGCCTCCGCAATCGCGTTGTTAACTGGGCTTCTCTTCGGCAGGTGGTGGGTGCCATTTCAAAAGGAGAGGGGAATTACGTCTAGGGACGTGTACAAAGGCGTCGAGGGGGTGCCCAGGGCCGGGGGGCTCGTCGCAGTGGTCTCGGCGTCGGTGGGCTACCTCTTTCTGTCCCCCGCCGAGCACCTCGCCGCCGCCGTCTTGTTCTCCGCCCTGGTGATAGGCTTGCTGGGGCTGTTAGACGACTTGAGAGGGGTCAGCGAATACGTGAGGGTGTTACTCCCCGTAGTTGTGGCCTTCGTCGTCGCAAGGGCGCTTGATGTGGTGAGGCTGACGTTGCCCTTCGTGGGCCTTTTCTACGGGGCGACGGGGTGGCTGTCCGTCTTGGCTATCCCGGTGGTTACCAACGCCTTCAACATGTTAGACCCGGTCAACGGGTTCCTCCCCATGGCCAACGTGGCGATAGGCGCGTCGCTGGCAACTGTGGCCGTCTTGAGGGGGCAACTCGACGCCGTGTACGTGCTTCTTGTACACGTGGCCGCCTCTCTGGCGTTGTACGCCTACAACAAATACCCGGCGAAGACTTTCAACGGCAACGTGGGTAGCTACTACCTCGGAGCCAGCATCTCCACGGTGGCGGTGGTCTACGACTTAGTGGCGTACCTCGTGTTGGCAGCTCTTCCTTTTATAATCAACGGCGCCTTGATAATATTCTCCTCGGGGGGGATAAAGGGGAGGGAGAAGATCCAACGCCCCACAAAACTCGTAGGCGGAGTGGTGTACCAAGACTGCGACTCGCCCATCGTGTCGCTTGTAAGAGTCGTGGTGTCGGAAAAGCCGCTGGTCGAGTACCAGATCTACAAGGCGCTGTTAGCGCTTGTGGCCGCATCCTCGGCGTTGACAGTGGCGCTTGCCGCCGCGCTTAGAGTTGTGTCGTTGCCGCTATGAGAAAGGCATTGGCGTTGCTAATTACGTCTTACGCCGTGTTGGTAGCGTTGTTCGTCGCCGGTAGCAAGACGCTGGCCTACCTAAGGATTAGGTTAGTAGGCGGGTTCACAGTCGGCGACGTGATTATTGTTTTATTTATTCTTCTATACGGAGTGGTTATTTATATAACTGGTCTATGGGCTGTACGTGTCACTTGCAAAAATCGACGTAGAGACTCTTAGGTGCATAGTAGGAGAAAGCGGCTGGGAGTTTTGCAGAAGGTTAAGAGCGCTTAAAAAAGAGGCGGCACGGCTGGAGGCCGAGGTTGATAAGCTACTGAGCGCAGTTGTATGATGCGACTTTCCGTGGCCGTCTTGGGGGTAGGCGGTGTGGGGAAGACCACCTATGTCTTTAGGCTACTCGGCCTCTCGCTAAGGCCCAGGGCCACCCTGCGCCCAGGCATATACCGCCTATACCTACGAGACAAGGAGGTAGACTTCATAGACGTCCCCGGCCAGGTGGCCGTAGAGGTGGCTAGGAACTTCTCCAAGACGTGGACTTTTTACGTAGACTTGATGATCTACATGTACGACGTGACGGACCAGTCCTCGCTTTACGCATTAGCTGAGCTACACAGCGCGTTGTTAGACAGGGGCATCACCCCATATAAGAAAGTAGTCCTTGTCGGAAACAAGCGAGACTTGGCGGAGGAGCTCGGCGTATTTGTAGAGGGCGACGAAATAGCCACGGCGGTGGGGGCTAAGAAGATATACTACATATCAGCCCTAAAAGACAGCGTAGAGGATTTATACAAACCCATAGAGGAGAACATATGATACCACGCGAGGAGATCTTCCACGGCATCGCCTCCTCGCCTCTCATCCACATCTTCTCAGAGTTAGAAGAAGTCAAGCCGACGCCACGTCTCAGAGAATTCTTCGACTTCCTCTCCGAGGCGGGGGTCTTCCACAAGAAGGGGGACAAGTACAAGAAGGCCCAGACGAGGCCCGGCGGCGGCGGGGGCCCGCTCTCCGAGGCCGTGGCCAAGATCTTCCACGAGGTGGTAGTCCCATACGTAGCCACGGGGGCGAGGGCCGGGCGCCTCTCGCAAGAGCTCCTCAGAGCACTCTACACCTACACCTCCGCCTACCAACCCCTACGAATCGTCGTGGCTCAGGAGGTGCTGAGATACGGAGGGCTCACCCTAGTGGCGGGGTGGTTCCCCTGCGGCTTCTCCTCCGAGCTAATGTCCGTGTCTGGACGCGACGTGGTGATAGTAGAGGAGAGAGACGAGGTGCTGTCCCTAGAAGCAGACAGGTTGTCTCTGTTGCCCCTCGCCCCGAGCCCGCTCGGGCAGGAGCTGGCAGCCGCTAGCTTCTACTCCTTCGAGACGGTGCCCCTAGACGAGTTGGGCCAGCTAGTGGACAAGTACGGCAGGTTCGACGCCGCCGTGTTGTGCAACAGGTCGGCAAACGTCGACATCGTGAAGAAGGCCGCAGATGAGATATACGTGCTGGCCCCCCGCGACCGCGCGGTACTCTACTTCAACAACCTAGTGCTGGGGGGCCTCGGCCTCAGCCCCCTTGACGAGGAGTTTTTGAAAAGCGTAAAAAAGTGGGAGAGGGAGGAGGTGGGGGGCTTCGACGTGTATGTGCTAAGGGGCGCAGGCCGCGCCTGACATTATCAAGTCGACGGCGTCTCTAAACCCCAAGCCGCTGGGGCCGTCCACAACCGCCCTCGCCGCCTTCTTCGCCTCCTCTGTGGCGTTTCCCACTGCTATCCCCCACGCCGTTTTTAACATGCCGACGTCCACGTCGCTGTCCCCCACCGCCGCCACTCTGTAACACGGCACGCCCAGCCTCTCGCAGAGCCACCTCACAGCCGTGCCCTTGTCCACGCCCCGCGGCCTCACGTGGATGGCGTAGCCGCTGGACTCCACCACATACTCCGGCCCCACGGCGGCGCGCAACGCCTCCACGGCGTTTTCCACAAGAGGCACGTAGGCCAGGTCGAACTTCCTACACTTGTTCTGCGGACTGGGCGCCACGGCCCCCGTGGCCAACACCTTGGCGTCGACCTGCGACATGTCGCCGCTACAAAGCTCGTAGGTGACGCCGTCTAAATGCACTAAACAGCCGTTCTCCGCAACCACGTCCCTAATCCCCAGGTAGCGCGCCAC
>JBEULK010000062.1:0-20341 GCA_041287325.1 Pyrobaculum sp. | reverse complement strand
CGCCCGTCCCACGGCAGAGGCGCTCCCGAGGCCTTCTCAAACCAGCAGTTGCAGAACACGCCCACGGCCACCCTCTGCGGAATCTACAGATAGCCGCGGGGTTGGGCGGCGGGCTTCTTGCGTCTTCTACTGCGAGGGGCCGCCCTACGCGGCCCCCGCGCCGTATACGTCTAGCAGAGCCCGGCCTCCGCGGGTTAGAAGAGGCCAGGTGGTGTCTAGGCTTTGGAAGCTCTCGAGGCGCCGGCGGCCTCCTTAAAAAGGCGGCGGGGCTAGACGTTGGGGTAGTAAAGACGAAATATTTCTCTTAATTCTGCCAGTTGTTGTTCTCTGCCTAGCCTCCTCACTATGTTGCGGGCGAGGGCCCAGACGGCGTTTACGTCGCGGTTGAGCTGTATCTTACACTTAGGGCAGTACACCAGCCTGCCCCGTCTCTCCATCCGGCCGCCGCATAGAGGACACACGTCTGATATCATAGTGGTGTGCAACTCGACGAAGTGCTCCCTGGCCAGTTGAAACACTTCTTCAAGCATGTGCTGAAACTTCGGCATGTGGGGTAGGTCGACGATGAGGATGTTGACCCCCCGCTTGGGGTGGTACGCTTCTTTTATACCCCCGGCGACGCCTCTGGCCGCGAGCTCCACGTATCCGCCGATCCTAAACACGCGATACATGGTGCCGGCCTCGTTTACGTCCATTGCGTGGACCACCAGGGGGGACCCCTCCGCCATCTCGCGGAGGCCCAGCCTCTCGTCTTCTCTCACCAGTCTAATAATGACGCGGTCTCCTTTTACCAACGCCTCTGCCTTCGAAACGCCGTAGGTACCTACGTCCGTGTAGGTCATACGCCAACTCTTGTACATGCAGAGAGGAACGTCGCCTCCGTAAAGCGCCACGAAGGACTCCACTACTCTCACCACGCCGCCGAGGTCCACAACGGCGTAGTCCCCGCCGAGGACCTCCCTCGCCTTAGCCACGTCGCATTTAAGGCTATACGTAAACACAGGTGAGACAACAACCAGATATATAAGTAGAAGCGCCGCGTCAGTTTAACAACGACTCAGCTATGCGCGTCGCGGTGAAACAACTTGTTAAAATCGCCGGCGAGAACTTAGCCGCACCTCACGGGGCCGCGCCTCCCCAGCGGAGATCTAACTGCCTCCACTCCAGCCTCGCTTACCCTTATAATCACGTCGAATACCATGTCGGCTTCGTGCAAGTCTCTGAGAGACACCACCACTGCAATGTTCATGCGCGAAATTTTGTGTAAGAGTTGAAACGCCGTGTATAGAGTCTCTTTGCCGTAGAAGTGAGAAAGTAGTTCTAACCCCCTGATAAACACCGCGTCGTATCCAGAAGCTGTTAACTGGCATAACAGGAGTAGCAACTTTGCTAAGTCGGGCTCTACCTCAACGACCTCTACGCCCATCTGCTCTGCGTACAGCTTGGCCCCGCCTCCAAAGGAGATATACGCCGCCTTCAGCCCAGCTTCTTTCAAAGCCTTAGCCGCCGTAAGCATAAGCCAAGTCTTGCCAGAGCCGGTGGGGCCTACCACAGCTGTGAGAGCCCCCTTGTACAAGCCGCCGGTCACCTGGTCTAGGCAACTCCCAGTTTTCAACACGCTGATCTTGCCCGCTTCTGCTGGCGTGATGAGAACCATGCCCACCCCCTCGGCAATTATGTACGGGATAGTGTAGCCGGCGGCGCCGCCTCTAATTTTCTTTACCACCGCAGTCCTCAACGCGCCGTAGGGGTGAACTTCGTACAGAAGCTCAATCACGTTGTCAGCCACGTACGCTACTTTCTCAGCTACCTCTCTCTCCGCAGTTAAAAAGACGTCTACGCCTAGTCTGCGCACGACTCGGTAGATTAAGTTGTGTAGAAACTCCACCCCCTTTTGCCAATCGGCAAAAAACGCCGTAATGGAGTCAACGACAAGAGCTTCAGGCCTGTCTCTATACACAGTGTTGACGAGCGTGTTAAAAAACGCCTCTAAATCTCCAAGCGGCGCCTCCCAGAACACAAACTTCTCGCCGAAGTCGTAACCAAGCTTCTTCATGTTACTCCGAAAAGTAGGCTCGTCTTCAAAAGCAGACACCCAGAAGATTTTTGAATACCTCCCGTGGGTGTACCACGCCACAAAAGTGGACTTCCCAGCGCCGGCAGGCCCGCTGACGAGAGTAACTCCCCTGAGCTCAAGCCTCATAGCCACGCCTCTTTACTACTTAAAAACTTTTTAACCTCCTCTACGGTGATTCTACAACCGTTTTTCTCTAACCAGTCTCTCAACATGTTTACAAACAAGTCGGCATTATGTTTACCCATAGCCCTAGTCAAGACGTCATAAGCCGCCCACGGCTCTTCTACTAAAAACTGGTCAAACGGCTTTCCATATGTAGATAAAACCCTGAAGTGTATCAAATTCCTAAGCGAAAAGTTTATACTACTGTAGAACCTTACCAGGAGGTCTTTGTTAATGCACACAGAATCTTATAAAAGCTAGGTATTTATACAATATTTGTAGTGTAACAATGCGTCGACGGAACTAAATTGACGCCGTCGTGTTGAAAATTATGTAAAAAACAACTCCGACTAGTGGGCTGTATACGAGGCCGACAAGCGTCATCAGCGTGACGGGGTCTAGGGAGATGCCGCCTACGTCTAGGGCGCCGAGGGGGCTTAGGGCCAGAGCTACTATAAATACTAAAATAGGCATTAACATAGTCACCACGACGTATATTTCAAAAAGAAGGGCCAGAGAGCGCACTAGAGACTGAGCCTTGATCTGCTTGGCGCGGAGAAGCCACTCCAGCCTGGCCAAGAGAACTAGGTCTACCCGCTCAGTTATCTTAGAGGCCCTTGCCAGCAGGTTCACAGTCTCTTTATACGCCTGGCTGGGCACCCTCTCCGCGCTGTGTGCCAACGCCTCGTGCGGACTGGCGCCCATTACCACCATCTCCCTAGTCGCAAGGGCCAGCTCTCTTGCGATGTATTTATCCTCCTCTACTTCCGCCATCCTGGCCACCACTCTGCCCAAGGGGACCCCTGCCGCGAAGAGAGGCAACATGACAGACAACGTATAGACAAAAAAGTTGTCGAAGTGAGACCTCCTCGCCGATACTAAGTGCAGGGGGTAGGCCACAAGGCCGGCGAATGTCAAGAGCCCGGCGGGGATCCCCAGCGCCGCTGCGGCAGGCGGGCCTAGGAGGAACAAGGCAGATACGCCGACGGCGGCGCCTACTGTAAGCGGCAACGCCACTAGGAGAAAGACGTACTTCCTATAGCTAAAAGCCAAGCCGCTCTGTAAGTACAAGTGGAAGAACAAGCTCTTAGAATCGTCCATGTTCCACAGCCTCTAACGCCGCCTCGGGGTTTAGGTGGTACTGCGTAAAGATCTTGGCCACGACGTAGTTGTTTCAATGTACTTCACCGACGACATGGGCAATCCAGTGGTGATGTGCCAGCTGTCCGCCGGGTCTTGTAAGCCTACTGACAGCCGGTTTGTAGTACAGCACGTGGGGACGTACGCCTCTGGGGCCACGAGTTCTTTCTCCTACACTCTGACTGCGCCAGGCGCCTTGCTGTACTTAGCGCTAGTAGCCGTAGACGCCTCGGGCTATGCCGACGGCACGGCGGACGACTTCTGGGTCTACTGGGACAACCTGTCTATTCAATACAGCGCATGTTCACCTCCCTACGGCTGGTCCTACTCCGGCTACGTGTGGCAGTCTTACAACTACCTCCTAGTCGCCGGCGGGGTTACGTACGTCAAGGCGGTACAAAACGCTCTCACCTACGTCGCCAATTTCACCGGCGTGGGGAAGTACGTGGCGTTGTCTTCAGCGTTGGGAGACGTCTTCGGCGTATACTGGCGGGGCGCCGCCTCTGGCTGTGTGTATGGGTTAAACCCGCCCCCCGCCTCTGCCAAGTGGACAGAGCTTAGGCCGCTGTCAGGCCTCGGAGACGTAATCGTAAGAGACGCCTACGGCAACATCCTCGCGAGGTACGGTTGCCCCTCCCCGCCGTCGCCCACATACATAGGCTTCAAAACGGCGCCAGGAGAGCTTCTCAAAATATACGAAGTACAGGCGTGGGGCATAGGTTAGCGGGTTTCCGCGAGGTCTCTGTGCGGCGTGTCTTCCACGCCTGTCTCGCGGCGTGGCCTGTAGGTGTGGCACGTGCCTACTCCTCCAAGCCTCTTTCGGGGGCCGGGCCTCACGTATTTGTTTTCTATACACGGCGACGCGGGCTAGGTTAGGCGTCTGGAACCGGCTCACAAACTCGTCAAAATCGTCACATCCTCATTGTAGCCACGGCGAGCGGGGACACGTACAACAGGGTGGCCACGTTCCCAAGCACTTACGCCCAGCTTCAAGAGGGCTGTAGCGGCCCCTGGCTTATACGCCACCGAGGCCCCCTCTCGCGTCTCCACGTCGTGGCCTCCGTGTGGTTGTTGGCGGTGTTATCAGGAAGGCTTGGTGCCTTACATTCCATAGCTCGTCAAGCTTAGAAGTACGGAGGGTCTACGCGGCCGTGTCCCGGCTCTGGGCTGGCCTTCGACGACTACGCTTTGTATACTCTTAAGCCTTTGCTTTTGGCGTAGTTTTCTACTTCTTTTCCTGCTTGTGTTTCTGCGAGTGTGGGCACGGCGGGTTTGGCCACCGTTTTTTCACCACGTCAGCAACGCGCCGACGTCTCGGGGCCTGAGGCGCGCCCTTGCCTCTGCGACGAATACTCTCAGCCTCGACGAGGAGCTGACGACGTTGAAGTCGACGTTTCCCTCCACTCGCAGAACCCCTGCCGACTCGACCTCCGCCTCTATGACCCCAAGGCTTTACTAAAAACGCCTCTGCAACCCCCCAGCGCCGCCTCCGCCCTAGCAAACCTCCTCCTCGCCTCCACCTCCCCCGTCTGACGCCTCTCGAAGTCCTCCAAAAACTTCTGCCACGTGCAGTGCCACGTGTCATCTTTTTCTTCTTGGCGCCATCTATGCTCGTTCCTGCGCCGCCGCCTATCAGACTCTTCTCTTAGGCGGTACAGCTCTTTCAAAACCTCGCCGAGGCCGATGGCCCCAGCCAGCTTAGACTCCTCGTCCAACGCCTTAAGAAACCGCCTCTTCTCCTCTGCGGAAAGACCCACGTTTTGGCTGGTTTACACTTCTTATCTCAATCCCCATTTCTTGGAGTTGTTTGCTTAGCATTTTGAGCATTGTTTTTACGTCTATTTCTACAACGCGGTTGTCGGAGGTTTCGAAGTGTATCCAGTCGTGGGGTACTCTTAGCCTCTTTGCCCTGGCTATCCTCATCCTCCTTACGTATAGCCCCATTTCCTCTAGCTGGGGGTCTACCTCCAGCTGTATTATGACGTCTGCTAAGTGCTCCGCCGCGGCGAGTACGCCGTAGACCTCCTCCACGTCTGTGTGGGCGGTCGCCACTACCACCGATTCTGTGTACTTGGCGAAAATTTTAAAGGCGCGGAATAGGTCTAGGGCGGAGCCGGGGCTTCTAATCAACGCCTCGTTTAGCGAGTCTACCACCACTACGCCGCCTCTAAACTCGTTTACAAATTCTAACAACTTATTCATTAGGCTGTAGGCGTCGGGGGTCTCCAGCTTGTACTTGGCGGCGGGCTTTAGCTTGGAATACTTCTCGTTCGGCGCGGCGAAGCCGTCTAAGACGGTGATCTTCTCAGTGGGGGCGCCCCTTTTCTTGAGGTCTTCTAACACTTCGTCTCCCATGGAGTCGATGGCGAAGAACAAGACGGGCCGACCCGCCGAGGCGGCGGCGGCCGCCATCGTCGCGGCGAAGAAGGTCTTCCCAACCCCCAGCTGTCCTTCTATCAACACAAGGTAGCCGGGGGGTATGCCCTCGGGCACGGCCTCGTCAAGGGGGCCTATGCCGCTTTTAAAACCCATGTATAGAACAGTACAAGAATTTATAACACTGAGTTTTGTCACCAGTGCGGATTTCTTTAAACGTCGTGAGGCCCTTCGACCCGTGGGGGAACCCCCTCTGCACATGTCCGCCGAAGTACGGCTTGAATCCTTACACCGGCTGCGGCCATGGGTGTCTCTACTGTTACATAACGTCGTACATCCCAGACGCCTTCCGCCCCAGGCCTAAGGAGGGGCTAGTGGAGAAGGTGAGAAGAGACTTGGAGAAGTTGCCGAAGGGCGCCGTGGTGTCTTTGTCCAACTCCTCCGACCCCTACACCCCGCCCGAGGCGGCGCTTGGCCTCACGAGGAGGGCGTTGCAAATTCTCTTAGAAAGAGGCTTCCGCGTCGTCGTTGTGACGAAGTCCCCCCTAGTCGTCAGGGACTTAGACTTATTTCAAAAACACAGGGGGAGGGTGGTCGTCCAGATCACAATCACCACGCTTAGGGAGGACCTTGCCGCAGTTCTTGAGCCTAGGGCGCCGAGGCCTCTGGGGAGGCTGGAGGCCGTGAGAAAACTGGCCTCTGCCGGCGTGCCGGTGACGGTTAGGCTAGACCCGTTAATACCTGGCTTAAACGACGACGTGGGCAACATAAGAGAGGTAGTGGACGCAGCCGCCGACGCAGGCGCCGTGCACCTAGTGGCCAGCACCTATAAGGCGAAGAGAGATAACTTCGCAAGACTTGCCGCCGCCTTTCCCCACCTGGCGCCGATGTGGCGGCGGATGTATTTCGAGGAGGGGAAGTACTTCCACGGGCAGTGGTACGCCCCGGCGGAGTACAGGCGGGCAGTGCTGACGCGGGTTGCAGAGGAGGCGCGGCGCCGCGGGTTGCAGTTTACAGTATGTAGAGAAGAGTTTACAGATCTAAACACCCCAGGTGCCTACTGCGACGGCTCCCACTTGCTGGCGGGCACGCATTTTATTAAACAAGTTTAGAGAGAAATGGCCATTCCAATCCGCGACGTCAACCCCACTCGGCGCTTCCCCCTGGTCACCAAGGGGCTGGTCTTTCTAAACATTGCGATGTTTATTTACCAGCTAATTAACCCTAGTATTACATATCAGTACGCCTTCGTCCCGGCGTTGGCCTGGTCAGAGCCTTACCGCTGGGTTACTCACATGTTTTTACACGGCGGCGTTCTTCACATAGTTGGGAACATGGTATATCTCTGGGTTTTTGGTGACAACGTTGAGGACTACTACGGGCGGCTGAAGTTCGCCGTGTTGTACGTCGCGTGGGGCCTTGCCGCCGCCTTTTTGTACTACTGGTCGGTCTTGGCTCAATACGCCGAGACGGGCGTTAGGCAACTCCTCTTCACGCCCTCGCTGGGGGCGTCTGGCGCCATCAGCGGAGTGTTAGGCGCCTACCTTGTCCTATACCCCCGCGCCAGGATTTTGACGCTTACCTTCTTCGTGGTCATAACCTTGATAGAGGTGCCGGCATGGGCCTACATCGGCTTCTGGTTCTTGTATCAACTCTTCTACGGGACCATTGAGCTTTTTACACTTCAGCCCTCAGGAGTCGCCTACTGGGCCCACATCGGGGGCTTCTTAGCCGGGTTGCTTACTGCCTTGTTGACGCCGAGGAGGCGCGTCTCCTACCGCTGGGCTTGGGCTCAGTGGGAGTAAGGGCCTCCAATTTTCTCAACACGTTGGCGCAGTTGAGCACATATATTGTGGTGCCGTTTATATTCACCGACTTTATATAGCCGTTGTTTTCAAGCCAGAAGAGGTGCCACTGCGCCGCGCCCCATGTGAGGTTGAGCTCTTTCACTACCTCAGACACCGTGGTGTAGCCTTGCGTGGCGACTTTTTTAAGAATTTCAACCTTAATCGTGTCGAGCACCATTGTTGACAAATTCATTAATATTTAAATTTTGCGGGGGATGGTTTATATACGTAAAAGTGTTTTAAAACGCCCCTGGCGTGGGGTGTGGAGGCGCCGTGTAGGCGTCTGTGAAGCCGCCCCCTCCGCGGGGCGTACACATATATTTGTCGCATATTAACTCCGTGGATATCGTGACTTCGTCTGCCGTCTTTGGCCTGTTAGGCGGCTTGATAATTGCGCTTACTGCGGCGGGCTATCTGCCGTGGTGGCTGGGCTACCCCCTCGGCGGCATCTTCCTCGCCCTGTACTTCCTCATCGCCGTGACGGGCATAAGGGCTTCTCGGCAGTTTAAGAAAAGGCCTCCTCCCTCGGCAGGCGTCGTGGGTAAGAGAGGCATCGTGGTAGAGGCGGGTGGGGGGTGGGTGCTTGTGAAGATTGAAGGCGTCTACTGGAGGGCCTACTGTCCAGACTGCGGCGTCGGCGACGTGGTGGAGGTGGTGTCAATAGGCGACTCGGGCGTTGAGGTTAGGCGGGTATGATTGTGGTAGCCGCTGTCTTCGTCGTGGCTTTATTAGTGGTGTTACATGTCGTGTGGCCCTTCGTGGCGAGGCGCGGCGGGGCTTACAGCACGTCTAGCGTCGAGGCGGCGAGGTGGGCTTTTTCTCTAATCGGCGTGAGGGGGAAGAGGGTGTACGACCTGGGCTGCGGCTACGGCCGGGTGTTGGCGCTGGCGAGGTCCATGGGCGCGGAGGCGGTGGGCGTTGAAATAGACCCGCTTAGGTGGCTTATTTGCAAGATTAGGTGCCGTTGCAAAGTGGTGCTGGGCGACATGTTTAAAATCGGGCTCTCCGACGCCGATGTGGTTTACATATTTCAATGGCCTTCTGTAAACACAAAACTTGCCGAGAAGTTTAAGAAAGAGCTGAAGACCGGGGCGTACGTAGTGTCGTACATGTGGGAAGTCCCAGGCATGAGACTTCTTGCCCACCGTCCTGATCTAAAGATTTACATATACAAAGTATAGTCTTTTAGCAACCTCGGCTTCTGGCTTAAATTTTAATTAGGTGTGGCTTTTCTGTGCTATGAGCGAGTTGGCGCGTTTCTTCCTTGAGCTTGGTGAGAAGTGGCAGGCCAAGTGGAGGGAGGCTAAGGTTTACGAGCCATCCCCCGCGCCGGGGAGGCCGAAGTTTTTTATCACTGCGGCGTATCCGTATCCCAACGGCGCTATCCACATCGGACATGGGCGTACTTACCTAATTGCAGACGTCTTGGCTAGGTTCAACCGGCACATGGGGCGTGTGGTTTTGTTTCCCATGGGCTTTCACTACACGGGTACTCCCATTTTGACAATTGCCGAGGCCATCGCGGCTGGGGACAGGGCTGTGATGGAGGAGTATATGGAGATATACGGCGTCCCGGAGGAGGAGGTTAAGAAGATGGGCGACCCCCTGTACCTGGCTAGGTACTTCCACGAGCAGTCGAAAAGGGCTATGCAGAGGTTCGGCCTCAGCATTGACTGGACTAGGGAGTTCACCACCATAGACCCCGAGTACCAGAGGTTTATTCAGTGGCAGTTTGAGAAGCTTAGGAAAAAGGGCCTAATCGTCCGGGGCAGACACCCCGTGGGGTGGTGCCCGAGGCACTCAATGCCCGTCGGGGCCCACGATACTAAGGACGACAAAGAGCCTGAGATCGGCGAGTGGACGTTGATATTCTTCGCCGACGAGGAGGGCACAGTCTTCCCGGCGGCTACTCTAAGGCCTGAAACCGTGCTGGGGGTGACGAACATGTGGATTAACCCAGACGCGGACTACGCGGTGGTGGAGTACGGCGGGAGGCGGATGGTGGTTAGCAAAGACGCCGCTTATAGGCTCTCCTTCCAGGGAGAGGTCAAGGTATTGGCCGAGGTCAAGGGCTCGGCGTTTGTGGGGCGGAGGGTGCTCAACCCCGTGGTGGGGGAGTGGGTTCCTGTGTACGGGGCCAAGTTCGTAGACCCCAAGGTGGGCACCGGCGTGGTCATGTCTGTGCCAGCCCACGCGCCGTATGACTACGTGGCGCTTAGAGACATGGGAGAGACGAGGCTAATCCCCTTGATTAGGGTGGAGGGGTATGGGGAGTTTCCCGCCAAGGAGGTTGTGGAGAGGATGGGGATAAAAGACCAGACAGACCCCGCGCTGGAGGAGGCCACTAGAGAGGTGTACTCCGCTGAGTTTGCCAGGGGCGTGGTTAGAGAAGACGTGTTGGAACGCGTGGCGGCGCACCTGTCGGAGCCCGCCAGGTCTATGGTCAGGGCGGCGTTTAAGATGTTTTTCGTGGGGAGGCCCGTGAGGGAGGCTAGGGAGTTTGTAGAAAAGTGGCTGGTTGAGTCGGGGCTGGGAGGGGTTATGTACGACGTGATGAACAAGCCGGTGTACTGCAGATGCGGGGCGGAGATCGTGGTGAAGGTGTTGGAAGACCAGTGGTACATAAACTACGGCGACAGAGAGTGGAAACAAGGCGTTAAGCAACTGCTCGGAGAGATCCACATCGTCCCGCCTGAGGCGAAGGCCCAGTTCTTGGCCACGGTGGACTGGCTTGACAAGAGGGCGTGTGCCAGGACGAGGGGCCTCGGAACTCCTCTGCCGTGGAGCGAGGGGTGGGTTATCGAAAGCCTCAGCGACTCTACGATATACATGGCTTTTTACACAGTGATTAGAAAAATTAGTGAGAGGGGGCTTAGGCCTGAACAACTAACAGAGGAGTTTTGGGACTACGTCTTCTTAGGCCGCGGAGAGGCAGAGGAGGTCGCCAAGAAGACCGGCGTGGACCTCAAGACGTTGAGAGAGTTAAGAGAGGAGTTTGACTACTGGTACCCCCTGGACTCTAGAAACTCCGGCAAGGACCTAATCCCCAACCACTTGACCTTCTTCTTGTTTAACCACGTGGCTATATTCCCCCGGGAGAAGTGGCCGAGGCAGATTGTGGCCAACGGCTGGGTCCTCCGGGAGGGGGAGAAGATGTCGAAGTCTAAGCGCAACGTCCTGCCCCTGGACAAGGCCGTGGAGATGTACGGGCCCGACCCGCTGAGGGCTACTCTGGCCCTGGCCTCTGAGGTTGAGCAGGACCTAGACTTCAGAGATGCAGAGGCTAGGAGGAATTCTCAACAACTTATGGCCATATACTCGTTGATCCAGAGACTTGCCAGGGAGGCAACCGAGGGAGGAGACGAGCTCTTAGACCGCTGGCTAATGTCGGAGGTGGCCATGTTGCTTCAACGGGCTAGGGAGGCCTACGAAAAGGTGAGAATTAGGCAGGCCGCTGTGGAGGTGTTGTATAACGCAAAGGCCTTGTTTGACCAGTATCTCTCCATGGTGGAGGCCCCGTCGAAGAGGGCCTTGGAGGCGGCCAAGGCGTGGGTGGTGGCTATGGAGCCCATCGTTCCACACCTCGCCGAGGAGCTTTGGCAAGTTCTCGGAGGCGGGGGGTTCGCGGCGGAGGCTGAGTGGCCAAGGCTGGAGGTAGACTACGCGGCTCTTCTGGCGAAGAGGTATGTGGACATGTTGGTAGAAGACATTAAGAACATACCGGCGTATGGCCCAGGTGTGAAGAAGGTGGTGGTGTACGTAAGCCCAAACTTCCACTGGCTGAAGGCGGCTGCGGGGGGCGTTAGGTCTGTGATAGAGGCCGGCGCCCCGCCGCAAGTGGCGAAGAAGGTGACAGACCTCTACGGCAGGCTGGGAGACGAGATCAGAAAACTAGTGAGCCAGGTGGATCGCTTCGACGAGATAAAGGCCTTGGCGTCTTATAGAAAATCCCTAGAAAAGTTGGTTGGGGCTACGGTGGAGTTTTACAACGCCGAGGACGAGTCTGCCCCCGACCTAGGCGGCAAGAAGAAGGCGGCGCTTCCGCTGAAGCCTGGGATATACCTACTGAGCTAGTCGGGGCAACACCTCGTTTTTAAATTCTCTAAACAGCTCGGCGAGTACTTCTTCGTACCTAGCCTTGCCTACTTCGATGAGGTCCATGTAGCGCTCCACGAGGCGGGTTCTCTCTTCGTCTACTAACTTGCCGAAGTTTTGTTCTAGGTAGTGGTATATCTCTCTGCCGCGGGTCGTCGGCACCATGAGCTTCTGGCGCCCGGCCACGTAGACGTAGTACCTCTTTGCCAGTACCTGTATGATGTGCGCATAGGTGCTGGGCCTCCCAATTCCTCTTTGCCTCATCAAGGCCAAGACGTCTGCCTGTGTTAACACTCTCCTAACGTGGCGGTATCTCTTAATCACCACGTCGATTGTGCCCGTGGGCAACGCCGGCTCCACGGGGGTGACTTGGTACAACGTCTGGAAGCCTTGGTGTTTTATGTCTACGACGCGTTCTAGCTCTAGCGTGTAGCCGTCTATCTCCACTACGTACCGCTCTACCTCCACTACGCTGGGCTCCATCTGGCTGGCCATGAACCTCCTAAATATTAAGTCGTACATCTGGTAGTGCGACCTGGTCAGTTGCACGGCGAGTTGAAGCACTCCGGCGTTGACTAGGCCCCGGAGCTCCTCCACATCCACGGCCCTCGTGGGCCTAATGGCCTCGTGGGCTCCCTCTGCCTCTGACCAAGTCCGCGGCTTGAAGGCCCCCTCGCCGAACTTCTTCACTATGTACTCCTTGGCTATGGCCACGCCGACGGCGGATACCCTAGTGCTGTCTGTGCGGTGGTATGTAATCAGCCCGCTTTCAAACAAGTCCTGCGCCAGCCTCATGGCGTAGTCTGCAGATAGGCCGAGCTTGTTCACGGCGTCTCTTAACAACTCGTCGGTGGTGTAGGGAGGAGGCGGGTTGACGGTCCTAGTCGCAGTCTCCACCCGCCTAATGGCAACGCGCTTCTTCGACTTCAGCGACTTAAGCGCCTCCTGCGGGACTTGTAGCCTTAAGTCCACGTCGTCTAGTTGTAAATCTACGGCGTATACGCGGTTCTGCAACGACTCCTCGTAGGTCTTCACGATCCAGCCCAGCACGGGGGTCTGCACCCTGCCAGCCGATAGGTTCTGGTTCTTAAACGTAGACTGTAATATTTTACTAAGGCCGAAGCCCAGCCACCTATCCTCCACCCTCCTCACGATCTGCGCCTTTACTAACGAGTAGTTTACATCGCGTGGGTTAGCCAAGGCGTTTAAAATCGCCCTCCTCGTCACCTCGTGGAACTCCACCCTCTTGATCTGAGAGACGTAGGGCCTCAGGCCGAGGAACAGGTCAAAGGCGATCTTCTCCCCCTCAGAATCTGGGTCGGTGCCGAGGAGCACCTCGTCTACTTCTACGGCGAGGTTTCTAATAGAGGTTAACACGTCCAGCGGCTTGCAGTCCTTGGGCACGTCTACGTCGTCTATGTAAACGCCGCCGCGGCACCTCCAAATCTTGTTATAAACGGGGACAAACCCGTCCTCCGTTGCTAAAACTGCATAGTCCTCCCCGTTGTACTCCCCGTGCGTGCCGCGGAACCATTTAAGCAAGACCCTCTGCGCCGGGTCTACTCTCTGAAGCGACGTGGGCAACTCGTATATGTGGCCCAGCGACGCTGTGACCATCAAAACGGCGTCGCCGGTGGACACCTCGTAGACAGGCACGCCGTCGACGATAAGTAGGCTGGGCCTCCCGAAGAAGTTGGCAATTGTCCTAGCCTTGGTGGGCGACTCCACAATCATCAACACAGTCCTCATAAGCTCCACGCCTCTGGCAGGCGCCGCCCTCCCCTCTAAAATCTCTCGAATAGCCCTCCTGTCCTTGTCCACTTCTGCTAAGACGGCCTCTAGGTCTACCTCGTCTACTCTGCGAAACTCAGCCTCGTCGAATCTAAGCTTTACCTCTCTCTGGAGGGCGTGGAAGACCTTCCAGTCGTCTACTAACACTACGCTGAGTCCCTTGGACAAGCCGCCGGCGTACAGCCTGGAGGTCCTCCCGCTTCCCTGGATGTAAGTCGTGACGTCTGGCACCAAGACGTAGAGCTCCCCGTCCACATATGCGAGCCTGACCTCTGTAGAAGTCTCAATCGCCTTCTTAACCTCTTCGTTTTGGAGGAGGGCGCCTACGAACTCCACAGCCGACTTAGCGACGTCCACGGCGTGTTTGTCAAAACTCGTGAGAGGGGCGCCCTCCGCCGCCTTTTTCAAAGCCTCCTGCACGCTGAGGGCGTAGGGGGCGATTCTCTTAAGCTGTCCAATCAACCTGTCGGCTTTGTACTTCAACTCGCCGGACAGCACAGACCTGATGTTGTAGAGAAACGTCAAATATGCCGGTATGGAGAACTCCTCCAGCCTAACTCTAAACTTAAACTTAGGCACCCCCGCGAACACCACGTACCTAATGACGTGGGGGAGGTCTATCCCCCTCACAAGAGGCGAGCGGGGCGACGCCAACCCTACCAACGCCGCGACCTCGCCTTTTTCAAATTTTTCTAAAACACCACGCCGCGGCTTTAAGAAATGTTCCACAGCCAAGCCCTCCCCCGCGGCCCTCTCTGCAACCGCCAGTCCCAGCTCTCTGTCTTGTACGTATATAATTCCCCCGGGGCCCAGCCTCTTTACAATTTGCAAGACCTGGGCAACTACGTCTTTTTCCTGCTCGGCGTAAAGGTCGACCACGTTTCTAAGACCCTCGGCCCTCCCCCCGACGTCGAAGCCGAGTATTTCTCTAAACAAGAGAAGCCTCGTGGTCCTCCGGGCCCGCGCCAAGGCGCCAGACGCCACGAAGACGCCTACCTTAAGCTCCCTCACCATGGAGCGTAGCCTCTCCCTAAGCTCAGACAGCTCTCGGTCGAGGCGCTCCGCCTCTTTTAAATCCCCCGCAATCTCTGCCTTTCTCAACTGCTTTACCTTGTCAATAGCCTCAAGGGCGGTTTTTAAAACTTCTTCAGACACGCCGAGGAGTTTTAAAATCCTGTCTATGTTTTTACTAGTGGCCCGCAAGATGCTATCCACGTCGTCTGCCGCTATAAAGTCAAACTTGTAGCGGCTTAACAAGTCAAACTTTTTCGGCAAGAAGGCAGACGTAACGATAAACACGTCGAAATCCCCCCGCTCCACCGCCTCCAACGCCTCCTTCTTCTCTTTGTCAGTCAAGAGGGAGTGGTACCCCAAGGCTTTTACAGAAACGTTTACCCTATCTGCATAGGCGAGAAGTCTCTTATGGGCTTGTTGGGCGAGGGCCGACGTGGGAAAAATAAGCAACGCCTTGCCCCCCCTCTTCGCCGTAAAAAGCGCCGCCAGTAGAACAAAGGTGGTTTTCCCAGACCCCGTGGGGGCCACGATGGCGAAGCTCTTTCCCCTAACAAACCGCCTAGCCCAAAGCCTCTGCGCGCCCCACATCTCAAACCCCACAGCCGAGCGGAAGAACTGGGAAAACTCGTCGTAGTCTCTTAGAAACTTGTCCACCCACGCGAGCCCCCTCAAGGCCTTCCTCCTCCTTAGGGCGTCCACCACTTCGCGCAGAGAGGCGGTCTTCGCCCCGTCGGGGAGGCACTCTACGCAGGGGAGCCCGGAGGCGAGCCTATCCGAGGTGATTGGTCCCCCGCAGTTGGGACAGCTGTGAAGATACACAGCCAGGGGCAGATCCACACCCGCCTAATCCGCTGGGAATATAAAAGTTCCCACAACGTTTAAATAATAGGTCGTGGCGGGGCAAATGGAAAAACTAGTCCAATGGGTAGAAGCCTTCAACACAATTGCGCGAAATGAAAACAACTTCCACAGCTTCTACATCGAGAGAAGAGAAGACTTCGTCGACGCCGCGCTCACCCTCGAAGAGGTGGCCAGACAGGAGGACTGCACCGCCGGGAGCTTCGCAAAGGCAGAGATGTCTCTCAAAGAAGGAGAGGCCTTCCTCGAAATGACCACAGGAACGTATAGAAAATGCCCGACAGCCAGCGGCTACGTTGCAGAATATACAAAAAACACGTCGCATAGAATAGACCTCGGCGACGACCCGGAGTTGCAGTCTTACATAAAATCTATAAAAAACGAGGGGGACTTCATAGCTCTTCTAGAAGCGGTGTTACAAGCCGCCAGCCGATAACACTTTTTTAAACTCCTCCAGGAAGATTTTATACGCCTCATCTCCGTAGAGGACTACCAACACCTCCCGGACGTTGGCCAGCTTAGGCGCCGTTTCTTTAATGGCATTGGCCATCTGAGCCGCCGCGTCTCGATACGGGCACCCGAAGACGCCAGTGCTGATCGCAGGGAAGGCAATAGACCTGGCGCCCAGCTCGTCGGCCTTGAGCAAGGCGTTGCGCACAGCCTCGCCGAGTTTTTCGAGAGGCTCAATCCCGCAACGGGGCCCTACGGCGTGTATGACGTACTTCGCCTTCAGCTTCCCTGCGCTCGTGACGGCCACTCCGCCCACAGGCACTGGGCCGTGCCGCCGGACCCACTCACGGCTCTCCTCTTGAATTATGTAGCCGCCCCTCCTCACAATGGCCGCCGCCACGCCGCCGCCGTGTTCTAAGTAGGAGTTGGCGGCGTTTACTATGACGTCTGCTTCAACCTCAGTTATGTCGCCTTTAATCAGCTTAATCTCGACGGCGCCGGCCTTGAACATGTATACATCTACGACTATTTTTAAAGTGATGTTGGCCTTTCTAACTTAAAGGTGCCCAGCGCCGCGAGAATTAGAGAAACTAAGAGCAGGACAACGCCGACAAGCACTACCATGAGGAGAGCCTCGACGCACAAACCTGCGGCATCTCTGAACTTGCAGTGTAAACTCCACGGAACTTTTCCTGAAAAATAAAGTTCCACATTGACCACTTTCCGCCTGGCGAGTCCCTAGTCGTTGAGTTGAGCAGAGGCGTTGGAGTAATCAGCCTATTCTCTGCTAATTCTGTAGACTCCCTCTTCTACTTTTTTGAAGAGGTAACGGCCGCCTCTTGTCTTGACGAACACTTGGCGAGGCCACGAGGAGGAGTCTACTTCCACGGCATCGTAGCCGGCCGCTTTGAACAAGTCTACTAGCTCTTCTCTAGGCAAGTCCTCTGGTATCAATACGGCGTAGCTGAATACGCCTTCTTTTACAAAACGGGCCAGTTCTTTCCTGTCCTCCGGGTCTGTCAAGTCGTATGCCGAGCGGGGCTCCATAGGCCATTTGTTTCCGCCCCTTTTTAAAGCTCTATGGCGTAGAGGACGTGGGCGGGGTACCTCTCTCTAAAGCCCTCTGGGCTAAACGACGTGGTGTCTAAGTCGGGCGGGCCCTGGGGCTTGCCGAAGGAGAATCTGCCTATGTAAAGCCCGTCGCCTACACAAGGCGTGCCCCTCGATAGTAAGTCCCAGGGGGTGACGGCCGTGCAGACCCACGGCTCGTCTGGCAGACAGGCGTAGCCCTTAGTCCTCCCCAACGCCTCATATGCCTCAAGCCCTCGTAGACACCTTCCTCCTCCCGCTCCCAGGGGCTTGCCGCCGTACACCACGGCTTTTTCTTTAAACCCCACTTTTCTTACAAGGTTGTGACTCGGCGTGTTCCACTCTGCGACTAGGAGGGTTGCCACCTGGGCGCCCCTTCTCTTAGCCTCCTCTAGCATAAACCTAGTCATAGCCTCGCCTACTCCCTTGCCCCTGGCCTCTTTTCTAACTCTGAGACCTTGGAGATAGGCCGACTTCCCCACAATAGTCATCGCGGCCACGGCCACTATAACTCCGTTTACCTCAGCGACGTAGGCCCTCCCCTCCTTCACCCACTTCTCAATTACTCTCGGGACATAGTCGCCCCACTCCCAAGTGTCTTGGGTAAACGAGATAATTTGAGGCACGTCTTCCTTAAAGGCGCGTCTAAATAATTGCATATATACCCCGCCGGCGTTTCCTTATATGCCTTACCTCTACAAAGTGGCGTACGACGGCTCTTTGTTCTACGGCTTCACCGGCCATCCTAACTCTGTGGAGACCTGGCTGAGGAAAGCCCTCGGCGAGGTCTTGGGGAGGGGGTCTAGGACCGACCCGGGGGTCTCCGCAGTGGCTAACGTGGTGATGGCGGCTCAGAGACTTCCCATCGGCTACGTCAACTCTAAACTGCCAAGAGGGCTGTGGGCCTGGGCAGTGGCTGAAGTCCCCGACGGGTTTAATCCAAGAAAGGCGAAGCTCAGACGTTATCTCTACGTCGCCCCCCACTGGGGGGAAGACGTGGAATTAATGAAAAGGGCGGCTGAGTTGCTCACAGGGACGCACGACTTCGCCTCTTTTATACAACGACGGGGCGAAAAAGAGGTGCCCACGGTGACTACGGTCTACAAAATAGACGCTGAAATTTCGGGGGGGTTTGTGTACCTGCTGTTCGAGGGAAGGGGCTTCCGCAACAAGATGATTAGAAAAATTACGTGGGCTATACTAGCCGCAGGTAGAGGCGTGATCTCTCTACGAAAAATAGAAGAACTTTTACAAAACCCCAGGCCCGGGGCCGTCCCCCACGCCCCCGCGGAGGGCCTCGTCCTCCTAGACATCGTATACGACGGCGTGGAGTTTCAAGTAGACCTCGCGGCGTTGAGAAGAGCCTATACATACTTTATAAAGAAGCATAGGTGGACAGAGGCTCAAGCCAAGGCGTATAAAGAGGCGGCTCTCCGCCTAGCCACGTTTGAAGAGTAGTCAAGTCACAAGCTCTAAGGCGAAGGCGGTTATCTCCCACGGGCTCCATCCCCCCTGTGGGTAGTAGGGCTCTCCCCTGGGCGCCTCCAACCGGTCTAGCTCCTCGCGGGGCCCAAGCGCGGCGCACACGGCCTCTGTCGAGCCCACGGCCGATGCTTCGAGCGCCTCTTTTATCTGCCCTCTTCGCGTTAAGAACACTAGTGCAGAGATGTTTCGATTTTTAGCAGGCCCCCTCCAGTGGTAGGCGTAAAACAAGGCTTGTAAAAGCATACGCCAGTCAGCGGCGAGGTGGGGCTTTATGCAAATCGCCACGGCGTTTTCAGACTTAATTTCAATCCTCTCAGAAGGCGCCGCAAATTTCACTCTCTCTATCCTAAGGCAGAGGTTTTCAGAACAAATCATCGGCAAACAGCCTCACTTCTCGGTGTACTGCCGTCAAGAGCCGTGTACGAAGAGCCATGGTTGCAGATACGTCTTGTTTAAAAACTCTTGCCGCTACGGCTTGCGGCTACACAGCGGTATCTTCTTTCCCGACTTCAATGCGTCGTAGATGTCGCCTAGAGTCACCGCCACGACGCCTTCAGGAGGCGGCTTTGAGAAGCCTCTTGCCACCACCAAGTATACGTCGCCCTGCTTGATGTTCGCCAGCCTCTTATACTCTTGCACGGGGTCCGCCTCCCTGCTCCACTTGACCTCTCCGTAGATCCTACAGCCGTTCGACTTGCCGGTTAGGTCTATATCTATTTGCCCCTTCACGTACTTATACAACTGTACGCCGAATACACGCGGCGAGATTTGTCTAACAAATCGCTCAAACATTTCGCCGTAGTAGGCGTCAAGCCTCTCCTCAGTAAACACGGCCTCGGGCTGGTCTAGCTCAAGCTTAGACAAGTTGGGGTAGACAAAGCGGAACCAGAAGGCGAAGAGGTTGTCTTTGATATAGTAGCGGCCGCTCCTCCTGGCGCCGTACACCTCCTCTCTGCCCACGATGTCTAACTGCCGCAGTTTCCACAAGTACTTAGAGGCCTTGGGGCTCGACAAACCGGCGAATTGGGCCACCTCGCCGAGCCTGGTCCTCCCAGCCGCCAGCGCCTCCAAGAGGGCCACGTATACCCGGGGCTCTCGCAATTCTTCTCTCAACAAGAACAGAGGCTCCTCGTAAAGAGGCCCGCCCTTTGAGAAAAGACGTCTGACCTCTAAGTCCACGGGGCGCCCCGGGACGAAGAGCCTGAGGTAGTAGGGAACACCCCCCACCACCGCCCATGCCTTAAACCAGTCCTCGACGCCGCCCCCCACGAAGCTACCTACGTAGTGGGGCTCCAGCTCCCCCAGCCTTATGTTGCCAGTACGCCTCCCGTAAAGGGGGGCCTTTCTACTCAGCACATGTTCACTCATCATGCCAATACTCGACCCCACTAACACCACGAAGACGTTAGTCTGAGACAGCCACATGTCCCACGCCCTCTGAATCACAGAGGCCATCGGCGGATACACGGCGGCGCAGTACGGAAATTCGTCGACGACAAAGACAAATCTGTCCGACGCAACCTCGGCCAAAACCCGCAGGAGGACGTCAAGCCGCGGCTCAAGCGCCGAGATCTTAAAGTCGCCGACAGCCTCGGCCAACGCCCTCAACATCTCTCTCAAATTCCACTCAATAGTATCCAAAGTACACATGTGGTAAACCCCCCTCTTCCCCACGAGAAACCTCCTAACCAACGCAGTCTTGCCAACCCTCCTCCTCCCATACACCACCACAAGCTGGGCGCCTGGAGTGCGCCACAGCTCCTCCAACACCGCTAACTCCCTCTCCCTGTCAACAAATTCACTCACAGAGTATTATACTCGAAAGTATAAAAACAAACACCTCCCAACCACTGATTAGCTTCAGCAAGCGTAACGTCTAAACGGCACCTACACAACGCCGAGCTCCTCCAAGTCCGTGGCGTATAGGTAGAAGCGCCACGCCCTGCCGCTCGGCGCG